>JAPPNV010000180.1 GCA_028818565.1 Rhodospirillales bacterium | reverse complement strand
GACCTGAAGGCCGCACTGATATTGCGTAACGACGCGCCGGTGCCGGCCGCCTGACGCGCTCCCCGGATCACTCCTCGCGCGACTGCTGCATCCAGGCCGGATTGTCCCGCGCCCCGCGCAGGACGCGCCAGGCATCGATCTCCGCTTCCCGTTCGACATAGAAGACCAGATTCGGAGACCTTCCGACCGATCGAAAGCGCAGGCCGGGAATTTCAAGCTCATGCGCGTGGCAGGGCGAACCGCCCGCCGGGCGTTCGCCGATCTGCCGGAAGGTGTCTTCCAGCGCGTCGATGAAGTTCAGCGCGGCCGCCGGTCCCGCCTCCGACCGATAGTGCTCGATCGCCTCATCGATATCGTGCCGCGCCCGCTCGCGAAGTCCTTGAGGGCTTCGGGCAGCGACACGTTCATCGTGCTCATGGCGCGACGGTGACGGCCTTGGCAAATTTTGCCAAGGCCTGCCATCTGTCAGGCGAGCGCTCTGACTAAACCAGCTGGCGCTCGGCCCGCTCCTCGATCACCCGTTCCAGCATGGAGCCGGCAAAGGCGTCGCCGCACGCTCCTCGCTTCGCGCCTCAGATGGCGGGGAAGAGGCGCTCCTTGGGATACTCGGCGCCGACCACGTGCTGGATCGTCACCGCGCGCACCATCTGGTAGGTGCGGATGCGGAACGCCGGATCGCACGACATGCGGATGTAGGTGTCCTTGCCGCTGACGCCGTAGTCGTCCCTGAGCCACTGCATCATGTTGTCGCAGGCGTCGTAGACCGCGTGCTCCATCGGCAGGTTGATGCCGACCGCCACGATGCTGTCCGGCTTCTCGATCCTGACGCAGGGCGCGTGCTTGTTCTTGATGACCGTGGCGCTCAGCTGGATCGTCGCCCGCGTCTCGTCGGCGATGCCTGTGAACTCCGTGTCGCCCTGCCCGCCGTGCATGTCGCCCACGTAGAGCAGGCCGCCCGCGTGGTAGGCGTTGAGATAGATCGTGTGGCCGGCGCGCACGTCGCGGCAGTCGATGTTGCCGCCGAAGGGGCCCTGGCCCAGCAGCGAGGTGAACACCTCGCGCTCCGGCGCCACCGCCAGCGTGCCGCAGAAGGGCATCAGGTCCCAGGTGAGCTTGTCGGAGTACTTGCCCGTGCCGTCCCGCGTATGCCCGCTCGGGCCGGGAAAGTGCTCGATCACCTGCACGTGCGGCTCGGAGCAGTCCGCCCAGCGCTTGGAATCCCCCAGCGGGCCGATGCCGGGCAGGATGCCCGAGAAGCCGTAGCGCCAGGGGTCGATCCAGTCGATATGGACGGCGAGCGTATCGCCCCGCTCGCAGCCCTCGACGTAGATCGGGCCGACCACCGGGTTGTAGGTCGGCGGCCAGACGCTCTGCAGCGAGACGACATGCTCGCCGGTGAAGTTGTGCACCTCGGGGTCGTCGCTGTCGTCGACGATGAGGCCGGAGAGCGCGTCGTCGGTCTCGAGCTGAAACGCCTCCCCCTGCGCCACCCGGAGCACCGGCTCGTCTTCCCAGTCGAAGGCGTACTTGGCGGGAATATCGCCCCGATTGATCTTCTGCATCTCCTTGGTCTCCCCTGGTTTGTCTGCTTCAGTGGCGGCGGCTTCGAACGGCCATCGTTCGTGACGCGCCGAGATAGATATTGCGGACGTCCTCGTTGTCCTCGATCGCCGCGAGCGAGCCTTCGGCGAACACGCGGCCATAGTGCAGCACGGTCACCGGCGCGCCCAACTGACGCACGAACGCCATGTCGTGCTCGACGACGACGATCGTGACGCCTTCCTCGTGGACGGAGTGGACGAGCGAGCCGGTCTCGCGCGTCTCCTCCGGTCCCATGCCGGCGGTCGGCTCGTCGAGCAGCAGCAGCACCGGCCGCATGGCGAGCGCCATGCCGATCGCGAGCCACTGGCGCTGGCCGTGCGCGAGCTCGGCCACGCGGCGCTCTTCCGTGCCGGCGAGGTTGAGCCGCTCCAAGAGCCGCGCGATCTCGGCATCCATCGCCTCGCCCGAGAGGCTGTGCTGCAGCGGCAGCTGCATGTTGTGGCGCACGGTGAGGTCGCCGTAGACGCCGAGATGCTGAAACTTGACGCCGATCCCCATGTGGGCGCGCGTGTGCGGCTCGGCCCGGGTGACATCCCGGTCCCGGAACCAGATCTTGCCCTTGTCCGGCTTGATGCTGCCGAGCAGGAGCTTGAACAGGGTGCTCTTGCCGGCGCCGTTGGGGCCGATGATGGAGCGCAGCTCGCCTTGCTCCAGCGAGAAGTCGACGCCGTCCACCGCGCGTACCCCGCCGAACGCCTTGGACAGGTTCTTGACCTCCAGCAGCGGCATCGCTCAGGCTCGCGCCCTGAGTCGCGCCGCCAGCCGGGCGCGGAGTCCGGCGCTGCGATCGACGATCCCGGTGATGACTCCCTCCGGGAGCAGGAGCATGGCGCCCACCAGAATGCCGCCGAGCACAACGAAGGCGTAGTCGGTCTCGGTCAGGCGCTGCGACATCCACACCAGCACGAGGGTGCCGATCACCGTTGCCGTCAGGCTCTTGCGGCCGGCGACGGCAACCCAGATGACCGGCAGGATGTTGTTGTACACGCCGAACACGTCCGGCGTGATGAAGCGGCCCCAGGAAACGTAGAGAATGCCGGACATCGAGGCCAGAAGGGCGGAAACGCAGAAGACGATGAGCTGAATCAGGCGCACGTCATAGCCGAGCGCCTCGGTTCGCTCCGGGTCCTCCCGGATCGCGACCATGACGAAGCCGAGCTTCGAGTTCACCATGATGCGCAGGCCCAGATAGCAAAGCACCGCCAGTCCGAACGTCAGATAGAAGAAGGCATAGCTCTTGCCGAGGAACTTGATGCCCCCTTCGCTGAAGATGAAGCTGGGGGGCCTCTTGATGACGCCCGAGAACCGCCCGAGGCCGTTGTTCCCGCCAAGGTGAGCATCGCCGATGAACCAGCCTTGTCCCGCGGTCTGATTGAGGAAGGTTTCGAACAGAAGCGTCACCACGAGCATCAGGATCGCCACGTAGACGCCCTTGAGCCGCGCATAGAACATGACAAAGCCGAGCACTGCCGCGAGCGCCACCGGCACGGCCAGCCCGATGCCGAGCGCGGCCCAGGTGTTGCCGTGGCTCTCGATGAAGTTGATGCCGGCGACGCCGTAAGCGTAGCCGCCGAGGCCGAGAAACGCCGCCTGACCGAGGCTCAGAATGCCGCAGAAGCCCCAGATCAGGCAGAGGCTGAGGGCCAGGAAGATGCTGGTCAGGAAATTGGCGAGGTTGAGAAGATCGAAACGCCCAAGGTATTGGGGGGCGGCGGCGCCGACGCCGATCACGATCACGAAGCCGACCCAGAAGTACCAGGTCCGGCCCATCTCCTGCGGGCCGACCAGAAGCGCCAGAGGTCGCTGGATGACCGACATCCCGGCTCCCTAGCGCTCCCGCACCCTGACCTGTCGCCTCTCCACCCAGTCCGAGATTCCGGACGGCATCAGGCGAATGATCACGAAGGCCAGCACGAGCATGGCGACGTGCCCGAGCAGGATGTTCGTCTGGTTCATGAAGATGGTCTTGATGGCGCCGAGGGAGAGGACGCTCGCGAGCAGCCCCGTCACCACCTCCGCGCCGCCGCCCACGACCACCGTGATGAAGGCCTGCGGCGTGTAGGTCATGCCGTAGAAGGGGCCGATGGTGGAGGTCAGCGCCAGCAGTCCGCCGGCAAAGCCCCCCAGCATGGTGCCGAGCCCGAAGGTGAGCGCATAGACGCGGGTGGTATCGACGCCGAGCGCGCGTGCCATCCGCGGGTTCTCCATGGTCGCCCGCGCGCGCACGCCGAAGCGGGTGAAACGGAAGAGCCCCCAAAGGCCTGCGATCATGACCAGCGCGACCAGGAAGATGAACACGCGGTAGTAGGAGTAGGACAGATCGGCGACCGTGAAGCTGCCGAAGGGCGTGGGCACACTCTGGATGAGCTGGCCGAAGACGAGCAGAGCTCCCTGGCTCAAGATGAGGCTGAGCCCCCATGTCGCCACAAGGGACGACAAGAGCTGTCCGTAGAATCGTCGTATGACCAAGCGTTCCAGAACCATCCCGGCGACGCCCGCCCCGATGCCGCCGAATATGACGGCGAGCGCGGTCGGGATGCCGGCGTAGTACGAGAACGATGTGATGTAGGCGCCGATCATCATCATCTCGCCGTGCGCCATGTTTATGACGCCCATCATGCCGAAGATGATGATGAGGCCGATGGCCGAGAGGGCGAGGAGCGCGATCGTGTCGGCGTATTGGTAGAGCAGGCCGACGATGAACGAGATCGTCTCCATGCGGCGGGCCTTCCCCCTAGTCGGCGCCTCTTTCTGACAACAGCATGTCAGTGTCCGGCAGCGGAGCCTTGAACGGCGGCTCCGCTACCGGACTGCAGGAGAAGTGATCGCTACTCAGTCTTGTACTGGGCGAGGCGCGGGTCGTCCCAGGGCAGGAACTGCCTGGCCTCGTCGGTCCGTACCAGGTTGACGCCGAGCGTCCTGAGCCACCAGGGCTCGATGGCGCCGAAGTCGTGAACGAACTCCAGATCGTGATTCTCGTTCACGCGCCCCATCCTGATGTCCATGGTCAGATGGTGCGTTGCCGGATCGAGGAAGACCGGCCCTTCAGGCGCATCGAAGGAGAGCCCCGACTCAAGGGCCGAGATCGTGGCCTGCGCCTCGGTCGTTCCGGCCCGCTCCCACGCCAGCGCCATCATGTGGATCGCGACGTAGGCGCAGCGCGTCATCTGGTTGATGTAGGGCTCGTCCGGATTGATCGCCCGCGCCTTCTCCACAAACGCGCGCGCTGAATCCGTCGGCGTCTCTTCGACGAACGCAAAGGGGATGTACATGTCGACCAGGGCGGGCGGCGGATAGCGCTTATGCTCGTATCCCTGCTGCACGTTCACGGTCGAAACCGCCGGGATGTTGGCGCCCGCAGCGGCCGCCTGCGGGTAGTAGTTGTACTGGGCGCCGCCGACCAGATAGAAGACGCCGAAGTCAGGCTTTGCCTTCTGAATGTTCGCAATTGTCGCGGCAAAATCCGAGTTCCCGAGCGGAATGAACTCTTCGCCGACGACTTCCCCGCCGTAAAGACCGGCGGCAGCATGCGTCCACAAGGCGCTTACTTGGCCAAAGCCGTAGTCCGCGGCCAGGATGTACATCTTGGGCCCGTATTTCTCGATCATATAGCTGACACCGGTGAGAATTTGCTGCTCCGGAATGGGCCCGGTGAAGAACGAGTACTTGTCGGCGATTCCGCCTTCGCCCTGGTTGTTGTGCCAGTAAATAACTTCGTTTTCGACCGCGACGGCGCGTGCCGCCTCGCGTGCGGAGCTGGTCGCACCGGCCATGACGACGTCGACTTCATCGTCGAGAATACACTTTTGCGCGAGCTCTTGATGCCTCTTGACGTCAGATTGGCCGTCATAGAAGACCATTTCGAGCTGGCGACCCAGCACGCCGCCGGCGTCATTAATCTCCTTGATGGCGGTCTCGTAACCGAGCGTCTTTGGCGCTACGATCAGCGCAAAGTCGCCGGAATGATCGTCGATCACGCAGATCTTGATCGGATCCTCTGCGGCCGCATCGGTGTTCGTAAACAAGGCCACTGCCGCGAGAGTTAACGGCACAACCGCCCATTTCCATTTGGAGCGGAGTCGTATCGCCTTAGACATGGTTTACTTCCCTCCCTTGTGAAGAACCTGTTGTCCCAATCTCAGTATGCCGTGGCCGCCGCCGGGAAGGCAACCGCCCCGGCCGTAACCGGAGTCGGCGCGCCGGTGCGATCCGGGCGCCGTGCCTGCCGTCAAACCGGCGGCCTCGTGTCCCGCCACGGGCGGGCCGCCTCGAATGCTGCGGCGGCGCGGAACACCGTCAGGTCGTCGTAGGTGCGGCCCACGATCTGCAGGCCGCTGGGCGCGCCGGTGCTGACGAAGCCGCTCGGCACGCTCGCGACCGGGCACTGGCTGACCAGGTTGAACGGATAAGTCATCGCCCACTGCAGCATGGCATCGACCGGCTTGCCGTTGATGGTGAAGTCGGTGTCGTCGCCGCCGTGCTCGGCCCCCGTGGCGGCAACCGCGAGCGTGGGGCAGAGCAGCACGTCGTGCTCCTCCAGGATCGGTCCCAGCGAGCGGTACATGTCGGTCGCGACGAATTCGATCTGGCGCACTCGGGCGGCGCTGTGGGTGTCGCCGGTCTTGAGCAGATTGACCACTACCGGGTCCATTTCGTACTGCCAGCGCGGCAGGTAATGCCCGGCAATCGCCGAGAACAGCCCCTGCCAGTGGGTGACCCAGGCGTCGTAGGTGGCGTAGGTCCAGCCGAGATCGACCTCGGTCACGGTGCAGCCAAGCTCGTTCTCGAACACGTCGAAGGCCGCCTGCGTGTTCTTGCGCACCTCGTCGTCGACCTCGAAGTAGCCGAGGTCCATCGAGACCGCGACCCTGGCGCCCCGGAAGCTCTCGAATGTCTCCGGCAAGACCACCTTGTCCCGCAGCGTGGTGATGTCGCTCACGTGCTGGCCGCTCATCACGTTCTGCATCAACGCCCCGTCGGCCACGCTCCGCGTGATCGGGCCGAAGTGAAGGATCGGCTCCCAGTTGGTGGCGAGCAGGTTGACCGGATTGCGGCCGAACGGCGGCTTGTAGCCGAAGACGCCGCAGGCCGAGGCGGGAATGCGCACCGAGCCGCCGCCGTCAGTGCCGTCCGCGATGGTGGTGAGCCCTGCGCAGACCGAGGCGCCGGCGCCCGCCGAAGAGCCGCCCGGGCTCAGTTCGAGATTCCATGGGTTGCGCGTTACGCCCCAAAGCGGGCTGTGGCCGTGTCCGGTGTGGGCGAACTCCGACGTGGTCGAGCGGGCGTGCATGATGATGCCCGCATCGAACAGGCGCTGCACCGTCGGTACCGTGTAATCGGCCGGTACGCCTTCATAGACCTTGGAGCCCCAGGTGGTGATTTCGCCCTCCACCGGATGCAGGTCCTTGATCACGCAGGGCACGCCCTCGAGCGCGCGTGCGGTGCCGGCCGCGTAGGCCCTCTCGGCCTCCCTGGCCTGCTCCCGCGCCCGGTCGAAGAAGGTGTAGGTGAACGCGCTGATCGTCGGGTTGACCCGCTCGCAGCGATCGATGATCGCGTCCAACAGTTCCACCGGCGACAGCGTGCGCGCCTTGAACGCTGCGATTACCTCGGTCGCAGTCTGAAAGCAGAGATCGTCAGCGCTCATCCTGTTCTCCCTCCCTGGGCCGCAAAGCAGGCCGTGACACTGGTGAGATATCCGGGCTAGATCGCGAGGTACTTGCGTGCGACCTCCGGGTCGGCGAGCTCGTCCGGCGTGAGCGTCGCGGCCGTAGCGCCCTTGTCCACCACGATGCAGCGATGCGCGGTCGCGCAGACCAGGTCGATGTTCTGCTCGACCAGCAGCACCGTGAGCGCGTCCTTCTGGTTGAGGCTCGCGATCACGTCGGCGATGAGCTCGACGATGGTGGGCTGGATCCCTTCCGAGGGCTCGTCCAGCAGCAGGATGCTCGGCCGGCCCACCAGGATGCGCCCGATCGCGAGCATCTGCTGCTCGCCGCCGCTGAGGGTGCCGGCGCGTTGCCGGCGCCGCTCGCGCAGGCGCGGGAACCACTCGTAGACCCGCTCGAAGGCGGCCTCGGCACGCTTTCCGCCGACCAGCTCGCCCATCCTGAGGTTCTCCTCGACCGAGAGGCGGGAGAAGATGCCGCGCCCTTGCGGCACGTAGCCCATGCCCAAGCGTGCCCGGTGGCGCGCATCCGTGCGGGTGACGTCGCGGTCGCGAAAGGTGATGCCGCCGCCCATCACCGGCAGCAGGCCCGCGACGGTCTCGATCAGCGTCGTCTTGCCGACGCCGTTGCGGCCGACAATGGCGACGATCTCGCCCGTGCCGACCTCGAGCGAGACCTCGCGGACGATCGGAATACCGCCATAGCCCGATGTGACGGCATCGAGCGCCAATTCCATGAGATCGCTCCCGCGGCGGGCTCCAACTTTCCGACACGATAGCACAGCCCTATGCCTTGATAAGCGGGGCCGCGTTACGCTAGCTCCGGTCAGGGGCACGTTCCATTCGCGCGCGGGGGAGGCGGAGCGATGCGCAATCAGTCAGTCAGGTGGCCGGCGGGGCTCTTCGCGGCTTCCCTCGTGGCGCTCGTGTTGGCGGCGTGTTCCGGCGCAACGCATGAGCCGCCGCCACCCCCGGCCGGGGAAGCACGCACCCTGGAGCACCAGGGAGTCGAGCGGCACTACTACCTGCAAAACGCCGAGGCTGCGGCTGCGGCGCCCGCATCGCTGGTCGTCTCGCTGCACGGCTACCGGGGCCTGGAACAAGCGTTGGCAGAGCGCAGCGATCTCTCGCAGCTTTCGTGGGGGCCGCTGGTTCGGGTAGCGCGCCGGGAAGGGTTCGTCGTCGCCTATCCCCACGCGTGGCTCGGGAAGTGGAGTCAGTTCGAGGGGTTGGAGAACACCACGCTGGAGGACGGGCGCACCGTTGACGACGTGGGCTTCATCGCCCGCATGATCGAGCGGCTCGTGGATGAAGGACTGGTGGACCCGGCTCGGGTCTATCTGACCGGGTTCTCGGACGGCGCGATCATGTCATACAAGCTGCTCTGCGCCGCCGGGGCGCCCTTCGCAGCCGCCGCGCCCGCAGGCGGCTCGATGTATCAGAGGCACCGCGATAACTGCGCGGCGACCGTTCCGATCCCCCTCCTGGTCATTGCCGGCACCAACGACAGAAGCCTGCCCTATGACGGCTGGATCTTCCCGACCGGGCGGGAGCTCTCGATCCCCGAGACCATGGAGCATTTCCGCCTGCTTCACGGCTGCACCGGCCAGAAGTCCGACCTTCTGTACGACCGGTATGGCGAGGACCAGAGCCGCGTCCTCGAAGTCGTCTGGACCGGCTGCGCGACCCCGAACGCCGTCAAGCTGCTCCGGGTCGAAGGCGGCGGCCACAACGCGCCGAGCTTCGAGCCGATCCCGGAGGCGTGGCGTGAGTGGGCCGGCACCCACAACCGCGATATCGAGAGCGCGGAGGAGATCTGGGCATTCCTGCGCCAGTTCGAGAGGCGCCCGAGCGATTCACGCCCCACAGCCAGGGAGGAGCCGATCGAATACGCGTACGAGGTCCTCGGTCCGTTCGATGCCGACAAGGTGCCCTTCATCTCCCACGGCCTGCGTGAGAGCGTGCGTCGCGACTTCGTGGGTAATCGCCGGTCCACATTCACGCTCGCGGTCTGCCAAAGCGGCTGCGCGGCCTGGTCGTGGGGTCAGCGTTGGACAACCACGCGGGAACACATCCGCAATGTATTGCAGCAGTGCGAGCACAACGGCCGGGAACCCTGCGGTCTGGTTGCCGTGAACGGGGAACTGGTGAAGTTCGAGGTCCAGCCCACGCAGATCACCTATCCGCATGAGTTCGTGAGCAGCGCGGTTCCCTTCGTATCGAGCGCGAGCCTGAGGCGCATCCGTTCGGGCTACGCCGCTGGAGCGCAGCATCGTGCGCTCGCGCTCAACCATACCGGTCGATACGGCTACGCGACGGGGCAGCGAAGCGAGGAACAGGCGCGCAGGACGGCGCTCGCGCGCTGCCGGGAGTACAGCGGGGTCTGGGGACACTGCTTTCTCTACGACGTCAACGGAACGGTGGTGTTCAATCCGGCGATCTACCTGTACGGGACCCAGAGCTGGGAGTGATCGGCGTCGGTCTCAAACCGCCGCAGAGCGCACGGGTTCAGCCGCCCGCTCATCCACCGCATGCCGGAAGAACTGCAGCGCATCGTCCAGCCCGTCTCCTCGGTATCGAAACGCATCGGGTATGGACTCGTAGCGCCGCTGGGCTCCCTCGAATGACGTTTGCCTCCGGCTCGTAAATTCCTCCGCTGCCGAAGCGCGACCTGGCGCCGGTTCCTGGAACGTCTCCAGCTCGCCTCTCAGGAAGCCCAGAAAGTCATGGATCGCGACCTGCTGACGCGCGATCCTCTCGAAGTGATAGCCCATGGCCGCCAGGTAGATCGCATCGGGAAGCATGCGGGGGTAGTCCTTGGAGACCTTGCCGATGAACTTCGAATAGGCAGGGACCTGTCTGGCGGAGAGACGACGGCGAACGCGCATGAAGGCCGCATCGATCTCGTTCCTGCTCCTGGGCTTTCGAAGATGCCGGACCGTCTTCAGGT
>JAPPNV010000066.1 GCA_028818565.1 Rhodospirillales bacterium | reverse complement strand
GCTGCGGCATCGACGACAAGAAGATCAACGCGTGGACCTTCGCCTACGGCTCCGCCTTGGCCGGCGCCGCCGGCGTGATGCTGGCCGGCTTCAAGACGGTCTCGCCCAGCATGGGTACCCCGTTCGTGATCGACGGTTTCCTGGTCGTGGTCATGGGCGGCGTGGGCAGCCTCTTCGGCACGCTCGGCTCGGCCGTGATTCTGGGCGAGGTCCAGGGCTGGGTGGCGAGCCTGCTGAATGACGTCCTCGCGCGGGCGATCGTCTTCGGCGTCATCATCGTCGTCATCATCTTGCGGCCCCAAGGCTTGTTCTCCCGTCGGGGACGCTGACGATGCAGCTCTTGACCCGGAGCAACCTTCAGCTCGCCGCGTACGGGTTGTTCATCGTCGTCGTCATGCTTCTCCCGCTCGTCATGGACGTCTTCTGGCTCAACCGGATTTCGAAGTATCTGGTGTTCGGCATGCTCGCCATCGCCATCAGCATGTCCTGGGGCTACGCGGGGATTCTCAATCTGGGTCAGGGCCTGTTCTTCGGCTTCGGCGCCTACATGCTGGCGATGTCGTTGAAGCTGGCGAGCCCGACCAGCCTGCAACAGGGGTCCGCCGACGAGCCCGTTCCCGACTTCATGCTGTGGACGTCGGAGCCGGGCGCGCCCATCGACCTCTGCTGCATCAACCAGGGCTCGTTCCTGTGGATTCCCTTCAAGGAACAATGGTTCGGCGTGGCCATGGGTCTGGTCATGCCGATGCTCATCGCCTTCGTGCTGGGCTACGCCATGTTTCGCGCCCGGATCGCGGGCGTCTATGTCGCGATTCTGACGCTCGCCCTGTGCCTGCTGGTCAGGCTCCTGGTGATCGACGCGCAGCCGCTGATTAACGGCTTCAACGGACTGACGGATCTCGGCTGGTTCACGGTCGGCGGGCTGGAGTTCGATCCCTATCTCGTCGAGACCTATTATCTCATCGCGATCATCACCTGCCTGGTGCTGATCGGTGCGCGCTGGCTGGTCAACACCAAGGTGGGGGTGGTGCTGCAGGCCATCCGCGACAACGAAGAGCGTGTCCGCTATCTCGGTTACGACGTCGCGATCTACAAGGTTTTCTTCTTCTGCGTTTCCGCGGCGATCGCAGGCTTGGCGGGCATGCTTTATGTGATCGCGGCCGAGTTCGCCTCGCCCACCTTCATGAACATTGGCTTCAGCATATCGATGGTGGTGTGGGCGGCCGTTGGCGGCCGATGGTCGCTGTTGGGCGCATGCCTGGGTGCGATTCTCCTGAACGTTGTCGAGGCCACGGTGAGCGAAACGGAAACGTTCGTCGAGGCCTGGCAGCTCATCATTGGCGCGATCTTCCTGTTCGTCGTGCTGGTGATGCCGCGCGGGCTTGCGGGCTTCTTCCAGGACGCCGCGGACCTGGCGCTGGAACGCCTGCACAGGGCGGTCAAGGAACGGCGAGCCAGGTGAAACGATGGCCCTCAGGGTGAAAAGCGGCGCTTGAAGGTTCGGAGATCGAAGAGGGAAACGGTACGTCATGTCGACGATACTGGAGATCGAGAGCCTTGAGGTGAACTTCCGCGGTTTTCGTGCCGTGGACGGGTTCGACATGGCCGTCGAGGAAGGAGAGCTGCGAGTCCTGATCGGGGCCAACGGCGCGGGCAAGACGACGCTGATGGATCTCATCACGGGGCGAACAAAGTCGACCGGCGGCAAGGTGACGTTCTTGGGCGACAACATCACCAACCGTCAGGAGCACAAGATTGCGCGCCGAGGGATCGGCCGGAAGTTCCAGGTGCCGAGCGTGTTCAAGGACCTGACGGTGCGCGAGAACTTCGAGGTGGCCCACACCCGCAGCCTGTCGGTGTGGCGGAACCTCGCGGTGAGCGCGAAGCCGCGCCAGCTCAACACGCAGATCGAGCGCGCGATGCAACTCACTAGCCTCACAGATGAGAGCACCACGCTCGCCGGCAGCCTGTCGCACGGGCAGAGCCAATGGCTCGAGCTCGGCATGGTCCTGATGCAGAACCCCAAGCTCGTCCTGTTGGACGAGCCCACCGCGGGCATGACGGCCCTCGAAACGGAAAAGACCTCCGAGATCATCAACGGTCTCAGGGGCGAGCATTCCATCATCGTTGTCGAGCATGACATGACGTTCGTACGGTCCATTTGCGAGGTCATTACCGTCATGCATTTGGGAAAGAAGCTCGCGGAGGGGACGGTCGAGCAAATCGAGAATGACCGGGCAGTGATCGATGCTTATCTAGGCAGCGGCGGCATCACCCATGCTTGAACTCGCGCAAATCGATGCTTACTACGGTGCGAGCCACGTCCTGCGCGAAATCGATTTGTCGGTTCAGAGCGGCGAAATCGTCAGTATTTTAGGCCGTAACGGAGTCGGCAAGACTACGCTGCTGAAAAGCATTTTGGGGCTGGAGGTTCGCACCCGCGGCACGATCACGTTGGACGGCGAGGATATCACCGCGAGGCCCACCTACCTTCGCGCCCGCGCCGGGATCGGTTACGTGCCGCAGGGGCGGGAGCTCATTCCCGATTTCTCGATTCGCGACAATATTCTGATGGGATGTTACGGGCGGACCGACCGCAGGCGTTTGGTGCCCGACCTGGTCAGGGACTTGTTCCCCTACTTGCGCGATAACCTCGGCCGCAGAGCCGGGCTGTTGTCGGGAGGCCAGCAACAGCAGCTGGCGATCGCGCGGGCGCTGGCGTCCGAGCCCCGCATCCTGCTGATGGATGAGCCCACGGAAGGCATCCAGCCCAACATCGTCGAGCAGATCGAGGATACGATTCAGCGGCTCAACAAGCAGGTCGGCCTGACGATCGTTCTCGTCGAGCAGAACGTGAAGTTCGCGCGGGCGGCCTCCCACCACTTCTGCATTATCGAGAGAGGAGAGATCGCAGCGAGCGGAGCGATCGACGCGTTGACCGACGATATCGTGCGCAAGCACATGACCGTTTAGCGACGAACCGGACGCCGCTCACCCATCCGTTTGAGGGTGCCTCAGCGACACGGGCCTCCGGTCGTTGCGCGCCTCTCCGTCTGAACGCGCCGCGCAGACCATGACTCTGGCGAGACATGCAGGCTAGCCCGCGTTTGGTTTCCGCTCTGGGGCGCGGTATAAACGCGCGCAGGAAACGGATGGCTAGGGAGGTCATGCCATGAGACACGGCGATATCGTCAGCAGCCCGGATACCGTGGGTTGCGCGGTCTTTCAGTACAAGATGCCGCGCCTGCACACGCGCCAGGAGGTGATCGACAACTGCAGGAAGATCGCCGATCTCATCGTCGGCGCGAAAGTGGGGCTGCCGGGAATGGATCTCGCGATCTTCCCGGAATACAGCACGCACGGGATCATGTACGACCGCCAGGAGATGTTCGACACGGCGTCGGAGATCCCGGGGCCGGAGACCGACATCTTCGCCGAGGCCTGCCGCGAGGCGAACACCTGGGGCGTCTTCTCGCTCACCGGCGAGGTGCACGAGGATCACCCCAACAAGAACCCGTACAACACCCTCATCCTGATGAACAACGAGGGCGAGATCGTCCAGAAGTATCGCAAGATCCTGCCCTGGTGCCCGATCGAGGGCTGGTATCCCGGCAACAACACCTATGTCAGCACCGGGCCCAAGGGCATGAAGATCAGCCTCATCATCTGCGATGACGGCAACTATCCCGAGATCTGGCGCGACTGCGCGGTCAAGGGCGCCGAGCTGATCGTCCGCTGCCAGGGCTACATGTACCCGGCCAAGGACCAGCAGATCATGATGGCGAAGGCGATGGCCTGGTCCAACTGCTGCTACGTGGCGGTCGCCAACGCCGCCGGCAACGACGGCGTCTACACCTACTTCGGTCACTCGGGGATCATCGGCTTCGACGGCCGCACCCTCGGCGAGTGCGGCGAGGAGGAGTACGGCATCCAGTACGCCCAGCTCTCCGTCTCGCAGATCCGCGATTCCCGGGCCAACGATCAGGCGCAGAACCACCTCTTCAAGCTGATGCACCGGGGCTACACCGGCGTCTACGCCTCGGGCGACGGCGACAAGGGCGTGGCCGAGTGCCCGTTCGACTTCTACCGCACCTGGGTCGAGGACCCGCGGCGGGCGCAGCAGATGGTCGAGGCCATCACCCGCGATTCCATCGGCGTCACGGGCTGCCCCATCGACGGCATCCCCCAGCCGCAGAAGATGGCGGCGGAGTAGGGAGCAAATCCCGCTTCAGGCTCTCTGAAGCTTTTTCGACCCCGGCGCTCAGGACTGAGGGCGCCGGGGTTTTTCTTTTTGTCGCTCACGGCAGCCGGCCTTTGGCCGGCGCCTCCGCGAGGGCGCCGCATTCGCGGCGGACCGCGGTCGCGGCCTGTCGCGAGGCCGTCGAAGACGAACTCGCTCCTGCTCAGTGCACCAGCGTGCTGGCGGGCTGCACGGCGACCTGCATGCGCTCGAGCGTCGTCCGCACCGCGCTGACCACCTCGGCCGCGTTGGGGCCGTCGCCGTGGAGCAGGATCGCCTGCGCCTCGAACTCGAGATCGGTGTCGTCGACGGTGCGGAGCTTGCCCTCCTCGACGAAGCGCTGGACCCGGTCGGCGATATAACCGGGGTCTCTGGCCTGCTTCACCCGCTCCACGATGAGCGAGCCGTCGGCGCGGTAGTCCAGATCGATGCAGATCTCGTGGATGATGGGGATGCCTTCGCGCCCGGCGATCTCGTAGAAGCGGTGCCGCTCCAGCGGCGTCGGCCAGTAGAGCACCCAGGGCTCGCCCACGCTGTTGATCGCATCGACCATGGCGCCGCCGATCTTCTCGTCCCGCGCCAGCATCGGGTAGAGCGCGCCGTGGGGAACCAGGTGGTCGATGGTGGCGCCTACCGATGACGCGATCTGGCGCAACGCGCCGATCTGGTAGAGCGTGAGGCAGCGCGCCTCGTCCGTGGAGATCTTCATCTCGCGCCGGCCGAAGCCGTTGACGTCCGGCAAGCCCCAGTGCACGCCGACGGCGACGTCGTTGTCCCTGGCCAGCGTCACCGTGCGCTCCATGTGCACGGGATCGCCCGCGTGAAAGCCGCAGGCCACGTTGACCGAAGAGAGATGCGGAATGATCTCCGCATCGGCGCCGAAGGAGTAGTTGCCGAAGCTCTCGCCCACGTCGCTGTTGATGTCCATCGCTCGCTGCATGTCATGTCCCCCGCGTTGCTGGCGTTCAGATGATGATGTCCGGGTCCGCGATCAGCGCTTCCTGCGCAGCGAGGACCGCCACCGCGTCCTCGTGAGAGATGCGGACGAAGCGGGTCTCCTCGAACGGGCGGACCTGGCCGATGCGCGCCATGTCGGTGGAGATCACGATGGCGATCCGCGCATAGCCGCCGATGCTGGGCGAATCGACGCAGAGCACGATCGGCTCGACGCCCGACGGCACCTGCACGGTGCCGACCGGGGCGCCGGGGTCGATGACGATGTTGGAGGGGTCCGCGCCGGCGTCCTCGATCAGGTAGCGCGGGCGCCCCGGCTTGAAGGACAGCTCGGGGCCGATGAAGCGCATCCCGGTCCGGTCCGCCTTGGGGTTGAGCTTCCAGGCGGTGGCGTAGAAGGCCTCGACGCTCGCTGCGGTGAAGTGATGCTCTTCGGGCCCCGCGACCGTGCGCACCTGCATGGGCGGCGCGTAAGCCGGAACCAGATCGGGCCGCAGCCGGCGCCCGGCAAGCTCCGCCACCTCTGCCGTGGCTGCACCCACCGGCAGGCGGTCGTCCTTCGCGAGCGGGCGCCCCTCCAGCCCGCCGAAGCCGCCGCTGACATGCGTGGCGCGGCTGCCCCTGTAGAGCGGAACGTCGATGCCGCCGTGGATCGCGAGATAGGCCCGCGCGCCGCTCCGGGCGAGGCCGCAGGCGAGAGTCTGGCCCTCGCGCAGCACGAAGCTCGTCCAGCAGGGCACCGCCTCGCCGTCCACGGTCGCGCCGGTATCCGCACCGGTCAATGCCAGCACGTGGTCCTGAAGGGCCCTGAGCTTCAACCGGCCGAGGGTCAACTCCAGCCCCGCCGCGCCGGGGTCGTCGCGGATCAGCAGGGGGCCTCCCGGCGCGTTGCCGACGAGCAAGTTCGCAACGCGAAGCGCGAAGCCGTCCTGCGCGCCGGAGGGAGGAATGCCCAAGGCCTGGCCGCCACGCCGCCCCATGTCCTGGACCGTGGTGCGCAGGCCGCCGTCGATGACCTCCAGCATCAGGCCGGCTCCCACGTGCTTTCGGGGTCCAGCCTCTCCGCCGGCTCACCGGTCTCGGCGAGCCACGACACGTAGCCTGCGCAGTCGAAGGTGCCCTCCTCGACCCGGTACTCGTAGGTGCCGGCCTCCACCTCGGCGCGGATCGCGTCGTATTCCTCGCGCGCGATCGATTCGTAGCGGTGCCGGTCGCCCGCGCGGGCGAGCACCGGGCCGTCGGCGAAGGACGGGCTGATCTCCCTCAGATCGAAGATTTCGATGGGGGTGCGGCCGAAGAGCTGCCCGCCGCCCGGTATCCGGATCGGATAGATGGTGGAGGTGAGGCCGCCGAAGTTGAGCAGCCTGGCGTGGGTCCAGGTGCGGGGCGTGCGGTAGAGCGGCGCGCCAAAGCGCTTGCCGGGGTCCATGGCGTAGGACATGAAGGCGCCGGGGACGAAGCCCACGCCGGTGACCCAGTAATCGCAGCCGGTGTGGGTCTCGATCACCTGCGCTACCGTCATGTCGTTGAACTCGGCGATGTATTCGATGTTGTTGCGCACGCCGAACGCTTCGGCGCACTCGCGCGACCACGGGTCGTCGTAGAGCGCCGGGATGATCACCCGGCGGCTCGGCAGCGTCTCCACGGTGCCCTGGGCGGCGATCAGCGCCTTCACGTGGTCGACGATATGGTCGCGCGTGGTCGAGAGCGGGTCGAAGACGAGGCCGAGGGTTCGCACCTGCGGGTTGGTCTCGACCAGCCCCTTCGGCGGCTCCTCGCGGAGCGCGAAATCGACTGCCAGAATGCGGAAGTTGATGGGGATGCTGGATTCGTCGCCGAACTCGACGTTGATCGCAGTATCGCCCAGCGTCCTGAAGATCGGCTCGTCGTAGACCATCTCGCCCCCGCTCCTCCCGCCCCGCCATCATGGGCACCCTGCGGTCTGCGTCAAACCGCCCGCAGCGGCAGGCCTATAAGGGGATTCTGTTGAAATATGACCAACTGTGTTGTACATACCATGAGGAAGGGGCGAGCACGGTGTTCGTCGCTGACGCAATTCGAGGAACTGGCTTATGCCTACCAAGGTCTTCAAGGTTGCCGAGGCCCGTGCCAGCTTCTCGAGCCTCTTGGCGCGCGCCAAGGAGGGCGAGGAGATCATGATCACCAAGGGGAGCGAACCGCAGGCGCGCATCGTGCCGCCGGCCGAGGCCGGGCAGCGGGAAGCCGCGCCGCTCAAGCACCTCAACCTGCCCGATGACCTCTTCGACCGCGAGGATCAGGAGCAGGCGATGATCGATGCCGGCAGCTACAGCGACACCCTGGGTATTTGGCGCGGTCCGCCTAAGGTTTCGTGAGGTTGCTTCTCGATAGCCACGCCGTCTACTGGTGGGTTGCGGGCAGTCTGCGATTGTCTGCGACCGCCAGGGGACTGATCCTGGATCGCGAGAACGCCGTGCTGATCAGCGCGGTCTCGATCTACGAGCTTGAGTGGAAGGCGCGGCAGAGCCGCATCGCCCTGCCGCCGCAAGAGCTGCGGGCGGCGCTCAGGCGCAACGCTGTCGAGGACCTTCCCATCACACACGACCATGCCGAGTACGCGGCCCTGCTCGATTGGGAACACCGCGATCCGTGGGACCGCCTGCTCGCAGCCCAGGCACGGCTGGAGAACTGCGCGCTGGTCTCGGTCGACGAGGTCTTCGACGCCATCGGCGTCGATCGGCAGTGGTGAGGGGCGCTGGAGGCACCTCTCAAAGCGGCCGCACCTTCGTCCGTGCAGAGACGGGCGTAGAGATAGTCTTGTACTTGACTATGTAGATGGTCTATATATGAACCATGATTAGAATCAATGTGGCGGAGGCCAAGGCCCACCTTTCGCGCTACCTTGAGAGCGTCGAGCGGGGCGAGACGGTTGTCTTGTGCCGGCGCAACGTGCCGATTGCCGAGATTCGCGCGCTCCCAAAGCCGGCACGCGAGCCGCGCCCGGTCGGCATTGATCGCGGCATGACCATCCCTGCCGCATTCTTCGAGCCGCTACCGGATGAGCTGTTGGCAGCGTTCGAAGGAGGTGGCAAAGCCAAGTGAGGCTTCTTCTCGACACCTGCACGTTTCTCTGGCTGGCGGCGGACGCCCCTCAGCTGACCTCGACCGCGCGCGATAGCTGTCGCGATCCCGGTAACGAGGTCTACCTAAGCGCGGTCTCGGCCTGGGAGATCGCACTCAAGTATCGTCTCGGACGCCTGGAGATTCCCGAGCCCCCGGCGCGTTACGTGGTCAGCCGGCGAACCTGGCTGCAGATCGAGCCGCTCGCGTTCGACGAGGCCAGTGCTGCCCATGACGCGCTCTTGCCGGAGCACCATCGGGACCCGTTCGACCGAGCGCTCGTCTCGCAGGCCATTCTGGGCGGAATGTCGATTGTGACACCCGATGCGGAAATCGGGCGCTACCCGGCGCCCGTCCTCTGGTAGCACCGGGTCACGACGAGTCGGGGCCAGTGGACGCAGGAAGAGTTTCGGCGTCGATCCAGGCGAGGTAGTCGGGGTTGCCGCCCGTGATGGGGAGCGCGATCACGCAGGGGCAGGCGTAGCTGTGCAGTGCCTTGACCCTGGCTGTGAGCGGCTCGACGAGATCGGCGCGGGTCTTCGCCCAGAGCATGGCTTCGTCGCCTTCGCGGAGCGCGCCCTCCCACCAGTAGAAGGATGAGACGGCCGGCACGACATTGACCGATGCTGCGAGGCGCGCTTCGACCAGGGCGCGGCCGATGGCCCTGGCTTCGGCGTGGCTCGGGGCGGTCACGCAAACGGCGACGTGCGCCATCCCTCGGCCCTCCTGTGAAATCCGTGCGCTCGCCCGACGATACAGCACGTCGCGCGCGGCGGACGAATGGTCCAGCGGCGATACATTAGGAAGGGGGCGAAGCCTCCTCACTCGCGAGTCACCGGACCATGGTGCGGTGCACGGCGCGGTGCGGCCGGGTCAGGATCGCGCCATGCGGAACGAGGGCGGACGGGGCGCCGCAGTTGCGGCGAGACAGCGCTTCCCGGTCGAGTGGCCGCGGCCCGCGTGGGCCGCTGCCCGTCCCGTAGAATCCCGCTTATCCCACTTAACCCGCATTTCTCACCACGGTCACGGCCTGCGTCGCGCCCAGGCGTTCGATCCGCCAGGAGCGGGTCGAAAAGCGTATCAGGGAATACGGTTGAGGCCCGCATCGTGCGCTCCGCGCGCGTGGACGCGCGACACGGGCGGGCGCCTGGGCGCGACCCGAAGGGCGGCGCTCTCCGCCCGACAGCGTGCGTCACGGCGTTTGCCCGATGTCCCCGCATCGCGCTGCACGCCGTTCCTACTCTGTCGGGCGGACAGCGCCGCGCAGACCATGAACCTGGTGAGAAATGCGGGTTAAACCCAGTTGATCCCGGCGAATCCCACCCAAGAAATGAACTCGTTGTCTCACGGGGCCGGGCTCTCGGCCGAGAGGGTGGCTGTTATCCGTCGGGCCATCGAGGGGAAGCCGGCGGCTTGCACGCCGGGCCGTTACTGCCGACTGCCCTGCCGTATCTCGCGTTGTCCCGGAGAATCCCGCATTATCTCGCTTGGATTCTCGGAATCCCGCATCCTCCGCCCAGACGCCCCGCGCAGTCGTTCTGCCCATGGGCGGCGCGCATGAGGCCTGACGGGTGTGGGAACGGACCGCGCTGCCGGATGTGCCGGCAGGGAAGGCGCGTGTTGTCGGGATCGCGGGTCTGCGATAGGGTGCAGCGGTGGCTCCGGGCGCGGAGTCGACGATCCCGCCCCGAGCACCCCCATGATTGAGCGAGGGCCTAACGTGGGCGACAGCGGCAGCATGCAGGTCATCCTGGCGGAGCCCCGGGGCTTCTGCGCGGGCGTCGAGCGGGCGATCGAGATCGTCGAGCGCGCACTCGAGGTCTTTGGCCCGCCGGTCTACGTCCGCCACGAAATCGTGCACAACAAGCGGGTGGTGGACGACCTGCGCAAGAAGGGCGCGGTCTTCGTCGAGGAGATCGACGAGGTGCCCGAAGGCG
>JAPPNV010000421.1 GCA_028818565.1 Rhodospirillales bacterium | reverse complement strand
TTCCGCCGCGGCCCCTTCGACGAAGGCCTTGAGGGTTTCATCGTCCACGACTTGGCCGGCCGTGACTCGGTCGTCATCCGTCTGGGCCCCGGCAGACGCGCTCGCAAACATGACCAATGCCAGAACAGCAAGGGCCAGCGCTCCTTTGCGGTTCGGTCGCATCGCGTTCTCCTTCGCGTCGATCGGCGTGGAATACTGCCCCCCCTGTCGGAGGTAGTCGCCGACCACAATTGACCTCCCACTGTTTGTGACCGCGAACGCCCTTCGTCGTCAGACGGACGAGGTGGGGGGAGATGCCTGTCGTGGAGACGATAGCGCAGATTTGTCGGGATCAGCCAGAGCGCGTCCGTTCTTGACGGACGTGCGACAGGCCGCGACCGCGGCCCGCCGCTAATGCGGCGCGCTCGCGCAGGCGCCGGCCGGTCGCGCCGGTAGGCGCGCGAAATCGCAGGACGGCCGGCTGCAGTGAGCGACGAGAAGCCAGAGCGTTTCCGTGCAAGACGGAAACGCTCTGGTGAGGGCCGTTCCGGTTCGAGTCCGGGCACGGGCACCAATGACATCACCTCGTCGGAGAAACAGGTTAGGATCGATGGATCAAGGCGGCGGCGGCCGTGCCGGCACGGTGTCGGCGGCGCGCATTGCCGCGCGCGGGGGTAACCGGGAATGACACGAAAGACGGGACGGGCGATGAAGTTGGGCGCTCTCGCCGGCTTGGCGGCGCTGGCGCTGTCGTTCATGGCTCCCGAAGCCGTCGGGCAGACAGAACGTGACAGGACGTTGGCGCAGCCTCGCAATGCAGATGACGAAGCCCGGTTCAGGTTCTTCACTAACTGTAATCAGTTTAGGATTGAGGTGACACCCTCACTTGTCTTTGGATATGAAGCGGAAATGCTGAGTGTTACTTTAGCGGCGGTGGTAGAGAACCGCTTGCGGGCAGCGAACCTTTACAGCGAAAATGGATTCAATACTTTCTTTGTCGGCTTGGTTGCCGACTATGGCTCATACGGCATTGGCCTCACGTACAAGAAGAAGCTATACGACCCTGTCTCCGGATTAGCATTGCTATTTCCCGTGTGGGAGCGGGGTATTAACGGGAGCATGAATGAAGATATGCAGAAAATAGCCAAGAAGATCGATATGATTGTGGCACTATTCGCAAGCGACTACTTGCGCGTGAACGAGGAGGCATGCACGACGCGCTGATTGCCCGCCGTTGCCTCTTGGGGATTTGCT
Source organism: Rhodospirillales bacterium (assembly GCA_028818565.1). Taxonomy (GTDB): domain Bacteria; phylum Pseudomonadota; class Alphaproteobacteria; order UBA828; family UBA828; genus WTGU01. Next base: position 9,041 of record JAPPNV010000421.1, on the reverse strand, counting down.
GCCGCCCCCTCGCTCCGCTATCTCAGCCTGAATGAGCGAACCCACCGACAGCTACACCCGGCACGCGGCTCACTTCGAGAGGGTCTACGACCTCGACGATCCGAGCCCGTACTTCAACACCATAGGGCCGTCCGGTTACCGCATGCCGGCGGCCCTGGTCGGGGCGCTGAAGGCGATTCACGGTCCGCTTACCGCCGCCCGCGGCGCGGGCGAGACCATGAGGGTGCTGGATTTCGCCTGCGGCTACGGCGCCATCGGCGCGCTGCTGAGGCACGACGTCTCCATGGCGGCGCTCTATGCTCGCTACGCGGAGCGGCAGTGGCAGCCGGCCGACGCGCGGCGCTACTGGGCCGACGACATCGCTTTCTTCGCCGCGCGCCCCGCGCAAGGGGCGGCGTTCGACATCGGCGGCATTGACATCGCCGGGAACGCCGTCGCGTACGCACGGGCCCTCGGCTTCGTCGACCGGGCCTTCCCCGAGAACCTCGTGGACGATGCGCCCAGCGACGGGCTGGCCCGCTTCCTTGACGGCCTGCACCTGGTGGTCGAGAGCGGCGCGCTGGGCGTTCTGCTGCCGGCCGCGTTCGCCCGCGTGCTCGATTGCGCCGGCAGCGAGAGCCCGCCCTGGTTTCTCTATTGCCCGCGTCCGGACGTGAACTGGTCCGCGCTGGAGCGGCTCTGGGCCGAACGGGGGTACCGCACGGAGAGTTTCCTCGCCGCGCCGGTCCGCTACCGCAAGCCGCTGGCAGCGCAGGAGCGGGCGGACATGCTTCGCCGTGCCCGGGGGCTGGGCAAGCCCGACGAGGCCATCATGCAGGACGGTTACCTTCTGGTGGACATGACCCTGGCGCGGCCCGAAACCGATGTCGGCAACCCGCCCATAGCGCAGCTGCGACAACGCTACGGCTGAGTGGATTCCGAGCTAAGCACTGCTCCACCCGACTCCCAGGACCATGGTGCGGTGCACGGCACACGACTTTGCAGCCAGGATCGCGCCATGCAGTGCGAACGGTTCCACGCCGCGCCGGGGGGGATCGCCCCGATGTCTCGCCTCGATTGCGTTCTGCGTCGACGCTTGTTCCGTGGAATCCCGCATATCCCACTTATTCCCACTTATCCCAGTGAATCCCACTCAATCCCACTTAATCCCGCTCAGTCCCGGCAAATCCCGCCAAGAAAGTGCGAAGCGCAGGCGGGACTCACCCGTCTGCCTGCCGCCCGCCGCCGGCGGCCGCGAGCTGGCGGGTGACGAGCTGGCTGTAGAGGCCCGCGCGGGCGAGCAGGGCGTCGTGGCTGCCGGTCTCGGCGATGCGGCCGTCGTCGAGCACGACGATGGTGTCGGCATCCCGCACGGTGGAGAGCCGGTGGGCGATGACCACCGTGGTGCGCTCCGCCATCAGCTCCGTGAGCGCCCGGCGCAGCATTGCCTCGTTCACCGCGTCGAGGTGTGAGGTCGCCTCGTCCAGGATCAGGATCGGCGCGTTCTTGAGCACGGCGCGGGCGACCGCGACGCGCTGGCGCTGCCCGCCCGAGAGCTGCGTGCCGCGCTCGCCCACCCGTGTCTCCAGCCCTTCCGGCAGCGCGGCGACGAAATCCTCCAGCGCCGCCCGGCGCACCGCCTCGGCAAGCTCGGCCTCGGACGCGTCCGGCCGGGCGATGAGGATGTTGGCGCGGAGCGTGTCGTTGAAGAGGTAGGTGTCCTGCGCCACCAGCGCGATGCGGGCGCGGAGCGCATCGAGCGTCCACTGGCGCACGTCCTCGCCGTCCAGCCGCACCACGCCGTGGGCCGGGTCCCAGAAGCGCATGAAGAGGTGGGCGATGGTGGTCTTGCCCGCGCCGGAGGGTCCCACCAGCGCCAGCGTCTCCCCGGGGCGGACCGTGAGCGTGGCGTCGCTGAGCGCCGGCCGCCCGGTGCCCACGTAGGTGAAGCTCACGCCCTCCATCTCAAGCGCCGGCGCCCCCGGTGCGGGGCGCGCGCCGGGCCCGTCCGCCACCGTGACCTGTGCGCTGTGCACGGCATTGAGCCGCCGCGTCGCGCCCAGCGTGTCCGCCAGTTGCCGGCCGATGTGGGCGATCTCGGAGACCGGCAGGAAGGTCGCCATGGCGAGGATCGCGAGCAGCGGCAGCATCGCCGCCTCCAGCCAGCCGGCGGCGATCCAGGCCGTGCCGGCCATCACCACGGCAAGCCCGCCGAGGCCGGTCGCCGTCTCGATCAGCGCCATCTGGAACGTGAGGTCGCGGTAGTAGGGGAGGCGCACGCGGTGGTGGCCCCGCACGATATCCAGGAACACCTGGCGCCGCGCCCCCTGCTGGCCGAAAGCCAAAAGCTCGGTCAGCCCCTGGATCGTGTCCACCGCATGGGCGTTGAGCAGGCCCAGCATCTCGCGCGCGCGCCCGCCCAGCCGATCCAGCCGCTTGCGCAGGAAGAAGGGGCTGAGCCCCACCACCAGGATGAAGGGCGCGAGCGCCGCCGCCGTCGGCCAGCCGTAGACCAGCAGCGTCGCCACCACCGCCGCCGGCACCAGGATCGCGACCAGCGCCGGCGCCACCGTGTGGGCGAAGAAGTACTCCACCAGCTCCACGTCCTGCGTCGCCATGCCGACGATGTCGCCGGTGCGCCGGCGCAGCAGGTAGGCGGGCGCGAGCCTGTCCAGCTTGTCGTAGAGCGCGATCCGCATCTCGGTGAGCAGGCGGAAGGCCATGTCGTGGGCGACCCAGGATTCGAGCCAGTGCAGCACGCCCGCGAGCGGTGCGATCGCGTAGAGCGCGATCAGCAGGCCGCCCACCGGCGTGCCCAGCTTGAGCCCCGCCACCACCAGCGCGCTCAGCACGCCGACCCCGATGAAGGCCACGACCCGCGCGACGCCGAGCCCGAAGGCGAGGTTCACGCGCCCGCGGAAGGGCCGCACCAGCCCGAGCAGCCGCATCCAGGCGCCCCACCAGCCGAGGCCTTCGGCGCGAAGCACCTCGTCGGCGGGCTCGTCCGTCGCGGCGGCGGCGAGGCGGCGGTCCTCGGTGGTGGGCTCGATGGCGGGCTCCGCGCCCGGTGCCGCAGCCGGCGGCGCGTCCAGCCCTTCCCGCACCTGGTCCGCCATCAGGCGGTGGTAGACACCCTGCTTCGCCATCAGGTCCGCGTGGCGCCCGCTCTCCACCACGCGGCCTTCGTCCAGCACGAGGATGCGGTCGGCGTCGATCACGCTGGAGAGCCGATGCGCCATGATCAGCACCGTCCGCCCGCCCATGAGGCGCGCGAGCGCGTCCTGGATCACCGCCTCGTTCTCGGCATCGACCGAGGACAGCGCCTCGTCCAGCAGCAGGATCGGCGCGTCCCGCAGCAGCGCGCGGGCGATGGCGATGCGCTGGCGCTGCCCGCCCGAGAGGCGGATGCCGCGCTCGCCGATCACCGTGTCGTAGCCCTGCGGCAGGCGGGCGATGAAGCCGTGCGCGTTGGCCGCCCGCGCCGCCGCCTCGATCTCCGCATCGCTCGCGTCCGGCTTGCCGAAGCGGATGTTCTCCGCCGCGGTGCCGTGGAACAGGTAGGTATCCTGGTTCACCACGCCGAAGCGCGCGCGCAGCGCGGCGCGGTCCAGCGTGCGCAGGTCCTGGCCGCCGAGCAGGACGCGCCCCCGTTGCGGGTCGTCGAAGCGCATGATCAGGCGCAGGATCGTGGACTTGCCGGCGCCGCTCGCGCCGACGATGCCGACCCGCTCGCCCGCGCCTACGGAGAACGAGAGTCCGTCGTGGGCGGGCCGCCGGCCGCCGGGATAGGCGAAGTGCACGTCCTCGAAGGCGATGGTCGGGTCCAGCGGGGCCGCGTCCGCCGCGCCGTCCGCGTCCTCGATGGCGGGCCTGGTGTCGAGCAGGCGGAAGAGGCTCCCCGCCGCCGCGCGCCCGAGCATGCCCGTGTGCAGCAGCGCGCGCAGGTCGCGCATGGGCCGGAAGACCTCGACGCCCATCATCAGCACGATGAGCAGCACCTCGATGCCGATGGCGCCCTCGGCCACCCGGGCAGCGCCGATCCCGAGCGCCGCCGCCGCGCCCACCGCGATGCCGGCGTCGGTGATGCCGCGCGAGGCCGAGTTGCTGGCCAGCACCCACATCGTGCTGCGGAAGAGATCGTGCGCCTTCCCTGCGAGGAAGCGCCCTCGCGCGCTGCTCTGGCCGAAGGCCTTGAGCGTCGCCAGCCCCTGCACGGAATCGAGCAGCTCGGCGCCGTAGGCGGCATAGGCCTTCTGCCGCGCCCTTGCCGACTTCGCATCCCACTGGTTGAACGCGGCAGGTGCGACGAGGGTGAGCAGCGCGAAGCCGAGCAGCATTCCGGCGAGCGGCAGGTCGAGAAAGGCGGCGAAGGCGAAGATGCCGAAGGGGGTGACGACCGCGACGAAGAGCTGCGGCAGGTACTGGCCGAAATAGGTCTCGAGCTGCTCGACCCCGTCGATCACGCTGAGCAGCACATCGCCCGAGCGCTGCCCGCCGAACTGGCCGGGGCCGAGTGCGGCGATATGGTCGAAGAGCCGCGCGCGGATCTGAAGCTGCACCAGGGCGGCGGTGTGGTGCGCGGCCATGGTGCGCCAGTATTCGAGCACGCCCCGCGCCAGCATCGCCGCCGCCACCGCGACGACGGGAAGGATCAGGTCGCCGAAGCTCTCGCCCTGAAAGACCCGCCCCAGCAGCCAGCCGAGCAGCGCAAGCCGCGCGATCCCCACTGCCGCGGACAGCAAGCCGAGCACGACCGCGCCCGCGATGCGCAGCCGCAAGCCCTCGGTGAACTGCCACAACCTGCGGTCGAAATACATGCGCGCCGTCCGTCGAGCCCGCCCCCATCGACCACAAAGGCGCTGCGATGTCCAATGCGCAGGCCATGAGTGTTGTTCACCATGGGATCACACGGAAGTGGGATGCACGTGATCCGGGCATTGCCCTAAGATACGCGCGGCCCTGTGCTTTGGAGGACTGCCATGGCCGCGCAGCTCGTCGACCGGATGGTGTCCATCGGAGACGGCATCGACCTTCACTACGTGGAGGCCGGCGAGGGCAGGCCGCTCATCATCGTCCCCTCGTGGTCGCTGACCGGCGCGGCCTATCGGCACCAGCTCCAGGCGCTCTCGGGTACGCGGCGCGTGATGGCCTTCGACATGCGGGGCCACGGGGATTCGACCACGCCGGCGGGCGGCTATCGCGTGAGCCGGCTCGCGGCCGACCTGCGCGCCGTGATCGAGCGGCTGGCGCTCGACGAGGTCGATCTCATGGGCCACTCCATCGGCTCGTCGATCATCTGGAGCTACATCGACCTCTTCGGCGAAGACCGGCTCGGGCGCCTCGTCTTCGTGGACCAGGCGCCGTCGGTGACCGCCAAGGCCGACTGGTCGGCGGAAGACTGCGTCACCTACGGCTGCCTGCTGCCGGACCTCAACGCACTCGCCGAGTTCTACCTGCAGGTGCTGGCGGCGGAGACCGCCGAGGCCACCGTGCCGGTGATCGCGCGCCTCTTCTCGCCGTCGCTGCCGGCGGCGGAGCTGCTCTGGTTCGCGCGCGAGATCTGCAAGCTGCCGCGCCGGCACGCCGCCGACCTGCTCCACGACCACTGCGGGCTCGACTGGCGCGACGTGATCAAGCGCGTGCGGCGCCCGACGCTGGTGGTGGGCGCCGAGGCCAGCATCTTCTCGGCGGAATCGCAGCACTGGATCGGGGATCAGATCCCGGGCGCCGAGGTCGAGATCTTCAAGGCCGACGAGGGCGGCTCGCACTTCATGTGCTACGAGAACCCGACCAAGTTCAACGCGCTGGTGGACGCCTTCCTCGCCTGATCGCGGGCGGACAGAGCATCACAACTCTGGTTTCACACATTATATAACGCTATTATGTGTGAAGAAGCGTGAGGTTGAGCCATGCAGTTCCAGGATTTCGTCGCGGATCAGGTATTCTCGCCCACTCTGATTGCGGACGAACTGCGCACCACCAAGGCCGAGATCGCCGGCACCCTCGGCCTCGGCAGGGACGCGTTCACGCGCGCCTCGCGCGTCCGGGCGCGGAAGACCCAGGTTCGTCTGCGTCAGATGCTGGAGATTCTCAACCGCGTCGAAGCCGCGACCGGATCCCCGATTGCAGCCTATGCCTGGTTCCGCGCCGAGCCGCTGTCGGGCTTCGGCGGCGCCACGCCGGACCAGTTGGTGCGCGAAGGCAGGGCCGAGCACGTGCACGCGTATCTCGACCGGATCATGGCAGGCGGCTACGCCTGAGCCCACGCCGCACCGATGCGGTTCCGGGGGCTGGTTTATCGGGCGCACAACCCGCAGTGGTCCTGGACGCCGTTGTCCGGCGAGGGTGCGCGCCGCCACGGCGGGCGCTTCAACCGGCAGGGCGTTCCGGCGCTCTACACGTCGCTCGATCCGCTCACTGCAGTTCGCGAGGCGCAACCCCTGGGCCGCCCGATGCAGCCGCTTACCCTTTGCGCGCATGAGATCGATGCCGTGCCCGTCTTCGATGCGCTCGACGAAGAGCGCCGTCGCGGCCAAGGTGTGGGCGATGCCGATCTCGTCTGCACAGCCTGGGAAGCGGAGATGCTGGCTGGCCGGATCCCGGCATCGCAGGCTCTTGCGGATCGTCTGATCGCCGCAGGCTATGTCGGTATGCGGGTCCGGAGCTTTGCCGTCGGCGCGAGTGTCGACGACATCAATCTCGTGATGTGGCGATGGGGCGCCGATCCGCCCGCTCGCGTGGTCCTGATCGACGATGAGGACCGGCTTTCCGGCAGGGATGAGCGTTGATCGGGCGGCGACTTCTTGCGGCGCTCGGGGTCGAAGAGGGGCGGACGCACCGATAAGCCGGGTCGAGCCGTGACTTGCGGGGGCGAGCCGGTATATTGCGGCGCACGCTGCCGCCTCTCACAGGTTCAGCGCCCGGCGATGGCGTCCTGGGCTTCCGCCGGGGCAGGCAGCACGAGCAGGGGAGACATTGATGCAACTGAGCAGGGACGAGCTGCTGAGCGCGTACCGCACGATGGCGGCGGCGCGGCACTTCGAGGAAAGCGTTTACGAGAACTTCTCGGACGGGAAAATTCCCGGCTTCGTTCACCTCTCCGCCGGGCAGGAAGCGACGGCGGCCGGCGTCTACATGGCGCTGGACGAGCGGGACTGGATCGCGACGACCCATCGCGCCCACGGCCAGTGCATCGCCCGAGGCCTGGATCTGCAGGAGACCATGGACGAGATCTATGGCGCGACCACGGGCGTCTGCGGCGGCAAGGGCGGCTCGATGCACATCGCGGACCTCGACAAGGGGATGCTGGGCGCGAACGGGATCATCGGCGCGACCGGCCCCTTGGCGGTGGGCGCCGGCCTTTCGGCAAGGGCCAAGGGCGAGAACGGCGTCGCCGTGGCCTTCTACGGCGATGGCGGGTCCAACCAGGGCTTGATCTTCGAAGCCTACAACATGGCGAATATCTGGAAGCTGCCCGTGATCTTCATTTGCGAAGACAACGGCTATGCCGAGGCGACCCCCTCATCCTATTCGGTGGCCGGCTCGCAGGTGGCGCGCGCGAACGGCTTCGGCATGCCGGGCGTCGAGGTCGACGGGTTCGACTTCTTCGCGGTCCACGACGCGATGAGGGAAGCGGTCGAACGCGCGCGGGACGGCGAGGGCCCGAGCCTGATCCACATCAAGACCGCCCGCTTCTACGGCCACTTCGTCGGCGATGCGCAGACCTATCGGGGGGACGGCGAGATCGACAGGCTCCGCGCCGAGAAGGACTGCCTGAACCTGTTCCGCGAGAAGGTCGTCGAGACGGGCCTGCTGACCGGCGAACAGCTCGACGAGATTTTCGCCGAGGAGAAGAAGCGGGTGGCGGATGCCGCGTCGGCCGCTCACGCCGCGCCGCGTGCCACCGAGGCCGACCTCATGACCGACGTTTACGCCTCTTACTGAGCGGGGGACCGACAATGCCGATGAAGTCTTACAGGGCCGCCCTCAACGAGGCGATGGCGGGCGAGATGCGGCGCGATCCCTCGGTCATCGTGATGGGCGAGGACGTGTCCGGCGGCACCGGCGCTCCCGGCGAGGACGATGCCTGGGGCGGCCCGCTGGGCGTCACCAAGGGGCTTCACACCGAGTTCGGACCGACGCGGGTGCTGGACACGCCGATCGCGGAAGGCGGCTTCATCGGGGCGGCGGCCGGCGCTGCGGTGACCGGCATGCGGCCCATCGTCGATCTGATGTTCGTCGACTTCCTCGGGGTCTGCTTCGACGCGATCTACAACCAGGCGGGGAAGTTCCGCTACATGTTCGGCGGCAAGGCCGAGACTCCGCTGGTGGTCAGGACCATGTACGGCGCGGGGCTCAGGGCTGCGTCGCAGCACAGCCAGGTGCTCTATTCGATATTCACCCACGTGCCCGGCGTGAAGGTGGTCGTTCCCTCCAACCCCTATGACGCCAAGGGGCTGATGATTCAGTCCATTCGCGACAACGATCCCGTCGTCTTCTTCGAGCACAAGGCGATGTACGACGACGAGGCGGACGTTCCCGACGAGGCCTACACGGTGCCCTTCGGCGAGGCGAACGTGGTGCGCGAGGGCGACGACGTCACCATCGTCGCGATCGGCAAGATGGTGCATCTGGCCACTGAGGCCGCCGACAATCTGGCGAACGACGGCATTTCCTGCACGGTGATCGACCCGCGCACGGTCTCGCCGCTGGATGAGGAGACCATCCTCGAAGAGGTCGAGGCGACCGGCCGTCTGGTGGTCGTGGACGAGAGCCACCCCCGCTGCTCCATGGCGGCCGATATCTCGTCCATCGTGGCGCAGAAGGCGTTCAAGTCGCTGAAGGCAGCCATCGAGAAGGTCACGGCGCCGCACTGCCCGGTTCCCTTCGCGCCCGAGCTCGAGGACCTCTACATGCCGAAGGTGGAGGACGTCGAGGCGGCGGTTCGCCGGACCATGGCCTGAGCGGGGGTTTGCCCCGACCAAGAACGCGCGCCGTTTGACAGGTTTCGGCCTTTTTCCTAGCGTCGCGCACCGGCACGCGGCTCGCCGGCGCCGGGGGAG
>JAPPNV010000457.1 GCA_028818565.1 Rhodospirillales bacterium | reverse complement strand
CGACCACGCCGATGATCTCGGTCTTGAGCCCGAGCGCATCGCGCACGCCCATCAGGCCGCAGATGCCGGAGCCGAGTCCGACCGGCACGTAGACCGCGTCGAGATCGGGCACGGCGGTGAAGAGCTCCAGCGCATAGGTGCCGACGCCGCGCACCAGGCGCTCGTCGAAGGAGGGGACCATGACCAGGTTCCGCTCGGCCGCGAGCGTCTGGGCGTGCTCGTATGCGGCCTCGAAGTCCGCGCCGTGCACCACCAGCTCGCCGCCGAATGCGCTCATCGCCGCGTTCTTGCCCGCTGCGTTGCCCTCGGGCACCACGAGTGTTGCGGCGAGGCCGAGCCGGGTTGCGGCGTAGGCAATGCTCTGGCCGTGATTGCCCCTGGTGGCGGCGACTACGCCGGCGACCGAACCGTGCCGGCGCAGATCGTCCATGTAGACGAGGCCGCCCCGCACCTTGAAGGCGCAGATCGGGGTGTGGTTCTCGTGCTTGACCCAGACCTCGGCCCCGGTGCGCTGGGCCAGCAGCGGCCAGGGGATCTGCGGGGTCGGGTCGAGGGTCTCGTGGACGAAGGCGGCGGCTTCCTGGAATTCGGCCAGCGTGGGCAGGCGCATGGCGAGGCTCCCCTGGGTCGGTGACGGCAAACTATAGCAGGCGCGGACGACCTTACAGGCGTGGGCGACGCCAGTTGCGCAATCGCGTCAGGATGGCAGGCCCCGGCCACTGCCTTTGGTTGCGTTCCGCCGCCTCTCCCCGTCCCTATCTGCCCCTGGACGCGATGAGCATTTGTACATATCAATTCTGAAATGTGTGCGGCTGGTTGTATGGCCGGCTTCGTATTCGCAGGCTATTGTGCGTATGCGAGACAGGGAACAATGGCCATGGAAGTGACCTGCGAACGGCGAGACGGCGTCCTGTGGGTCCATGTGAGCGGCCGCATCACTATCCTCAATGCCGCGCAGTTCGAGGAGAAAGTCGCAGACGAAATAGAGGATGGCGACCGGGCGGTGATCATTGACCTTGGGAGCCTGGTCTACATCAGCAGTGCCGGCCTTTACGCCGTCCTCAGGGTCGCAAAGAGCTCGTGGCAACGCGATGCGGCATTCGCGCTATGCGAACTGTCGGATTCCGTCCATTTGGTCTTCGAGAGGGTGGGGTTCGCCAAAATTATGGCAATCCATTCGACCAGGGCCGAGGCACTGGCATCCCTCCAAGGCTGACGCAGCAGCCCGGCCTCGTCTCACGCGGCTCGCGGGCACGGCTGAGCGCGTCCACCGCCGCGCTCTTGTCCTTTGCGATTCATATCCGCGCTCGGGGCCTTCGTTCCTTGCCGGCGCGCGGGGCCTTATCCGCGCTCGCGACCTCTTGGGGCGAAAGCGACTGGTTGCATCGCGGGTAGCGGCCTGTAACTTGGCGCGGCCGACTGGAGGGGAGCCGATGGAGGTCCTGCGCTCGACGGTCGATCCGGCCTCGAACAAGTTCAAGGACAACGAGGCGGCCATGCGGGCGCTGGTGAAAGACCTCGCCGACCGTCACGCGCGGGTGCTTGAGGGCGGCCCCGCGGACGCGCGGGAGCGTCACTTGAAGCGCGGCAAGATGCTGCCGCGCGAGCGCGTCGCGGCGCTGATCGACCCGGACTCGCCGTTCCTCGAGCTTTCGGCGCTGGCAGCGGACGGGCTCTACGGCACGGACGTGCCCGCCGCCGGCATCGTCACCGGCATCGGGCGGATCGAGGGGCGCGAGTGCGTCGTCATCGCCAACGACGCGACGGTCAAGGGCGGCACCTACTACCCGATGACCGTCAAGAAGCACATCCGCGCGCAGGAGGTCGCCGAGGAGAACCGGCTGCCCTGCGTCTACCTGGTGGATTCCGGCGGGGCCAACCTGCCGCACCAGGACGAGGTGTTCCCCGACCGCGAGCATTTCGGCCGCATCTTCTTCAACCAGGCGCGCATGTCGGCGAAGGGTATCGCGCAGATCGCCGTGGTCATGGGCTCGTGCACCGCCGGCGGCGCCTACGTGCCGGCGATGTCCGACGAGGCCATCATCGTCAAGGAACAGGGCACGATCTTCCTGGGCGGACCGCCGCTGGTGAAGGCCGCGACCGGGGAGGAGGTGAGCGCGGAGGAGCTGGGCGGCGCCGACGTGCACACGCGGCTCTCGGGCGTCGCCGACCACTTGGCGGCGGACGATGCCGATGCGATCCGCCGGGCGCGGGCCATCGTCTCCCGCCTGGGCGCCGCACCGCCGGGCCCGACCGCGCCGACGCCCGGGCCCGCCTACGACCCCGCCGAGATCTACGGCATCGTGCCGCGCTCGCTCCGGACCATGTTCAACGTGCGCGAGGTCATCGCCCGCATCGCGGACGGCAGCGCCTTCGACGAGTTCAAGGCCCGCTACGGCGCCACCCTGGTGACAGGCTTCGCGCACATCGGCGGGCACCTCGTCGGCATCCTCGCCAACAACGGCATCCTCTTCTCCGAGTCCTCGCTCAAGGGCGCACACTTCATCGAGCTCTGTTGTCAGCGCGGCATTCCGCTGCTGTTCCTGCAGAACATCGTGGGCTTCATGGTGGGCAAGCGCTACGAGCAGGGCGGCATCGCCAAGGACGGGGCCAAGCTGGTCACCGCGGTCTCGTGTGCAGCCGTGCCCAAGCTCACGGTCATCATCGGCGGCAGCTACGGGGCCGGGAACTACGGCATGTGCGGGCGCGCCTACGGGCCGCGTTTTCTCTGGATGTGGCCCAATGCGCGCATTTCGGTGATGGGAGGCGAACAGGCGGCGAGCGTGCTTGCCCGTATCCGGCGCGACCGGATCGAGGCCGACGGCGCGGAGTGGAGCGAGGACGAGGAGGCCGCGTTCAAGGCACCGATCCTGGCCCAGTACGAAGAGCAGGGAAATCCCTACTACGCCGCAGCCCGGCTCTGGCACGACGGGGTGATCGACCCGGCCGAGACACGGCAGGTGCTGGCGCGGGCTCTGGGTGTCGTCGCGGGCGGCCCGGCCGAGGCCACGCGCTTCGGCGTCTTCAGGATGTAGTGGGGGATGTAGGGCCATGGCCGACGATACCGTGCTGGTGGGGATGGATGGCGCCGTCGCCACCGTCACGCTCAACCGGCCCAAGGCGCACAACGCCTTCGACGACGCGCTGGTCGCCGAGCTCACACGCACGTTCGAGTGGCTCGGCGCCCACAATGGCGTGCGCGTGGTGGTCCTCGCCGGGCGCGGAAAATCCTTCAGCGCCGGCGCCGACCTTGCCTACATGAAGCGGGCCGCAGGGTTCTCGGAGGCGCAAAATGTCGTCGACGCTCGCGCGGTCGCGGGCCTGCTCATGATGCTGGGTGGCCTGCCCAAGCCGACTGTGGCGCTGGTCCAGGGGCCCGCCTATGGCGGCGGCGTCGGTCTGGTCAGCGCCTGCGACATCGCCATCGCGGCCGAAGGGGTGAGCTTCGCGTTGACCGAGGTGCGCCTGGGTCTCATCCCCGCCGTGATCAGCCCGTTCGTGGTCCGCGCGATCGGCGACTCCTACAGCCGGCGCTTCATGCTCACCGGCGAGCGCTTCGATGCGCAGACCGCGCTCCGGATCGGGTTGGTGCACGAGGTGGTGCCTGCCAAGGCGCTCGAAGATCGAGGCGAGGAGATCGTTCAGACTCTGCTGCGATGCTCGCCCGATGCGCAGCGCCGGGCGAAGGCGCTGATCGATGCGGTCTCGGGCCGGCCGATCGACGATGCCCTGGCTGACGATGTCGCGCGCCGGATCGCCGCTGCGCGCGCATCGGAGGACGGTAAGGAGGGCATCGCCGCCTTTCTGGAGAAGCGGTCGCCCAATTGGTGGGCTTGAGCCGTCAGGTGCGGTGACCCTCAACCTGAAATGGCACTGCACCTCTTGAAGCTTGCTGTAGGGATCGACGGTGTCGACCACTTGCGCGCGGTTCAGGCGGCGCGGCTCGAGCGGCTGGGCCGGCTGATCCATGTCACCCGCTTCCGGCCGCGCCGGGCCGAGGAAGTCCTGGCAGGCGGCTCAATGTACTGGGTCGTCAGGCACCGCATCCGCGTACGCCAGCGCATCCTGGACCTGGACCGGCACGAGACGAAGGCGGGCGGCAAGCCCAGGTGCGCGATCGTGCTCGATCCCGAACTCATCGCCACCGACCCGGTGCACCGGCGCCCGCATCAGGGGTGGCGTTACCTGGAATCGGCCAACGCGCCACGCGACCTCGGCCCCGTGGGAACGGTCGAGATTCCCGAGGATTCGTTCCCGCCGGACATGGCGGCGGAGCTTCGTGCCCTGGGTCTTCTCTGACCGCGTCGGGCGCAGGCCGTGTTATGGTGATGCGGCAGAGCGACGGAGGGCATGGCCATGAGCGGCGCGGACTGGCACATCAAGGGCGACTACTTCGAGACCTGCAGCTGCGACTACCTCTGCCCCTGCATCTTCACCAACATGACCGCGATGCCGACCGACGGCGTCTGCGAGGTCGCGATCGTGCTGGACATTGCGGAGGGGCACTACGGCGACACCCGCCTCGACGGCGTGGCCTTCGTCACGGCGGCGATGGTGGCGGGCCCCATGGCCGACGGCAACTGGACCGTGGGCCTGATCATCGACGAGCAGGCCAGCGAGGCGCAAGTAGACGCCATCGGCCGCATCTGCTCCGGCGACGAGGGCGGCCCGATGGCGCTGATGGCGCCGCTCATCGGCAACTTCGCCGGCGTGGAGCGGGCGCCGATCAGGATCGAGCGGCGGGAGATGGGCTTTTCGATCACCGCCGGCGACCTGCTCAGCCACGGGGCGGAGGGCGTGCCCAGCCTGCCTGACCCGTCCGAGACCATCATGATCGACAACACCGGGCATCCCGCCAACAAGCGCCTGCACCTCGCCATCGGGACCCACAGCCACCTGAACGCCTTCGGCATCGACTGGAACGATGCGGCGGGCGGCCACAACGGCCATTACGCCCCGTTCGACTGGCGGCCCAACTAGTCACGCGCCAGCGAAGCGCTCCAGGAGTTGGCGCGGATTTCCTCGCCGACCCCGGTGGGCGCGGTAGATCGCGGCCACCGGTCGGCGTGCTCACAATTGGGACACGTGCTCGGAAGTTTGATGAGTCATACAGTCACGCCACAAGTAGCAAAATTAATTGATTTTGTTACAACGGGGCATGCTCGCCATGACCGAGCCCGGGACGACCCTCGGCGATATCATCCATCAGCGGACGGCTGACCTGACTCCGGCAGAGAGGCGGGTGGCCAGAACGCTCTTTGCCAGCAACCTGATGGCGGGTTTCGACACAGTGGCAGGGCTTGCCGCACGCTCAGGCGTGAGCGGGCCGACGGTTCTGCGCTTCGCGAGCAAGATCGGCTTCACCGGCTATGCCGATTTCCAGCGCGCGCTCGAGCGCGACGTGGCCGCGCGCATCGATTCGCCCCTCCGCCTCTACGGCCGGAGCCCGCCCGAGCAGCGCCGCGACCATCTTCTGGACATCGCCGGCGATTCCTTCGCCCACAGCGTCACGTCGACCTTCGCCAGCCTGCCCCGGGGCGAGTTCGATGCGGTGGTCGCCCTGCTCGCGGACCGACGGCGGACGGTCTACACCAGCGGCGGGCGCTTCACCCAGGCCTTGGCGGAGATGCTGCACGCCCATCTCTACCAGCTGCGCCCGCGCGCCCGCGTGATCGCTTACACGCCGCAAGGAAGGGCCGATGCCCTGCTCGACGTGGCGCGGCGCGACGTCGTGGTGATCTTCGACGTGCGGCGTTATCAGAAGGACACGATCGCGCTTGCAGAGGCCGCCAAGAAGCAGGGGGCCACGATCGTGCTCATCACCGACCCGTGGCTCTCCCCCATCGCCGACCTCGCCGATCATGTGCTGACAGTGGACGTGGATGCCCCCTCGCCCTACGACACCCTGGTGCCCTGCATCGCGCTGCTCGAGGCGCTGGTCGCAGGAATCGTGGGTCGGCTCGGCGATGACACCCGCCGGCGGATCTCGACGCTCGAGCACCTGCGCAAGGGGTATACCTGGGACGATCAGGAATTCCCGCAAGGCCCTGAGGAGCGGGAATCGTGACATCTGGCGAGTTGATCTTTCTGGTCTGGAACGACCTCGTCGGAGTCTCGCGCACGCGCGGCGTGCCGGTCGGGGAGTACGAACGCCGCAAGGCTCACGGTCTCGGCTGGGCCCTGGCGGGTCAGGCGATGACTCCGTTCGAGGACATTGCCGAGAACCCGTGGGGGCCGATGGACGAGGTGCGGCAGATACCCGATGACGCGACGCGGCGTCGGATCGCGCTGCGCGCAGAGCACCCGCCCCTTCATCTGGTCCTCTGCGACAGTCTCAACCCCGACGGCAGCCCGTGGGAATGCTGCACGCGGAGCTTCCTGGCGGCAGCGCTGGCCGATCTGAAGGCGGAGACGGGGCTCGACCTGCACATCGCCTACGAGAACGAGTTCGCGCTCTACGGCGAGGAGCTTCGCTGGGCGGCCCCGTTCTCGCTGGATGCCGTGCGCCGGATCGCACCGTTCGCCGACCTCTGCGTGGCGGCCCTGATCGATGCCGAACTGGGACTCGAGACCTTCGAGCCCGAGTACGGAGTGGGGCAGTTCGAGGTGACGAACGGGCCTGTAGCGGGGCTCGCGGGCGCGGACCGCGTCGTCCTCACCCGCGAGGTCGTGCGCGAGGCCGCGCGCCAGTCCGGGTTGCGGGCGACCTTCGCCCCCAAGCCGGCACCCGATGCGGTGGGCAACGGCTGCCATCTCCACCTGAGCTTTCGGGACGCTGACGGCAACGCCGCCGCCTACGACCCCGATTCACCGGGGGAGCTGAGCACGGTTGCCGCCAGCTTTTGCACGGGCGTGCAGCGGCACCTCGGCGCCCTTTGTGCCATGACGGCGCCAAGCCCCACTTCCTATCTGCGCCTCGGCCCCCACCACTGGAGCTGCGGCTATGACATTGTCGGCGTCCAGAATCGCGAGGCCGCCATTCGCATCTGCCCGTCGCCCGCCGCCGATCCGGCGGATCGCGGCGAGGCCTTCAACATCGAGTTCCGCTTTACGGATGCTACCGCGAGCCCGTACCTGGCCATCGGCGTGATCGTACGCGCGGGGCTCCAGGGCATCCGCGACGAGCTGCCGCGCCCGCGTCTGGTAAGCGGCGAGCCGGACGACATGAGCGAAGACGAGAGAGAGGCGATGGGAATCAGCAGGCTTCCCACTTCGCTGGAGGAGGCTCTCGACGCGTTCGGCGAGGACGAGACCATGAAGCGCTGGTTCACGCCCACCATGGTGGAGGCATACACCGCCCTCAAGCGGCGCGAGGTTCGGCTCTATACGGAGTCGCGGCCCCAACACATGTGCGAACGCTACTTGCAGGTCTACTGACAAGAGCAGAGCGACCACGCCGCCCGCCGCATTGCGGAATCACCGCACCCACCGACGGGACGAGCGTCGGGACACGGAGAACGGAGGCGATAGCCATGCAACGCAGCGAGATCGATGCCATTCCCCTGGAAGGCGACGTGTCGTTCAGGCAGCGGGCGGTCGAGCCCGAGCGCGCCGCCCTGCTCGTCGTCGACCTTCAGAAGGGCGAGTACGACGCGGAGCGACGCGCGGAGAACCCGAACGACCAGTACCTCCACGATAGAATCCGCGACGTGGTCATCCCGAACGGGCAGCGCTTGATCGCCGCGTGTCGCGAGGCCGGCATCGAGGTCGTCTACACGGTGGTCGAGTGCCTCACGAAGGACGGCCGCGACCGCGGCCTGGACTACAAGATCTCCGGCATCTTCGCCGCCAAGGGCTCGTGGGAAGCGGAGGTCATTGACGAGTTGGGTCCCGGAGACGACGACGTCATCATCCCCAAGACCTCCTCGAGCCTGTTCAACTCGACCAACTGCGAATACGTGCTGCGCAACCTCGGCATCGAGTACGTGATGGTCATGGGGATGCTGACCGACCAGTGCGTCGAGACCGCCGTGCGCGACGGCTGCGATCGCGGCTTCCTCATGACCCTGGTGGACGACGCGTGCGCCACGCACTCGGACCAGCGTCACCGCGAGGCCCTGCAGGGATTCAAGGGCTATTGCCGAATCCGAACCACCGCCGAGCTGATTGAAGAACTGGAGAGCATGCGCCCCGTGCGCCCGGCGGCGGTTTCCGCCTGAGGCGCGTTCGGTGTTCCAGGTTGATCGGGGGAAGGACTGAAGCGATGACGACGACGCATCAGGACGTGCTGGCCGGTTGCGGCCTGGATGCCTCCGCTCTGACCGGCGGAACGCTCGCCGTGACGACCCCTGTGGACGGGTCGGAGCTGGGGCGGCTCAAGGTGCATTCCCCGGACGAGGTCCAGGCCACGATCGGCCGGGCAAGGGCAGCGTTCCACGTGTGGAGGGAGGTGCCGGCGCCCCGCAGGGGCGAGCTGGTGCGGCTGATCGGCGAGGAGCTTCGTGCCGAGAAGGACAACCTCGGCCGGCTGGTGACGCTGGAGAGCGGCAAGATCCTGCAGGAAGGCCTGGGCGAGGTGCAGGAGATGATCGACATCTGCGACTTCGCCGTCGGGCTTTCGCGACAACTTTACGGCCTGACCATGGCCTCCGAACGCCCCGGCCACTCGATGCGTGAGAGCTGGCACCCGATGGGTGTCTGCGGCGTGATTACCTCGTTCAACTTCCCCGTCGCACCCTGGTGCTGGAATGCGGCTCTGGCCCTGGTCTGCGGCGATCCCGTGCTCTGGAAACCGTCGGAAAAGACTCCGCTGACGGCGCTCGCAACGCAGAGGATCTGTGAGCGGGCCCTCGCCAGGTTCGGCGATGCGCCCGACGGACTGATGCAGGTGATCGGCGGCGAGAGGGAGGCCGGCGGCGGCCGCGAGTCCGGGTCCGATGCGTGGAAGAGCTACATGCGCCGGCAGACCAACACGGTGAACTACTCCTCCGAACTCCCGCTGGCCCAGGGCATCACCTTCTCGATCTGAGCGGGCACTGCGGCCATGACCATCGAGCGTATGTCAGCGGCGCCGGTGGACTATTCCGTCGCCGCTAACAGGCATGACTGAGGCAGACATCGTCATCGTGGGTGCCGGGTCGGCAGGCTGCGTGCTTGCCGCGCGGCTTAGCGAGCGGCCGGACCGTCGCGTTCTCTTGCTGGAGGCGGGCGGAGAACCCGAGAACCCCGACATTTTCGATCCCGCCGCCTGGCCGCTTCTGCAAGGCTCGGAGATCGACTGGGATTTCAAGACCGTGCCGCAGCGCTCCATGGCAGGACGCGCACACCCCTGGCCGCGAGGGCGCGTGGTGGGCGGGACGAGCGCGATGAATGCGATGGGTCATGTGCGCGGCCATCCGAGAGATTTCGACCGCTGGGCCGAGGCAGGCGCCACGGGGTGGAACTGGGCCGCACTCCGGCCCTGCTTCATGCGTTCCGAAACCTCGCCCTTCGCCCCCGAAGAGGGCTATGGCGGCGAAGGTCCCGTGCGACTTTGCCAGCCCGCCAGGCCGCACCCGCTCACCCAGGCTCACTGCGCGGCCGGACGGGAGCTCGGGCTCCAACCCATCCGCGACCACAACGGGCCGGACTTGGCGGGGCCGACGCTCAACACGCTCACGATTGTGAACGGCCGGCGCCAGAGCGTGGCCGATGCCTACTTGACCGAGGCCGTTCGCGCCAGAGCGAACCTCGAGCTGCGCTCAGGCCTGCTCGTCGACCGGCTGGCTTTCGACGACAGCGGGCGCGCGACCGGGGTGCGTGCCCTGGAAGGCGCCACAGTCCGCCGGTTCGACGCCCGGCGCGCCGTTGTTCTCACCGCCGGGGTCATTGGTACGCCTGCCATACTGATGCGATCCGGTCTGGGCCCCGGCGCCCGGCTTGCGGCACTCGGCATCGGCGTTCGACGCGACATGCCCGGCGTGGGACAGAACCTGCAGGACCACCTGCTCGCCGCGGGCAACGTGTATCGGGCCTGCAAGCCGCTCCCGCCGACCACGACGCAACACTCGGAGGCGCTCACTTACATCCACGCGGATGGGCAGATGGCCGAAGACGCGCCCGACCTTGTGGTGGCATGCGTCACGGTTCCCGCGGTCTCCGAGGCGCTTGCGGGCAGGATTCGCGTGCCCGCCCCCGGCGAGGGGTACACCTTGATGCGCACCTTCGGTGCTAATGCACTGACATAGTGTCGCTTTTTCCTCCTGTCTTTGGCCGGAACGCGCGAATCCGCCCCGCGTTTTCGCCCCGGCTGCAACAGGAAGTGCAGGAGGGAATCCTATGGCAACGCTTCGTCTCAACCAAGCCCGCGTCGATCAGGGCTCGTTTTTTGTCCGCCCGGCGAGCGGCGTGAGATGATCTTCGGGCT
>JAPPNV010000077.1:3962-10371 GCA_028818565.1 Rhodospirillales bacterium | reverse complement strand
TGTTGGACTTACACCAACTGCACTCGCACCAGTTAGCCTGGCGCACTCCGCACCGACTCCGGTCCAAGGAGCTCTAGGGGAAGGTGCTTCCACTGCGCGCGCGTGAATCAAAAAGGACATCACGAAGGGGCATTGGGCCCTGGAGGATGAACATCCAGAGGGATGGAACAAGGGAGGTCGACATGATCGACACCACCAGCGCTACCCCGACCGCTTCGGCAACCGCAACTGTCTGCGAGAGCATGGCCCTTTTCGGTGCAGCGCCGGAGCGCGGCGAGCTCGACAGCCGCGTCGTCTGGGACGAAGACGATGCCATGGATGCGCTGAGCGAGGCCATCCGCGTCATCGTGGACGGCATCACCGTAGACGGCACACAGATGGCCGACGAGCGCGAGGCCCTGATGTGGGGCTTCGTCAACTGCCTGCACTCGCAGGTCGCCCGCCTCGACCGCGCCGTCGACCGCATCGCGCCCGAGATGAAGGACCTCGAGAAGGCACAGGACGGATCGGAGGTGAAGGCGCACGAGCTCGAAACGCTGACCGACCGGGCACAGAACCTCGGCGACCGGCGCGACGCCTTCGAGAAGATGCGCGACCTCGCCGCAGACGCCTACCGTGTCGAGACCGGCGACACCTGGCGCCCGCGTCATGGATCGCATGCGAGCCAGACCGGTACGCTGACCTCAGCCGCCATCGATGCCCGCGACTTCAGGCGCGCACGCAAGGACCGCGAGACCCGCGCGCACCTGCCCGACGGCACCTTGGTCGCCATCACCGGCGGCAAGACCGTCAGCGATGCCGGCGCGATCTGGAGTACGCTCGACATGGCGCGCGCGAAGTACGGCGACATAGTGCTGCTGCATGGCGGCGGCCCCGGCGTCGAGAAGATCGCGGCAAGCTGGGCAGAGGCCAGAGGCGTCAACCAGGTGATCTGCCGTCCCGACTGGACCGCCCACGGCAAGGCCGCACCGTTCCGCCGCAACGACGACCTGCTGAACCTGCTGCCCAAGGGCGTCATCGCGTTCCCAGGCTCCGGCATCACCGGCAACCTGATCGACAAAGCTCGGCAGCTCGGCATTCCTGTCATGATCGTGCCGCTCGCCGCATAGCGGTTACGCTGCCTGCCCACTACGAGCCGGTCGCTGCTTCGGCAGCGGTCGGCTCCCCCTTTTTCGCCGTGCCCCCACCGCGCATCGCGGCTCGGCGCGTTCGCGCCTGCGCCGCTCGCGCCCGAACCGCCAACCCTCCCGGCCTCGGCTTCGCGTCCGCCTCGGTGCTGCGCACCGTCGACGGACGCTCGCCTCGCAGCAGTGAGACCGACCGCGATCCCGCTCGTGACGATAGCGATGACCGGGATCGTCCACCTGCAAATCCCGCATCGACAGTGCGAGCTTTCGTCGCCGCCGCACGACCCGCGCACGTGTCTGCACCGTGCCTCGGCCCACGCCGTCGCCGTTGGCGACGAGCGCCTCGACGCCTCGCCGGACAATGGTGCCGCCGAGCCCGCACGGTTCGGTGTCACCACGCTCGGCAGTGGCGGCGACGCCAGCGATCGGTCAACTGCGCTGACCATGATCGCGTGCTCCTTCCGGTGCCCACTCCGGTCGCGCCGCACCCCGTCGCGTGTCCTGCGCGACTGCCCAGCCAACTGCCGCAGATGACCCTCCCCGCCTCGCGCGTCAGGCTGGGCCCTGACCCTTCTTCTCGCCTCCCTCAAGTCCCGGCTCTACGGCGGAGCCGCTTGAACTCTCACACCTGACGCACCTCGGGTGCCGGACCCGCATCGTGCCCTCTCCGCTACGCTGGGCTACGCTGGAGCACTCACAACTACGAAGATTGCACGAATTAACGTGACGGGAAAGTGAAATGCGCGCGCAATACGGACTCTAACTCCCTGAATCTAAAGCGTCGAGCAAGCCGCGCTTTACCAGCGTGGTGTGTAGGAAATACGCTACCGCAAATCCGCGTTGCGCGCGCAGTTTCCGCTTGTCTCAATGACGTTGCTCCACCATCTCTCAATTGACGACACGTCGAAATAATTCGAGCCGACCCACTTCACGAGGAGCGAGGCCATGACCGATAACCTTGAGACCCACACCGACACCGGCGAGCGAGAGATTGCGCGCGTCAGGGGTGTCGCTGCCCGGAAGTCCCACAGCATCAGGTTCTCCGACGCCGAGTGGCTGGCGATCCAGGAGCGGGCCGAGGAAAACGACATGATGCCCGGCGAGTACGTCCGCCATGCGGCCCTGAGCCTGGGCGCGGGTGCAGTCGGTGCTGTCCCCGCGGAGCTCTCTCCCGCGCTGGTCAGGCTCATCGGGCAAACCTTCCGCGCCGCCTACTTTATCTCCACCGTCAAGCACAACGAAATGCTCCGCGACGGCAGAGGCGCCGAAATAGACGACACCATCAAGCAGGGCAGGCTCGCACAAGCCGAGATCATGAAGGGCGGGTGAGGGGTGGGCGGCGGAGGGGATGCACCCGGCCAGTCGAGGGTCGCCGGTGAGGCTCGCCCTGGTCATTGCGATCATGACCGCGCTGCGGAGCACCATGATGCCGGTGACGTGCGCATCAGGAGCGGTGCTGCCAGCCCGAGAGAACGACCAGCTCAGGCTCTGCGTTCTCTCGGTGGCCTGGATCGTGGGAGAGCGTCGCGCCGACGCGCAGTTCGCCGAGAGCTAAGGGCTGCTGCCATCGCAGCCCGAGACCTGCCTGTCGCCGGGCTCCACATCCGAGGCCAAGGTGCTGCGGATCACCGCGTCCGCCGTCGTGCGGCCTGCGGAAAGCGTAAGGTGCGCCCGGCCGCACCACGCGGAGCGGCTGCGAGAGCGACAATTTGACGGATGTGAACGTGGTTGTCGGAGCCACATTGCAAGCGCGATCAAAACTCTCGCGTGAGACCCACGACGACACCGTGATTGTCATAGTCGTGTAGGGCGATACTTGAGCGCCGTTGCTCGTAGGAATAGCCGATGTACGGCGCGAAGCCGCCAATCTGAAACGAACGGTGCAGCAATCTCGCGCTCAGCCACGCGGTTTCGTCCTCCCTGCGCATGGAGAAGAGGGGATCGTCAGCTCGATACCGTTGATGCTGCAGAGAAACGGAGACCGAGACCGAGAGTCCGTTCGCGAAGGCGTGCGAGACGCCCACACCGATGCCCACCAGACGGCTGGACCGGTGATCTGCCTGGGCTTCGACCGCCTCGAACCGGGGACCGACCTCCAGAAGGGTTTGGCTGTCCATCACGAATCTGACGACCGGGCTCAGTGAAACATGCCACCCGTCCAACTCGTCATTCTCGTCGTGGGTGAGATAGTCCAGGTTGGCGGCCGCGCTGATTTGCATGCGATCGGATGCGCGCAAGACCAGGCTCGCCCAGGGTCCGACGCTATACTGGAATCCTGCCGTGCCCTGCCACCGTCGGCCGGCCTGCACGCCGCTCGAGGCACTACCACCGTCGAACAGCCGGGTGATGCCGGCCTTGCCGACCATCGCGATGTCGTTCCATGCGGATTGCTCGTAGAGCTTCGCCGCCATGGAGAGAGCGAAGTGGCCGCGCAGGGCGGTGCCGACGACCGGGAAATACGCTGCGCCCGTCGAGACCTGTGTTCCGATGCCCGATGTCTGCCGCGCGTCGTCGTTGAGGCGGAAGGTGGCACCGCCGATGTTCACGGTCTGCCTGTCGGTGCGGCGGACGACATTGGTCTCGGGCAGCACGGCGATCGAGACGTAGCCTGACCAGCGCTTGCGCGCGTCGATTGCGTTCAGAAACCCTTCGACAGCGCTCTCCACCGACGAAGGCAGGTTGTCGCCGAGAGATAGCTGAAAGTGATGCTTGGCCTTGTCGTCCTGTCCGGCGGCATAGTGCGCGCGGGCCAACTCCAGCCGCACCCTGGTCAGGTCGGGGCGAACCGCCAGAATTGCTTCGTACTGTGCGGCGGCTTCCTTCGGCATGCCGAGGCGCATGTAGACCGCGCCCAGCAAGAAGCGCCTCTCGAGCGCCTCCCCTTCGTCGGCGGGCTTGGCCTGTTCCAGGAACGCCAGCGCATCTTCGAAGCGCCCGGCCTCCACGAGCAGCCGGCCGACCGCGAAATCCGAGAGCCCGGGTTCCGGGGCCGATTGTCCGGTAGTTTCGGCGGGCTCCGCGTGCGCCCCGGCGACCGTCACGATCACCAGGACGCACACGGCAAGGATGCGGCTGAGCCAGGCTATGAGTACACACCCGCGCTTCGAGTGCGTCGGATGCCTGACTTCTTATCGTCGCCCGCAGTTCGCTCGACTAATCCTGCTGCCTGGCGCCGAAGCCCCCATGGATAACCTGCTCGGGAGTAGTGTCGGTGGCAGGCCGATGACCTCCGATTACACCGCCGACTTCCTCGGCAGCGGGACCGAAAAACTCGCCCTCCATGGTCCCCTCAAAATCCCGCATGCTGACTTCCAGGGCGGAGCCTGGGTTGGTGTCGACGCCGGTCCAATCTGCGTCAAACCAGCTTCCCAAGATCCGACCGTTCGAGATAGCGAGCGAGTTGCTCCCCGATAGAAAGAGCCGGTCGCCGGAGTTCTGGGGTCGAACGGTGATGCCGTCGATTCTTCCAGAGATCGTGCTCTGATCGAAATCCGCCTCAAGGGTCAGATCGCCACCGACATCCGTTATGCCACTCGGATAGTCGAGGTCGTCTCCGTCCCAGATGTTAGCGGCCAATCGTCCTTCATAAGTTGCGCTACCTGCAGGCATGGCGGCAGCTCGGGTTCGCGAACCGTAGATCGAGAAACCGCGGAAACCATCGCCGGGCGGATAGATAGCCCATCCGTTTATGTCGACGTAGTCGAACTCCGAGGACCCGCTCGTCCTGTCAGCCGTCGTTCTGTCGTCCGGGTCCGGGTACATGGAGTCGGTCATGGACCACAAATAATGGTCACTGCTCCCCGGACCCCTGTTCACATTGAAGGCTGTATGCTCGTCGTTCCAATCATCCGCCGAGAAGTGGACTATCGATTCCCTGCCATCGATAACGTAGGTAAACCGGAACCCGTTCGCGCCGTCGCTCGAAATCGACTTCACGTAGGCGCCGCCCGTCTCCGTCGTCCGCACTTGGTTGCGAGCCCAGTCGAACACAAGCGCCGCGGAAAGTGGCGCGAAAGCCACGTTGCCGTCGGGAAGAAGGTTTGCCAGTGTGTCGTCGGAACTGTCCCCATACACCGCGGCGCCCGGGCTCACCGCGATCCCGTCGGCCCGGCCCGGCATGAGCTTGCCCTGCAGCTCTCTCGTTATCGTCGCCCGTTGAGACTCGCCGCCGAAACGGCCGTTGATGACTTCATCGGTCTCTTCGCGCTGGCCGGTCAGAACACCGCCGATCTCCTCTCCGTTCGGTCCGTAGAACGCGCCGAGCATCGAACCCTCGAGATCGCGAACGCTCTCGGAATAGACTGAGGCGGCGTCAGTGTCCTGGCCATGCCAGTCGGCGTGGAAACGATTCCCGTCGATCTCGCCGCCTGAAATCAACAGCGAGTTCGTGTCCGCTACGCGCAGCCATTCTCCTTCGGGCGTACGGTAAAAGAGAGTATCGACATCACCCGATATCGAGCTCATGGAGAAATCCGCCTCCAAAGTCACCTCGCCCCAGAGAAAGCCGCGGATGTCGTCGAAACCGGCTCCCGGACGGTTCTTGAATACATCCGCTCCGAAGTGCCCCTCATAGGTGGCGCTGCCGAGGTTGACCAGGCGCTCTGCCGGCGTGAGAACACCGTACACGCTATGGCCTCGCGTCCAGCCGCCCCCTTCAGTGAACCGTGCCAAGCCGACGAAAGAAAAATACTGCCGGGCAACAGGCTTCGACGGATCACCGGAATAAAGTGGCGCGTGCCAGAAGTAATACTGGTCGCCACCTATCTGCTTATAGTAACCGGTTGCCGTATGGTCTTCTCTGCCGAATTGAACCTCGGCCGTCTCGCCGTTGACGAAGTAGACGACGGTATAGCCGCCCTCACCGTCGCTGGTGATCGCTTCGACGTGCGCCGCCTCGTCCTCGTCCAGCAGCACAAGGCGCCATTCGCCCGTGTCGTCGCGAATGTACTTGGTCGGCGCCGACAGGGGCGCGAATGCCGTACCGGCCAGACTCTCCAGGGAATCCGACGGGCGCGACGAAGCCGGGGAGGCCTGAGTACTGGCCTGCAGCCCATGACCGTATTCCGGCATTTCGTCTTCGGCCAATGCGTCAACAGCAGGCATTGCAGCGGTGAGTGCCAGCGCAGACACCGCCACAAGTGACATCTTCTTCGTGCTTGTAATCATGGGTCGCAGGGCCTCCCTCCCTTGAACTCTTAACCAAGAGGCCCCGTAAAGAGGCCCCGTAAAGAGGCCCCGTAAAGAGGCCCCGTAAAGAGGCCCCGTAAAGAGGCCCCGTAAAG
>JAPPNV010000077.1:0-3862 GCA_028818565.1 Rhodospirillales bacterium | reverse complement strand
AAGAGGCCCCGTAAAGAGGCCCCGTAAAGAGGCCCCGTAAAGAGGCCCCGTAAAGGTAGGTATCAGGCTAACACATCAGGGCGTAGCCGTCAGCCCTCGTATTTCGACCTCATTCCCCGAGTAGGCCGCCGGTTGGCTAGGTTGGGAGGCGTTTGGCAGAGGATCTTGTGAGCGCGAGCGGAAACACCATCCAAATCGCTTCAGTAGGCAGCGCTGGCATCAGCGGCCAGCCTATGGAGTTCGTTGAAGGCTGTGCCGTCGTCCCAGTTCTGCGCGAGCCGGTCCATTGGCCGCGATGACCTCGAGATGATCTTCCTCCGTCTTCCGTACGTGCTCCCGCGCCCCGTCCTGCCCTCGCAGGCCCCAATCGGAGCCCTGGCTGGCGTTTAGCTCGACGCTGCACGTCCCCGCACCGTCGAAGCCCCCGTACCAGTTCAGGGTCGGCGGGCAGCCCTGCATCAGGGGCTCCTCCTCCTATGATGGTTGTCCAGCGGGAACGGGGCCCTGCTGTCTCCTTCAGCAGGCGCATCAGCTTCGCGATGGTGAAATCCTTCGGGAACGACAGGATCGTGGTCTTCTTCGTAATATAGCCTTCGATGCAGGCCACGATCTCGAAGCGGCAGAACCACGGCTTCCGGGCGCCCGGCCCGGCCAAGCGCTCCGGGTCCTCGATGACGAAAGTGAGCGAGCGCGTCGTGAACTTGCGATGCAGCGTCTCCAGCGCCTGCGCAGGGGTGGAAGCGCCGCCGCCTGTCAGGGCGACGAGAGAGCTGTCCTGCAGCGCCTGCTCGACGCCCGGCCACAATTCCTTCAGCACAATCGCGTCAAGCTCGCGCTCCGCAGCCGGATTGCTCAGCGGCGCGCACCTCTGTTCTGGCCACCTCTTGCCCGCCTGCGCCGTCATCACCCGGTCGAGTTCTTCCGCTTGCCAGGAGTTGTACCGGGAGCCGTTCATGGTTGTTGGTGACTGTCTGGAACCGCGCCTGTTCGCTCGTTTGGGGGCGCGCGATGCTGGCTGTGGCGGCGATGGCGATGATGACGGTGGCCGTCACCAGCGCCTTCCGAGCCCCGGGTAGACGTCCAGGCCGCAAGACCTCGCGCCGCGAAGTGTGTTCCGCATCCGGCAGGCACCGGCATGGTGGCGATGGCGGTCGTCATCGCGCCGCAGGACACCGCCATGATGCCGGTGACGTGCGCATCAGAAGCCGCTGTCCCGCGCATCAGAAGCGGTGCTGCCAGCCTGAGAGCAGGACCAGCTCCGCGTCCGCGTTCCCGCGGTGGCCGGGATCGTGGGAGAGTGTCGCGCCAAGGCGCAGTTCGCCGAGAGCCAGCGGCTTCTGCCAGTGCAGCGCCAGATCCACCTGCCTGCCGCCGGGCTCCACATCCGAGGCCAACGTGCTGCGGATCACCGCGCCCGCCGCCGTGCGGCCTGCGGGAAGCGCAAGGACTGCCCGGCCGCTCTCCACGCGGAGCGGCTGCGACAGCGACACGCGGAAGGCACTGCCGTCCTCATGGTGCCGGGTGGCATGCAAGGCGAACGCGCTGGTGGCGAGAGTGGAGATATCCCGGAACACGCCACCCCACGCCTGGGCGTTCACCGTGCCGATCTCCGCCGTGCCACCGAGGCGCCAACGGCCGAGCTGCGTGTCCGCCTCCAGGCCTGCGAACGCCGCATGCGCCACAAGCTCGCCGAAGGCGCCTTCGGCCTCGCTACCGAGCAGGGTCTGGCGCTCGCCCATCCAGCCGGCCCGGAGGCCGATCGGGGCCTCGGGTGCGCGCCACGTGAGCGCCGCGCCCGACGCGGGCTCCTGCCGGGCAAGGCCTTCCGTGGTCAGCAGGGTGGCGCTCAGATCGGCACTGACCGGCAGGCTCGCGACGACGCTGTGACGGGCAAGTCCGAAGTGGCCGGCGCTCCCGGCAGGGGAGACCCCGGAATGCGCAAGGTAAAGGCCGGGGAGGGCGCCGTGCGGCTCGCCGCGCGCTTCGAGGATGGGAAGGCGCACGGCGCCTGCGGGCGAGCCATCGGGCGCGGAAAGCGATACTCGCTGGAAGTCGCGGAAGCGGTCGTGCAGCAAGGGCCGCGCGGCCACGCTCACATAGGCGCCGACGTCGTACCAGAACGGCGCGCCGAGCGTGTCGAAGGCGGCGATTTTCTGCCCTGTGAGGGCGGGAGCGAGCGCATCGCCGAAGGCCGGGCCGAGCTGCAGGGTTGAGCCACCCAGGACGATGCCCGCGCTCCCCACGCGATCACCCATCGCGACGACTTGTGCACCCACCGGCGAGGTCGCGGCGCCCAGGTCCATGAGGCCCCGGCCATAGACCGCAGCCTCGGCGTAGATGCCGCTGCGGTCCGCCGTCTCGAGAAGCCTCGCCAGCAGGTCCGTGCTGGAGAGCTGGCCCCGGAAATACTGCTTCATCACCGCAAGCCCGCCCGTCACCATCGGCGCAGCGAACGACGTGCCGCCGGCCGTCGCAACGGCCCGGACCCCGATCTCTCCCTCGTGCGGACCGAAATAGGGGAACAGCACCTCGTCTCCCGGTGCCGCAAGGCAATACTCCGCAGCGATGCCGCAGCGGTTGGAGAACTCGGCGATCCCGCCGTCGGGTCGTATGGCCACCACCGTGACCGTATTCTCGCGCAGCGCCGGGAAGTGCACGGCCAGGGCGGACAGAATGTCCGGCGAGCTCGCCACCACCGCGCCGTCGACGCATTGCGGTATCGGGAGGTCGCATGCCGTCCCGTGATCGTTCCCGGCGGACCACACGAAGACGACCTTGTCCTCGGCGCCTTCCTGAACCATCGAGGCGACCATCGGCGCGAACGGCTCGCGAACCGCCTCTTCGCCGTAGCTCTCGACGATCCCCGAGACGCCGAGGCTCAGGTTCAGGAACTCGAAACTCGCAGAGCCGGAACGCCAGGCCAATATCTCGTCGAAGGTCTCCGCAAAGTCCTCCGCCGTCTCCGCCAGCTCGTCGATCCGGATCGGATCGTAAAGCTCGGGCGCCTCGCCCAGCGGGATCGCGAATACCACCAAGTCGGCGCCCCACGCCACGCCGTGCGCGTCGTGCGGGAAGCCCGGAATGTCCTCTCCGGCGAGAATGCCGGCCACCGCCGTGCCGTGAGAAACCTCGATGCCGTCCTCGTCGCTCGCGTCCGGCAGAAACCGCTCGACCACCACCTTGTTCTCGAACTGCGGGAACGCGGTGTCGATACCCGTGTCCAGCACGCCGACGGTGACGCCCTCGCCGGGCGCGACGTCGGGGCCGAGCTGGAGCTCCAGGTTGGCGTAGGCCACATCGGCGTTGATCGCCGAAAGTCCCCACTGGTTCCGGAAGGCCGAGGGTTCGGCGTATCCGGCCGCGATCTCGTCCACCAGCGCCTGGAACTCGGGCGCCGAGAGGCAGCCCCGGTCGTGCGTCTCGACGCACCGCTCTTCCTCGTCGTCCACGAACAGATGGCAGGCGGCCAGCAGAGGGATCACGACGCAGAGGGGAAACGCCACGCGGAACAGGTGTCCGGGAAGCCGAAGGCTCCATGACCTCAGAGACCGGTACTGGCGCGGGCGGTTCATCCCCTGGCTCCCGTCAATACGGCAGCAGCTCGATACACGGGTTCGCCCCGCCCGCGACGGCGTTCCGGTGAGATACCCAAAAACGCACGCGAAGCCGCGCCCGATCGGCCCATCCCCGCTTCCGGCAGGCAGCGGTGCCATTGTACTCTGCGGCAAGACGATCTTCGCCGCTCCCAAGAGAAACGCTATGCCTCTCGCCTTCAGGATGCACGAAGACGTCTGCGTCTTCGTCCACCTGTTGACGATCACGCAAAAGCGCGCGTATTCGCTCATCTAGACGGCTTGGCGTG
>JAPPNV010000005.1 GCA_028818565.1 Rhodospirillales bacterium | reverse complement strand
TCGGCCTCAAGCCCACCTACGGCCTCGTGCCCTACACCGGCGCCATGATGATCGAAATGACCATGGACCACCTCGGCCCCATGGCCGACACGGTGGAGAACGCCGCCCGCATGCTCACCGCCATCGCCGGCGAAGACCCGCTGGATCCGCGCCAGCGGGGGATGATCCCGGCGGGGCTGGACACGGATTACGTCACCGGGCTCGATGCGGGCTGCAAGGGCATCAAGATCGGCGTGCTGAAGGAGGGCTTCGACCAGGGCGCCGGCGAGGAGACCTGGGGCGATACCGGGCTCCCGCCCGGCGACAAGGTGGTCTCGGACAGCGTGCGCGCCGCCGTCGACCGCCTCGCCGGCGAAGGCGCCGAGGTGACCGAGGTCTCCAACCCGCGCCACGAGGACGCCTATCACGTCTGGGTGCCGATGTGCGTGGAAGGCGCGCAGGCGGTCATGCTGAAGGGCAACAATACCGGCACCAACTGGCGCGGCTTCTACAACACGCAGCTACTCGACAACGTGGCGAAGGGTTCCCGCGCCCGGCCCAACGACATGGGCGTGATGGTGAAGTACGTGCTGCTCTTCGGCGAGTACATGCAGTCGGACTATTACGGTCGCTACTACGCCAAGGCGCAGAACATCCGGGGCCAAATCGTGCAGAGCTACGACGACCTGCTGGAGACCTGCGACGTGCTGGTGATGCCGTCGACGGCGATCCTGCCGACGCCGATCCCCGACAACGACGCGCCGCTCAAGGAGCGCATCATCCGCACGCTGGACATGATCCACAACACCTGTCAGTTCGACGTGACCGGGCACCCGGCGATCTCGGTGCCCTGCGGCCGTTCCGACGACCTGCCCATCGGCTGCATGATTGTCGGCCGCCACTTCGAGGACGCAAAGGTGCTCCAGGTCGCAGCCGCGCTGGAGGCTGCGAAAGACTGGAAGACCTGCTGACCGCTAACGGGTGAGAGGGGCGTCGCCGCTTGGCGCGGCGGCGTCCTAATTCGCCGGGCGGGCCCAGATGGCGGTGTCGTGGAACACCGCGCCGCCGTTGGGATAGCCGGGATCGGCCGAGGTCAGCGTGTTGATCCCGAGCCCTTCCTCGAAGGCGCTGTTGGGCCAGATGCTCTCGACGATCACCGTGCCGCGTTGCTGGCCATGCGTGGTGCCGTTGGCCCTGCCGTTACCGTTCGCGATGCGCGCGTGAATCAGGAGCGAGCCCCGCCGGTTGCCGATGCGGATGCGGTCGCCGTCCTCGAAGCCGAAGTCGCGGGCGTCGCCGGGGTGGAAAAGGGCCGACGGCTTGTTCTCTTTGGCGATACTGGTGGGCGTCTCGGTAAAGCTCGAATTGAGGTAGTTGTGCGCGGGCGCGGTGACGAGGCGGAAGGGATGCTCGGCGTCCGGTGCCTCGGTTACAGCCATGTGGTCGGGGAAGGCGGGCATCTCGGCCCCGCGCGGGTTCATCCTGGCCCAGTCCGGCTTGAAGCGGAAGCGCCCGTCCGGCCAGCCGAAGCCGTTCAGATGGTGGGCGGTCTCGAAGTCCGGCATGCAGTCCTTCCAGCGCATGGCCTTGAGCGTCGCCGCATCGGGGTGGCCTGAGCGCTTGAGCGTCGCGTCGATCAGCTCCCAGGCGGTCATGTCGAAGCCCGCGTGCTCGGCGCCGAGCCGCTTGGCGAGCGCGCGGATCGCGTCGTGGTTCGAGCGTGTCTCGGCGTAAGGCTCGATCACCTTGGCGCCCATGAGCAGGAAGCTGTGACCGCCGCCCACGTAGATGTCGTCGTGTTCCAGGAAGGTCGTTGCCGGGAGCACGATGTCGGCATAGCGCGCGGTGTCGGTCATGAACTGCTCGTGCACGGCGAGGAAGAGATCCTCGCGCAAGAGGCCGTCGCGCACCTTCGCCGACTCCGGTGCGACCGCCGCCGGGTTGACGTTCTGCATGATGACGGCGGTGACTGGCGGGCCGTCGCCGAGGTCGGTGGGGTCGCCGGTCAGTATGGGGCCGATGCGCGACATGTCGAGCAGCCGCACCGAGCGGTCTCTCGCGTCAAGGCCTTCGATCAGGGTGGCATCGACGCCATAGACGCTCTTGTTGGTGTGCATCGCGCCG
The DNA here is from genome assembly GCA_028818565.1 of Rhodospirillales bacterium. Lineage (GTDB taxonomy): Bacteria > Pseudomonadota > Alphaproteobacteria > UBA828 > UBA828 > WTGU01. The sequence continues at coordinate 8,498 of JAPPNV010000005.1, read as the reverse complement.
CCGCCTTCGTACTGCCAGGCGCCGGTGACGGCCGCGATGGCGGTCGCGGCGTGCATGTTCGCGGCCCCGTTGCGCGAGCGGGTGAAGCCGTACCCCAAGCGGATGTAAGTGCGCTTGATACGGCCGATCATGCGGGCGAGCGCAACGATCTCGGCTGCCGGAATGCCGGTGATGGCGGATGCCCACGCGGGGTCGCGGCTCGCGAGATGCGCCTCGAACTCTTCCGGGCAATCGGTGTAGCGGGCGAGATAGTCGCGGTCGGCGAAGTCCTCGGCGAAGAGCACGTGCATGATGCCGCAGGCGAGCGCGCCGTCGGTGCCCGGCCGCAAAGCCACGTGATGGTCAGCAACCTTGGCGGTCCGCGTCTCGTAAGGATCGACCACGACGAGCGCTGCGTCCCGCGTCTTCCGGGCCTTCGCGATGTGGGTCATCACATTGACCTGGGTGGACGCCGGATTGCAGCCCCAGACGACGATCAGGTCCGCCTTCGCCATCTCGCGCGGGTCGGAGCCCACGTACGTGCCGACCCCGGCCCACCAGCCGTCGCTGGAAAGGCGCGAGCAAATGGTCTCGTCCTGCCCCGAATACTTCATCACGTGGCGCAGGCGGTTGATGCCGTCGCGCTGCACCAGGCCCATGGTGCCGGCGTAGTAGTAGGGCCAGACCGCCTCTCGGCCGTGCCTCTCCGCCGCGCGGACGAAAGCGTCGGCGATCAGGTCCAGCGCGTCGTCCCAGCCGATGGGGCGGAACTCGCCCGCGCCCTTCTCGCCGGTGCGCTGCAGCGGCTGCGCGAGACGCCCCGGATGGTGGACGCGTTCGGCATAGCGCGCGACCTTGGCGCAGATCACGCCCGAGGTGTAGTCGTTCTCCCGCGCGCCCCTGACCGCACCGATCGTGTCCGGCGAAAGCCGCTCCACCTCCAGCGCGCAGGTCGAGGGGCAGTCGTGAGGGCAGGCGGTGGCAACGAACTCGCTCGACACGTCGTAACCTCCTCGGGATCAACGTCGGTATGGTAGCCCATCGCGCAAGGCCCGGCACTCACGACATGCGTTGACACGACGTCGTGCCCAACAAGGCGCTTGTCGGAAACCTGTGCTATGAATCGATGCATCGAGAGCACGGCATAGACATGACGGCACTGCCAGAGAGCGACGCTGCGGCGCGTCTGCGCGAGGCCGGCTTGCGGCCCACGCGCCAGCGCATCGTGCTCGCGCGCCGGCTCTTCGGCGGGCCGGACCGGCACGTCACCGCCGCCGAGCTTCACGCCGAAGTGCTCAGCGAGGAGGCCGGCGTGTCCCTCGCCACGGTCTACAACACCCTGCACCAGTTCACGAAAGCCGGCCTGCTGCGCGAGCTGGTGGTGGACGCGGGGCCCTCCTTCTTCGACACCAACACGACTCATCACCAGCATTTCTTCCTGGAGGAGACCGGCCGCCTGGTCGATGTGCCGGGCGATCGCGTCTCGGTGAGCGACCTGCCGCCGGCACCGCCGGGGACCAGGGTCTCGCGAATCGACGTCGTGATCCGCGTGACCGGCGAGGGGGAAGAAAAGGGCGCAAAGGCGACGCGACGCGCGCGCACCCTGGAATGATTCCAATCCGTTGACGGCAGCGCTGCGCTGCGCCATATAGGGCAGCGAACACACCGGCCGTACTCGCGTCCCGCGGTGCTGCGGCCAAGCATCTCGAACCATGAGTCAGGGGGAACAGGACCATGCCAGCATTGGGTGGAAGCAAGACCGAGCAAAACCTCAAGGACGCCTTCGCCGGCGAGTCACAGGCCAACCGCCGCTATCTCTACTTCGCCCGCAAGGCCGACGTGGAGGGCCACAACGACGTCTCGGCGCTCTTCCGCTCGACCGCCGAGGGCGAGACCGGCCATGCCCACGGCCATCTCGACTTCCTGGCCGAGACCGGCGATCCCGCCACGGGCAAGCCGATCGGGCAGACAGCGGACAATCTGGCGGCGGCGGTAGCCGGCGAGACCCACGAATACACCGACATGTATCCGGGCATGGCGCGAACCGCCCGCGACGAGGGCTTCGACGAGATCGCCGACTGGTTCGAGACCCTGGCCAAGGCCGAGAAGTCTCACGCCGGGCGCTTCCAGAGGGCGCTCGACGGCCTCGACTGAGCGATTTCCTTTCGGTGACCGGCCTCGCCTGGGCGCGATTCCGCGCTCAGGCGGGCGCCGGCGCGCGCATGTAGCGGCTCGTCTCGCCGGGCGGGGTCGCCAGCCGTATCGCGCCGCTATCGTGCAGGGCCCGCAGATAGCGGAAGCCCTTCGCGTATTCCGAGAGTATGTGCTCGCCGGACCGGAACCCGCGATAGCGCGCGGGCCGCTCGGCCGTGACGAAGGGTGCGAGCGGCTCGACCCAGGCATCGAAGTTCGCGGCGAAGAAGAGGGGTAGCGAGTAGCGCTCCTCGTCGATTCCCACCACGCGATGCGGGCCCGAGGTGAAGAGCCCGTTGGTCCAGGTCTCCAGCGTGTCCCCCACGTTGACGACGAAGCTGCCTGGCAGGGGCGCGACGTCGATCCACCTGCCGTCGACGCTCATCACCTGCAGCCCCGGCCTGGTCTGGTGGAGGATGGTGAAGCACTCCGAATCGGTGTGCGAGCCGATCCCGAGGCGCAGCCGTTCCGAGCCCGTGTCCGGCGCTGGCGCCGGATAGTGGAGGAGCCGCAGGTTCGACGTGGGCTTCGTGAACATCGGGGCGAACGTGTCTTCCGGCAGGTCGAGGGCACGGGCGAAGGCGGGGAGCAGCCTTAGCCCGAAGGCCATCACCGCCTCGTAGTAGCCGCCGACGGTCTCGCGAAAGCCCGGCAGGTCGGGCCAGACATTGGGGCCGAGGAAGCGATAGCCCGCGACGTAGTCCGGGTCGTCGGCGGGGAGGTCGGCGGCGAGGTCGAAGGATGCCTTCCGGCCCACGCCCGGCTCGTCGCCGTAGTCCTCTTCCCCCGGCGGCACGTAGCCCCGGTGGTTGCGCGATCTTGCGATGTGGTAGCGCTGCTTCTCCGCATCCGGCAGCGCGTGGAAGCGCGCAGCCTGCTCGTAGGTGGCGGCGATCAGCGTCTCCGGCACGCCGTGGCCGGTGACGTGGAAGAACCCGGTTCCCCGGCAGGCCTCGCCGATCGCATCGCAGAGCGCACGGCGGGCGGCGCTCTCTCCCCCGTTGAGAGCGCCCGCGTCGATAACCGGGATCACGCGCCGGCCAGGCGGAAGACCTCGGCGAAGGCCGGGTGGATGCCTGCCGCGCCGAAGGCCTCCAGGTCGCTCGAGCACGAGTTCTGGCTGAGCACGGCGGTAATCCCGCTCGGCGCGTGATGGCCGGCCATGGTGACGTGCCCGCGCAGCTGGCCGAGGTGGCCCTCGATCGTGAGGCCGCCGAAGCGGGAGACCAGGACCCCGTGGGCGCAATGGGTGATGTTCGTGCCCGGGAAGCCGGCCGGGAGCAGCGGGCCGCGCAGCATGGCAAGGGCGCTGTCGTCCAGCACCTGCCCGGTGAACAGCGCGTGGAAGCCCCGCGCGAGGTCGCGCGGTGTGGTGACCAGATCGCCCGCAGCCCCGATGCCGGAGAGCGGGAACCAGTCAGAGGAGTCCTCCGGCGGCGCGTCGGGCTCGGTAGAATCGAAGACGTATTGGCGGGCCAGGCGCTCGCGCGGAAAGGCTTCGTCGCCGCCGCTCCAGGTCTCGCCCATGCCGGCCGGCGCAAAGACCGCGCGGTGGAGCCATTGGGAGAGCGTCTCGCCCCGCTCGCTGGCGACGATCTCGCCCGCCAGCACGTAGCCGGGGTTGGAGTAGATGAAGGCCTCGCCGGGGCCGATGGGCGTGCCGTTGGCGAGCGCGAAGTCGATGATCCGCTCCGGCGTCCAGTCGTCTGCCGCGCCCTTCGGCATGAAGGCCTCGTACTCGGGCAGGCCGCTGCGGTGACTGAGCAGGTGACGCACGCGGATCTCGTCCGCGCGCGGCAAGTGCGGAAACCACCCCTCGATGGTCTGGTCGAGGCCGATACGCCCTTCGCTCACCAGCGCGAGCACGGCGACCGCGGTCCAGGTCTTCTTGGTGCTCGCGGTCTTGAACAGGTGATCCGGCGCAAGCGGCGCTCCCGTCGCGCGGTCGGCGCAGCCGGCGGCGAGAGTCAGCGCCTCCTCGCCCGGCCGCACGAGGGCGAGCGAGGCGCCGACGATGCCCCGCGCCACGTGCTCGTTCAGCACCCGGTCGAGCTGCGATACGAGAGCCTCGGTCTCCGGTTTCAGCATCGTCGCCCTCCGCCCGTCTTCGCGCCGGCCTCAGCTTAGCACGCGCCCGGCAAGCGGGCCGAAAGCGGGGTTCGGCGAGATGTCGCGCACGCCTGCAAGTTCGTGCGCGCGAATTGGGGTCCGTATGTCCGCTCGGCTTGCTCACGGTGGTGCGCTTGCTCTTGCACTTCATGGCGCGATACTGCCCCGTGCGGCCCGCGCCCTGCACCGCACCATAGTATTGGAATATCGGCGACAGGAGACGAGAGAAGTACGATATTCCCCTATTTTCAGTGTATTCGGTGTATTCTCTTGCAGACGGAAGCGCGCTATCGTACGCTCCGGTTCGCTTTCTGGGAGTGCCTATCCGGTACCCGACAAATGCGATGAGGAAAGTTGCCTTGCCCAAAATCACCAAGAGAACCGTCGATGCACTCGCCCCAGCAGAGCGAGAGCGCATCGTCTGGGATGACGCTATAACCGGCTTCGGGGTTCGCGTGCATCCCACCGGGCGAAAAGTCTACATCGTCAAGTACCGACACGAGGGGCGATCCGTGAAGGTCACCATCGGACCCCACGGTCCCGTCACACCTGCAGCGGCGCGGGCCAGGGCCGCAGAAATCGTCACCCTTGCCAAGACAGGCCGCGATCTTGAAGGGAATATCCCCCGTGGCAAGAGAGGCGCCACCGTGGCCGACCTCGCCAAGCGCTTCATGGACGAGTACGCCCCCGGCCATCTGAAGCCCGGCACCGCGCGGCTCTACCGCAAGATCATCGACAACCGCATCCTCCCCCGTCTCGGCAAGCGCCGGGTCGGCGATATCGGCAAGAAGGACGTTGCCGCCCTTCATCACGAGATGCGCGACGTTCCCGGCCATGCCAACCGCACACTGAGCGTGCTCTCGCGTATGCTGACGCTTGCCGAGGTCTGGGAGATGCGCCCCGAGGGGGTCAACCCGTGCCGTCACGTCAAGAAGTACCCCGAGCACAGGCGCGAGCGGTTTCTGTCGGATGACGAGTACCGCCGTCTCGGTGCTGCGCTGCGAGACGCGGAACGGGAGGGCTTCGTATCCCCGGTGGCGATCGCCGCCATACGTCTGCTGATGCTGACCGGGTGCCGGAGCGGTGAGATCATGAGCCTGCGGTGGGAGCACGTCGATCTCGAAGCGGGCGAATTGCGCTTGCCCGAGTCGAAGACTGGTTCCAAGGTGGTGCATCTGGGCAATCCGGCGATCGCGGTGCTGCGGGGCATCCCGCGCATGGAGGGTAGTCCGTGGGTGTTGCCGGGCGTCAAGCAGGGCAAGCACATCGCTTACCTTCATGATTCGTGGCGTCGCATTCTCGACCGTGCCGGGATCGAGAATCTGCGAGTGCATGACTTGCGACACAGCTTTGCGAGTGGCGGTCTGCTGGTCGGGGAAGGACTTCCGATGATCGGCAAGCTTCTTGGCCACAACAGGGTGACGACCACTTCTCGCTACGCGCACTTGGCCAACGACCCCGTTAAGGCGGCCGCAAACAGGATCGCGAGTAGAATCGCCGAGGTCGCGGGATAGAACGGCGACGAAGCCATTCCTTTGCGGTAGGTGGGAGCCTTTAGCACCCGTGTTGACTGTGCTCATCTCCTGATGGACCTTATCCAGGTCGGCGAGGAGGGCTATTGGAATTGGGGTGACGCGATCATCAAGGACTGCCGATCAAGCCTCAGGGAAAGTCTGAACAACCCCATCTTGGCGGCTTCGAGGGGGAGAGGAAGCCTGGATTTGAAGTTCGACGAAATTCCCGACAGGCCAGGGGCTGCTTTTGTCGCGGGATACGGAGCGAACGGGCCGCTCCTGAATCGTTCCCGGTGCGCCTCAAGACTGCCTCTTCGCTACGACGACGTGCCGAACTCCCTCGGGATAGACTGGGTCCAAGTGCACTTCGGATAGTACGTGCAACCGATAAAGAACACCCCGTCCTCTCTACCTTGGCGCACGACGGTGGGACGTCCGCACCGCAGACATGTCCGGGCGTCCGGTGAAGGCTGTGGATACGGCGGCGGTTGGACGGGCCTCGACATCTCGGCTGCGCAGGACGTGCACAATCGGCTGTCGGGCAACGCGGCGAGGCGAGCTTTCGGAATTGGTCTGCCGCAACTCTCGCACCTGACGAGATCCGCGTGATCGATCAGAATTTGTCCTTCATCGTCTAACAGGCGCACCTTGCGCTGTCCGCAATTGCCACACCTGAGTAGCTTGAACAGTTCCGGGACTGCTTCGATCGTCAGTTCCCTCGACAGGTGCGCTTCAGCTCTGGAGCGTTCCATGTCCGCCGTGTGGCCACAGTGGCTACACTTGATCGACAACCTGGAGAATCTGCGCATCGATTACCTGTGGTAGCCAGAGCACGCCGATCACGCCGGCTGATAACGTCGAACGTCGATCTCATCGGCGCGCGCATGCATCCGTGAGGCATCACGCCACGCCTGCACTTGCAACATCAGGTCCATGTTGAGACCGAAGGCCTTCTCCACGCGCAGCACCATTTCCGGCGACAGCGATGCGTTGCCGTTCAGCAGGTCCCAGAGAGCTGCGCGACGTACGCCAAGTATCCGCGCCGCTTCTGCAACGCTCAAATCCAGTTCTGCAATCACTTCCTGCCGGATGAAGCTGCCGGTGTGTGAAGGGGTCATCCCGGTCTTCATGCCGCCGCTGGTCATCAGTGGTAGTCCTCAAGGTTCAGCCGCTCGGTCACGCCGTCTGGTTCCTCGAAGGTGATCCGCCAGTTGACCGACACGGAGACGCTCCATTTGTCCCATCGAGGCCGGTTGGATCAATGTTCAGTCGACTGCAGCTTCTCGCCAAGCTGCGTGAGTTGCTCTCCGAGCTGCACGGCATCCCCGGGAGCGAGCCCGAACTGAAGGCGCGTCGGCTGCTGGGTGCCAACGCGGTATTCGATCTCCACCCCGACATACATCGCACCATCGGTAGCGGTGAGCTTGCGCAGCCGCACCTTCTCGAGCGGCGGAACACGCTTTACTTCATCGTCCATCGGAGCGGTTCTCCCAGGATTGCAGCCGCCGGAGAGTGTCGCGGCGAATCTATCATGTCATCCCCCGACATCGCCGGGCTACGCGCAGTGACGGGCGGCGGCGGAGGGCTTCCAAACCTCCGAAGACTCAGCCCGAAAGGTGTGCAGGCCGTGGCCACGACGTCAGTGCGTCGTATCGCTACCTGGTGAGATTCATTTGGTGCACAGGCCCGCATCAGCCATCCACTGCCCGATCTCCACCGCAATTCTGGCGTGCCTCGCGGATCGTTTCGACATCCACCACGTCACGGTGCAGATCGAGCTGATGGGCTGCGCCGACGAGGCCGTCACCGTCTCCGGCTGAGCACCGCTCGACCCAACTTCCGAAGCCCGTCGATGCGGGTCACGATGAAGATGGCGAGCGCCGTGACGACGATGGAGGGGCCAGAGATCCTTCCGTAATGGGGCGTTTGCCGTCAAGCGCGCTTCTTTAAACGGCGAAAGCCGCGAACGGATTTGTGGCTCGCAGAGCGAGAACGCAGCTGGCGAATGCACCGTCGCTGCATTTCAAGCCGCAGCAATGATGCCTGTGTTGGCGTAGGTTTTGGACCGCGTCTCTGGTTCGCTCACCGTAACTGTGTCCGTCGCCTGGCTCTTCCGTAATGGGGCGTTTGCCGTCAAGCGCGCTTCTTTAAACGGCGAAAGCCGCGAACGGATTTGTGGCTCGCAGAGCGAGAACGCAGCTGGCGAATGCACCGTCGCTGCATTTCAAGCCGCAGCAATGATGCCTGTGTTGGCGTAGGTTTTGGACCGCGTCTCTGGTTCGCTCACCGTAACTGTGTCCGTCGCCTGGCTCTCGCTTCCGTCCGTGGTCAGCGCGGAGACTGCCAACTGAATGCCTGGTCCAAGACGATTCCCGAGTGCCAAGCTATGAGGCGTGCTCGACCGCAAAGAGGCGATTCGGCAAGCAAGGATCTCAACGTGCATCATCGGGAACCGCGTCCCGGCGAGGGAACACCGGTGGATCGCCACCGTCAGGCGCAGCTCTTTCCTCCTCTCCTTGCTGACTGCCGATGGGATGCAGCCGCGCCTATGCCGTCTGGAGTGCCATCGCCTCCTCGCGCGTAAAGCGGAACTCGGTGCCGTCCCGCCACATCCGGTGAAGCACAACGCCGATTCGACGGGCCAGGGCGACTGTTGTTTCGCAGATCATCTGACCACGGGTTTCCCGGATTGTTTCGAACGAT
>JAPPNV010000439.1 GCA_028818565.1 Rhodospirillales bacterium | reverse complement strand
AGATCGGGATGATGACGATGATCGGCGGCAGCATCCGGGTCGTGAGGATGATGAACAGATAGGTCTCGTTGCCCCTGAGCGGCCAGCGCGAGAAGCCGTAGGCCGCGACCGTGCCGATGATCAGCGCCACCGCGACCGAGGCGCCGGCGATGAAGACGCTGTTGAAGAAGAAGAGGTCGAAGCCGGTATCCACGGCTGCGCCGCCGCGCTCGTAGGCGCGAGAGAAGACGTTGGCAAAATTCTCCAGCGTCGGCGTGAAGATGAACTCGGGCGGGGTCGAGAGCGCGTCGGTGTGGCTCTTGAACGCAGTCAGGATGATCCACAGCACCGGGAAGAAGTAGATGAAGCTGATGACCGCCGAGACTGCGGTCCGGCGCCAGCCTGCCTTGCCGATTTCACGTCGTTTGCGCGCCATGGCTTAGGGCTCCTCTTCCGCCCGTCGCCTGACGAAGAAGAGATAGAGGTTGGTCAACACGATGACCACGAACAGCAGGATATAGCCGAGCGCCGCCGACTGGCTCGTCTTGAAGTACTGGAAGGCCACTCGATAGACGTAGACGGCGATGGTCTCGGTGGACGTGCCCGGCCCGCCCTCGGTGATCAGGAACACGATGTCGAAGAGCTTGAACGCCTCGATGGTGCGGAAGAGGATCGCCAGCAGCAGCAGGCCCCGGATGTAGGGGAAGGTGATCGTCCAGAAGCGCCGCCACCAGGACGCCCGGTCGATCTCCGCGGCCTCGTAGAGGTGCTTGGGCACGCTGACGAGGCCGGCCAGCACCAGCAGCATCACGAAGGGCGACCACATCCAGACGTCGGCGAAGATGATGCCGGCGAGCGCGCCCACCTCCGAGCCCAGCAGGATGAAGGGCTCGCCCGTGATCGCCTTGATCCCCTGGCTGAGCAGGCCGAAGGTCGGCTCGTAGTAGTAGCGGAAGAAGGCGCCGACCGCGACGAAGCTCAGCATCATCGGTGTCAGCACCAGCATCAGGAGCACGCGGCGGCCCGGGAAGGTCTTCTCGAAGAGGAGCGCCAGCAGGAACCCCACCACGAGCTGCAGCAACACGTCGACCGCCACAATGATCGCCGTGGTCTGGAAGCGCTCCCAGACCACCGGGTCGGTGAGCACCTTCTGGTAATTCTTGAACCAAACGAATTCCGGTTCCTTGATGCGGTTCGCGCGATACCGATAGAAGCTCAGGCCGAACGACCAGAGCAGCGGAAAAATATTCATGATGACGAGCACGGCGAGCGCCGGCGCGACCAGAATCGGCCCGCGGTTGCGCGCGAAGAAACGCTCCAGGAGCGTACCGTGCTCGGCGTGATAAGTGGCAGCGGCCATGACTCAGGGGCCAGTCAATGGCTGTGTCGTGGGCAATCGGTGAGAAGGAAAGGGGGGCGGCCCCTAAAGCGGAGCCGCCCCCGATACCGCCTCGATCGTTAGTCCTCGATGCGTCCTGCTTCGCGCAGGAGCTCATCCTGGAAGACGGCGATGTTGTCCAGAGCCTCCTTGGCGGAGATCTGCCCGGTGATCGCCTTGTCGAATTCCTCCTGCTGCTGGACCAGCAGCTCGAAGAACTCGGGGATGTGCCAGACGTCCCTCTGCCAGTCGAGGCTCGGGCCGAAGGCGTGGTTCCACGGCCGGTACTCCATGTACTCGGGCGTGGTGTAGACGCTCTGGAGCCCGCTCTGGCCGCCGCGCGAGGCGAACTCGTGCTGCACGGGGGTCGACAGCCACCACTTGCAGAAGTCCAGCGCCTCCTTGATCACCGTGTCGCTGTTCCAGGTGGTCAGCACGAAGGGCTGCCCGCCGATGTTGGACCAGCGCACAATCTCGTCGCCGACCTTGAGGCCCGGCATCTTCGCAAAGTTGACCTTGTCACTGACCTTCGAGGTATCCGGCGAGATCGCCGATTCTCCGAAGCCGATCCACTGGATGATCCAGGCGACCTTGCCCTCGCGGAACAGCTCGTCGACCTTGAAGATGTCCATGGTGCCGGTCTGGACCACCGGCGGCATGTGCTCGGTGAGCGAGAGATAGTGCTCGAACGCCTCGACGGCGACGTCGGAGTTCACGACGCCGAGCGCCTGGCCCTCGGGCTCCATGGTCTCGTCCCAGATGCTGCCACCGTGCTGCCAGATGAAGCCGTTGATCTGCATGCTGGAGAAGTCGTAGCCCTTACCGGCCTGGTAGGCGATCCCGTAGAAGTCGTCGTTCAGGGTCTCGCCACCCAGCGAATCGCCGGAGCTGCGGCGGAAGAACTCGCCGAAGTCGGCAACCTGGCCCCAGTGGACTTCGTTCTGCTCCTCGGGCGAGCACGGCAGGTCGTAGCCGTACTTCTCCTTGAACGCGGCCATCTCGCCTTCATGGCAGAACAGGTCCTCGCGGTAATAGACCACCAGCACGTCCGGCATCTGCGGGAAGCCGTAGTAGTTCTCCGTGCGATGCGGATAGGTGGAATAGGACGCGACCAGGTTGGGATGAAGATCCTCGAACACCGCCTGCAGACCGGGGTCCGCATCGATGAAGTCGTTGATCTTCATGTAGTAGCCGCCCTCGATGTTGGCACCCAGCCATTGGCTGTCGCTGACCGCCATCTGATACTTCTCCTCGCCCGAGGTGAGCGAGGCCGCGAGCCGCGTGTAGTAATCCGGCCACGGGATGAAGTCGATCACGAGCTGCACGTTGTTGCCGCTCGGCGCCTTGTAGCTCGCGTTCGCCATGTCCTGCATGATGCGGGTCGGCGGCCAGTCGGGCGCTGCCATGTTGATGGTGATGTCCTCGGCCTGGGCGGGGCCTCCCCACATGGCGGAGCCGACCAGCGCAGCTGCGCCGGCGAACAGCGCCGCCTTGCCCTTTGTCATGAGTCTCATGCTTGTCTCCCTCACTCGGTCTACTCGCAATCCGCGGCGGTGCCTGCCGTCGTTCGTGTCGGCCGGCCGTTCCGGCGGGCGCGCCGCATCCTACGCCACCATGGTGCCGGAGTCGCTCAGGAAAAGTCGTGTATCGGCGCCGGCGAGCGCAATGCGCACGCTGTCGCCCGCGGTGTATCGCGCGCCGGTCGCTTCCGCGACCACCATGCGGAGCGCCACGCCCTCGGCCGAAAGGTCGAGAATCGTGATGTCGCCCTGCGGCTCGGTGATCTCGATCGTCGCCGGCACGCCGTCCCCATTCTCCTCGACCAGCGCGAGGTCGTGCGGCCTGATGCCGACCAGGAGCTCGGTTCCCGCGTCGAGCGCCTGCAGCCCTTCGCGCCACGGGTTGCCGTCGAGTTCCATGAACGGCAGCTCGATGGCGGGGCCCGTGTTTCCGCCAAGCTTGAGGGTGCCCCTGACCAGATTGATGGGCGGATCGCCGATCAGCGAGGCGACGTGGCGGTCGATCGGTTTGGCATAGAGCCGCTCGGGGGTGTCGACCTGGGTGATCTGCCCGTGCTGGATCACGGCGATGCGCTCACCGATGCTGAGCGCTTCGAGCTGATCCGGCGTCGCGTAAATCGTGGTGGTGCCGAGCTCCCGGTGCAGCCGCTTGAACTCGGCCCGCATGTCGTGGCGGAGCTTGGCGTCGAGATTGGTGAGCGGCTCGTCGAAGAGGAAGAGGCGAGGCTGGCGGATGATGGCGCGCCCGATGGCGAGCCGCTGTTGCTCGCCGCCGCTGAGCGACGCCGGCCGTCGGTCGAGCGTGTGGGTGATACGCAGGAGCTCCGCGGTCTCGCGCACCCGGGAGTCGATCTCGGCGCGCCGCATCTTCATCTCGCGCAGCGGATAGGCGAGGTTCTGGAACGTCGTCAGGTGGGGGTAGAGAGCGAAGCTCTGGAACACCATCGCCATGTCGCGCCGCTTGACCGGCACGCCTGCGAGATCCTGCCCGTCCACCATGAGCGTGCCGCCGTCGGGCTTCTCGAGGCCGGCGATGACGCGCAACGTCGTCGTCTTTCCGGCCGCGCTTGGGCCGAACAGCACGAAGAACTCGCCGTCCTCGACCTCCAGGTCGACGCCGCGCAACGCATGGACCGAGCCGTAGCTCTTGGTCAGCGCCGTAAGGCGTAGCTGCGCCATCCTGCGAGTCCGCTCTGGTGAATTCGTTCCGGCCTGCGGTCGGCGGCACCCCGGCGCGGCTGCGTCGGGGCTGGTACGCCTTCCGCACGCCGCAAGCATAGCATCCTGTTCGCGCCTGCAAAACGCGTGCGGGACCTTCTGAGGGTCGTGGGCGGAATTCGACGAACCGTCGTCGCGGCGCCGGCGACGCGCCACCCACGCAACCCAGCACTTCTGCTTTCGCTGTGTAAGATGCGCGGCTCGAAGCGACTTTCTTGCACAGCCGGAGCAAGGCCCGTGGCTTTGTTGCCGAGAGGGGACGGACGATGCGCGTGCTCATCGCCGGCGGCGGCATCGGCGGCCTGACAACGGCGTTGAGCCTGCACGAAGCGGGCATCGACGCCGTCGTCTACGAGTCCGTGCGCGAATTGAAGGAGCTTGGCGTCGGCATCAACCTGTTGCCGCATGCCGTGCGCGTGCTGAGCGCTCTCGGCCTGCAGTCTGCGCTTGCCGCGACGGCGATCGAGACGCAGGCACTCGCCTACTACACGAAGCACGGCCGACCAATTTGGCGCGAGCCGCGCGGCCTGGCTGCAGGCTATCAGTGGCCGCAATACTCGATCCATCGCGGCTGGCTGTCGATGATCCTTGCGCGCACCGTGCGCGAGCGCCTTGGCGCGAATGCGATACGCACGGGTCATCGCATCGCGCATTTCGAACAGGACGACGACGGCGTGACGGCCCACTTCGTCGATCCAGCGACCGGGAAGACCATTGGCGGCGACCGCGGCGATGCCTTGGTCGGCGCGGACGGGATTCACTCGACAATTCGCGAGTTGCTCTACCCGGACGAAGGGCCGCCGCGCTTCTCGGGGATCACGATGTGGCGGGGTGTCACCGAGCAGGAGACCTTCCTCGACGGGCGGACGATGGCCATTGCCGGCAACTGGGACATCAGGGCGGTCGTCTATCCGATCTCGCGTGAAGCCGCGTTGCGCGGGCGGTCTCTCATCAACTGGGTGGCCGAGATTCGCGACGAGGAAAAGACGGACTGGCACTGGGAGGACTGGGACCGGCAAGGCAGCAAGAGCGATTTCGTGCCGGCCTTCCGCGATTGGCGCTTCGACTGGCTGGACCTGCCGCAGCTCTTTCGAGAAAGCGACACGGTCTTTGAGTTTCCAATGGCCGATCGCGATTCGCTGGAACGCTGGAGCGTTGGCCGCGTCACGCTGCTGGGGGATGCCGCCCATCCGATGTACCCGAGCGGCTCCAATGGCGCTGCCCAGGCGATCCTGGATGCAGCCGCGCTGCCTCGCGCCCTTCAAGCCGAGCCGCACGTTCGGGACGCTCTGCGCGCTTACGAGGCGGAGCGCCTCGATCCGACGTCGGAGATTGTTCGCCTGAATCGTGAGTTTGCGGCGGAGCGAGTCCTGCGCCTGGTGGATGAGCGCTGCCCACCGGACTGCGAGAACATTCACGACTACGTGCCGCTCGAAGAAATGAAGGAAATCGCTCGGCGGTACAGTCTGGTCGCCGGGTCCGGCCGGAGCGTGGTGAACCACCGCCTCGCCTGACCGCCGGAATCGCGCTTCACAAACCGTTCGTGCTGTGCGACAAACCCGCGCCGGCGGCCGCTGGTGCGGTCTTGATGCCGCTCGATCCGGCCCGTCGCCCTTAGAACCGAGAAGCAGCGCCTTCGCCTATGGCCAAAGAGGACTTGCTCGAGTTTTCCGGTACGGTTCGCGAGAAGCTGCCGGACACGATGTTTCGCGTGGCGCTCGACAATGGCCACGAGATCATCGCGCGCCCGGCGGGCAAGATGCGCAAGTTCCGCATCCGCGTGCTCGTCGGCGACCGGGTCGATGTCGAGATGACGCCCTACGATCTGTCGAAGGGCCGCATCATCTTCCGCCACAAGTAGGCCAAGAGCAGGCGAGCAGGGCGCGCAAACGGCGGAGCCTCCCGTCCGCACGCCTCCCCGGCGCTCTGGTATGATCGGGAGGTATCGGGAGGAAGAGGGGCATGGCCCATCCGCGCTTCGGCGATATTGCCGCCTGCGTCTTTGACGCCTACGGCACGCTGTTCGACTACAACGCGGCGGCCGGGCGTCACGTTGCGGCGCTCGGTGACAAGGCCGCGCCGCTCGCCGAGCTCTGGCGCCACAAGCAACTTCAGTACACCTGGCTGCGCAGCCTGATGGGCCGCTACACGGGATTCTGGCAGGTCACGGGCGATGCGCTCGACTTCTCCATGGGGGAGCTCGGTATCGAGGATGACGCGCTGCGGGCTCGGCTGATGGAGGCTTATCGCACCCTGGATGCCTACCCGGAAGTGCGGGAGACGCTGGCGACGCTCAGAGCGCACGGGCTCAGGACCGCCATCCTCTCGAACGGCGAGCCGGGGATGCTCGAGGCGGCGGTGGACGCAGCGGGAATCGGCGACAGCCTCGATGCCGTGCTCTCCGTCGAGGAGGTCGGCATCTTCAAGCCTCATCCTTCCGTTTACCAACTGGTGGTGGATCGGCTCGGCGTACCTCCGGCCAAGGTGAGCTTCCAGTCGTCTAACGCCTGGGATGCCAACGGCGCTGCGGCCTTCGGCTTCCGCGTCGCCTGGTGCAACCGCTTCGGCCAGGGGCAGGAGCGTATCCCGTCGGCGCCCGACGCCGAAATCAAGACGCTCGCGGAGCTTCCCCCGCTGCTAGGCATCGCCTGAGGATCTCGCCATGCGCCTGTTGCCTGCGCTTTGCCTGATTGCGGCGTTGGCTGTGGGCGCCGCAGCGAGCACCGCGCAGGCGGACTCGCTGAGCGGCAAGGTTCTGGTCGCGCGCAAGGGCATGCCCGACCCGCGATTTCAGGAAACGGTGATCTATCTCATCGATCACGACAGGGACGGCGCATTGGGGCTGGTGGTCAACAAGCCCTTTGCCGTAGGGCCCATCGCCGCGCTCCTCGACCAGCTTGGCATCGACGCCGATGAACAAGGGGAAGACGTGGGGGGCTCCGTCACCCTGCACTACGGCGGCCCCGTTGATCCGGGCCGCTACTTCGTCCTTCACTCCGACGACTATGAAGCTGACAGAACTCGGCTTGTCGCCGACGGCATTGCGTGGACCATTGGTCCCGAAGCGCTCATCGACATTGCCCTCGGTCAGGGCCCGCGCCGAAGCCTGCTTGTCTTCGGTTATTCCGGCTGGGGACCATCGCAACTGGAGGACGAGCTGGCGCGCGGCGACTGGAGGGTGATCGATGCCGACCCTGACCTCGTGCTCGGCACCGACCACGAGAGCAAGTGGGAGCGCGCCCGGGGCGGCGGCATCATCATTTAGGCCGCACCCGGTTATCTGTAGTCGGCTGGGGGAGGAGCGTCGTTCAGGCGAGCTTGCCGTGGCAGCGCTTGAACTTGAGGCCGGAGCCGCAGGGGCAGGGGGCATTGCGGCCGACTCTGCCCCAGGTCTCGGGATTGCTTTGGTCGAACGCTGCGTGGCGAACGGTGCCGCCGCCCGCCGCCGCCTGATCCGGTTGGGCAGCCTCGCGCCGTGCGGGCGCGCGGCCACCGCCGGCGGCTGCCAGGGCAGGCGCCTCCTCGGCGATCGCTCCTGCGCCCGCAGCGGCGAGCGCGGGGTCGCGGCGCGTCTCCTGCATCTGCGGCGCAGTGCGCTCCGGCACGGGCGACTCCTCCTCGTCGTGGCCCTGAAGCCTGAGCTCGACGTGACTGAGAAGCTGGGTGGTCTGCTCCCTGAGGCTCGCGAGCATGCTCTCGAACATCTCGAAAGCCTCGCCCCTGTACTCGTTGAGCGGGTCACGCTGGCCGTAGGCCCTGAGACCGATCCCCTGGCGCAGGTGGTCCAGGGTCAGCAGGTGGTCCTTCCAGCTTTGATCGAGGATTTGCAGAAGCAAGCTCTTCTCCGCGAGGCGCCAGACCTCAGAGCCATACGTGGCGAGCTTGGCGGCGGCATGGACATCCGATTCCTTGACGATGCGATCGCGAATCTCCTCGTCGGCGATGCCCTCCTCTTTGGCCCAGTCCTTGATCGGCAGGTCGATGCCGAGCAGGCGCCGGCATGAGTCGTGCATGCCGTCCAGGTCCCACTGCTCGGGATAGGCCTTCTCCGGGATGTGATCGTCGACGATGGCATCGACCACCTCATGGCGCATGTCGACGACCGTCTCCGAGACATCGTCGGTGCGCATCAGGTCCTTGCGCTGCTCGTAGACCACCGAGCGCTGGTCGTTCATCACATCGTCGAACTTGAGCAAATTCTTGCGGATCTCGTAGTTGCGCGCCTCCACCTTCTGCTGCGCCTTTTCGAGTGCCTTGTTGATCCACGGATGGACGATCGCCTCGCCATCCTTCAAGCCGAGCTTGGAGAGCATGGAGTCCATGCGCTCGGATCCGAAAATTCGCATGAGATCGTCTTCGAGCGAGAGGAAGAAAAGCGAGGCGCCAGGGTCGCCCTGCCGGCCGGATCGGCCGCGCAGCTGGTTGTCGATGCGCCTGGCCTCGTGGCGCTCGCTGCCGACTACCAGCAGCCCGCCTGCGGCGAGCACCTTCTCGCGCCCGGCAGCGACTTCAGCACGGATGCTGGCGGCGGCCCGCTCCTTCGCGACCTCGTCTTCCTCTTCACCGAGCTCGTCGGCGATGCGGAACTCGATGTTGCCGCCCAGCTGAATGTCGGTCCCGCGGCCGGCCATATTGGTGGCGATGGTCAGCGCGCCTTCGCGGCCGGCCTGCGCAATGATGTGCGCCTCCTGCTCGTGATAGCGGGCGTTGAGCACGTTATGCGGTATCGATTCCTTCTTGAGCCGTTCGGACAGGAATTCCGATTTCTCGATGCTGGTCGTGCCCACGAGCACCGGCTGGCCCCGTTTCTGGCAGTCGCTCAGAAGCTCGAGGATCGCGTTCCACTTCTCGTCTGCGGTGCGGTAGACCTCGTCGTCTCGGTCTTCGCGGATGCAGGGCTCGTTGGTTGGGATCTGGATCACGTCGAGGCCGTAGATGTCGCCGAGTTCGGCGGCCTCGGTTGCCGCGGTGCCGGTCATGCCGGCGAGCTTCGGATACATCCGGAAGTAATTCTGGAAAGTGATCGAGGCCAGCGTCTGGTTCTCCTGCTGGACCCGCACATTCTCCTTGGCCTCGAGCGCCTGGTGCAGCCCTTCGGAGAAGCGGCGGCCCGGCATCATGCGCCCGGTGAACTCGTCGATGATGACGACGCGTCCGTCATTCACGATGTAATCGGTGTCGCGCTCGAACATCTTGTGGGCGCGGACAGCCTGGTTCATGTGGTGAACCACCGAGACGTTCTCGATGTCGTAAAGGTTGGGGCTGCGCAGGAGATCGTGCTTGGCGAGCAGCGCCTCGACACGTTCCGCACCCTCGTCGGTGAGCGTCGCCGCGCGGGCCTTCTCGTCAATTTCGAAGTCGCCCTCGCTAAGCTCGGGGATCACCTTGTCGACCTTCTGGTACATCTCCGAGCTGTCCTCCGACGGCCCCGAGATGATCAGCGGCGTGCGCGCCTCGTCGATCAGGATGCTGTCGACCTCGTCGACGATGGCGAAGTTGAAGGGGCGCTGGACCATGGTCTCCAGCGTGAACTTCATGTTGTCACGCAGATAGTCGAAGCCGAACTCGTTGTTGGTGCCGTAGGTGACGTCGGCGCCGTACTGCTCGCGCCGCTGATCGTCGCTCAGCCCGTGCACGATGCAGCCGACCTTGAGGCCCAGGAACTGGTAGATCTCGCCCATCCAGGCGGCGTCGCGCTGGGCCAGGTAGTCGTTCACCGTGATGACGTGCACGCCCTTGCCTTCGAGGGCGTTGAGATAGACCGGCAGCGTCGCCACCAGGGTCTTGCCCTCGCCGGTCGCCATCTCGGCAACCTTGCCCTGGTGGAGGACGATACCGCCGACCAGCTGCACGTCGTAGTGGCGCTGGCCGAGCGTGCGCTTCGCGGCTTCGCGCGTGACGGCAAACGCCTCGATCAGCAGGTCTTCCAGGGTCTCGCCGCCTTCGATCCGCTTCCTGAACGCGGGGGTCTTGGCGCGAAGCTCCTCGTCGCTCAACGCTTCCAGCGAGCTCTCGAGGGCGTTGATGGCGCCGATCTGCCCGGCGTGCGCCTTGACGATGCGCTCGTTGACCGTGCCGAAGATTTTCTTGGAAAAGCCTTGAAGCATGGCATCATCCCGACAGCCGCCGCCTGCCGCCGCCCGTAGCGACGCCAATGACCGAGAGATAGGCGTGCGGTCCGGTCCTGTCAACGCGGCGCGCGGTATTCGTCCCGTTCGGGCTCTGCCTGTATGGTTGGCGCGGCTCGCCATCAGGAGAGGTCGATGACCGCAATTTCCCCCCTCGCGCCCGCGCGCTTCCCCGATTTGCCGCCGGTTCCAGGCGTGCGACTCGCCGCCGCCGAGGCGCAGTTGCGCTACCGGGGACGCCCCGATCTTCTGCTCGCGTCCTTCGCGCAGGAGACGACCGTCGCCGGCACGCTCACCCGCTCGCACACGGCGGCGCCGCCTGTGCTCTGGTGCCGCGCGCTGCTCGGGGAGGGCGATGGCACCGCGCGGGCGCTGGTGGTCAATGCGGGCAATGCGAACGCAGCGACCGGGGAGCAGGGCC
>JAPPNV010000328.1 GCA_028818565.1 Rhodospirillales bacterium | reverse complement strand
CCGGTTACCGCGATCGGCGTCAGGCTCTTACACCACGGCTCGGGACACGATCGCCTGCTTGGCGTTCAAAGCCTTGCTGCGCCAGCAACTTGCGGCAATCAAACACGTCCCGTAGCAGCATTCGACATAGGACATTGACTCGGAACGGGTCGTTGGCACCGGAGACATATCGGTGCTGATCTACTTTATTCGAGGGAACGAAATCCATTGCAGATTTTGCTTGGGCGATTCACGAACTGCAAAGATTGGCGTGGATTGACCTACGTCAGAGGGACCAGCGGCGATCCAGAATTTTCCGTGATAGGCCCCCCGCTGTGGAGTGGGTTCTTGGGGCGAACAAGTCCTGTTGGACAGTCTGTACGGACTTCAACACAACCCGACTAGTGGCTCCATCCGGCAGGTTCCGGACGCCGGAACGGGTCACTATTACTCGCGAGCCGCTGGACGTCGTCTTCTCGGCGCTGAAGTGCCTCTACGGACAGAGACGGGCGAGGAGACTCTCCGCGAAAACCCTGCGGAACTAACGTATTGGAGTATTTGCTTGGAGGCGGAGGGAAACCACGACGGCGAGGGCCTCATCGCCCTCTCCGACCCTCGCGGGGGACAGGGCCGGCGCAAAATAACCGGCTCGTTCCGGCGCCTGCGCGGGGGTGAATCGGTGCGTCTTCGCTCGAACCCGGTCTCGCCCTCATACGGTCATGCCCGAAGGCGCCCTACTCCGCAGCTTCGGCCGCGCCGTCGAGGCCGTAATGCTCCCGCGCCGAAGCAGGGGAGATATAGCCCTCGGCCACGTCCTCGATCACCTGTTCGCGCGAGCGCTCGCGCGGATCGCCCCAGCCGCCGCCGCCGGGAGTCTGGAAGCGGATCGAATCGCCCGGCCGGATGCGCACGTTGCTCCACTTGCTGGGGCTGGCCTTGCCGAAGGCCTCGTCGATCATGTGCCAGCTTGTCGTGTTCGCCTGCTGATACCAGGTGCCGGCGAGCCCGCCGGGCTGCCCGCCACCCAGCCCCCAGGGCCGGTTGCGGTGGCGGTCGGACATCTGACTGCCCATGATTTCGGTATCCAGGCTCTTGAGCGTGCGCTGCGTGCTCAGCCCGCCGCGGTTCAGGCCGGCCCCGCCGGAATCCTGCACCAGAATGTAGGACTCGGTGCGGAACGGGAAGCGGGTCTCGAACACCTCGACCGGCACGACCCGGCAGTTGCCGTTGATCGAATCGGTCGCGTCGTTGCCGTCGGCGAAGCTGCGCCCGCCCCAGCCCGAAAGCTCGATGGCGTAGCAGACGAACGCCTCGCCGGTCTCCTCATCGGTGCCGCCGAAGACGAAGTTGGTATGCGTCGCGCCCTCGGCCGCCATCGTGCGATCCGGAAGCGCCGGCGCCAGC
Organism: Rhodospirillales bacterium; assembly: GCA_028818565.1. Lineage (GTDB taxonomy): Bacteria > Pseudomonadota > Alphaproteobacteria > UBA828 > UBA828 > WTGU01. The sequence goes on along the minus strand of JAPPNV010000328.1, from coordinate 9,368 downwards.
GCGCCGATCACCGCGCCCGCGATCTTGCAGTGGGTCTCGGTGTTGCCGCCGACCTCGGGCCCGGGATAGTCGACGTTGAGCAAGGTGCCGGGCGGCGAGACCACGCGGATCGGGCGGAAGCAGCCCGAGTTCTTGGGAATTGTCTCGTCGGTGACCTGCAGGATGCCGTTGTAGGCAGCGGAGTAGGAGACGCCGAGGGTGGCGTTGATCGGACCCAGCGCCTGCGGCGAGGTGCCGGAATAGTCGATCACCACCTCACCGCCCTGGACGTGGACCGCCACCTTGATGGTGTAGGGCTTGCTCTCGATGCCGTCGTCCTCGACCTGGTCCTGGAAGCGATAGACGCCGTCCTCGATCGCGCCAATCTCCGCCCGCATGCGGCTCTCGGAGTAGTCCATCAGGTCCAGCACGTTGCGGCGGAACTGCTCCTTGCCGTACTTGCGTATGAGCTTCGCGAGCCCGCGTTCGCCCACATCCACGCCCGCTATGAGCGCGCGCAGATCGCCGTAGTTGTAGCGGGGGGTGCGGACGTTCGCGAGGAGCAGCTTCCACACCTCCTCCACGTCCTCGCCGGCGCTCTTGATCTTGACCGGCGGCACGCGGATGCCCTCGTGGAAGATCTCGGTCGCCTCGCCCGCGAATGCGCCCGGCACCATGCCGCCGATCTCCTGCAGATGGCCGATGGTCATGGCGAAGCCCATCAGTTCGTCATCGACGAAGACCGGCTTGATCAGCGTGTGCTCGGGGCAGTGCAGGCCGCCGCGGTAGGGGTCGTTGTGGCAGATCACGTCGCCGGGCTCGAGGGTCTCCAGCGGGATCTCCTTGACGCAGCTGCGCACCAGCAGCGGCACGCCGCCGATCATCGATGGGCAGTATTCGGCCTGCGCGATCATCTCGCCTTGGGGGCTCGCGAGCGCGCAGGTGAAGTCCAGCGCCTCGTTGAAGATCGTCGAGTACGACGTCTTCATCAGCACGATGCCCATCTCGCGGCAGACCGCTGTCATGGTGGAATCGATGATCGACATGGCGACCATGTCGACGTCGGGCTTCTGGGTCATGATCAGGACTCCTCGGCGATGCGGCCGATCAGAAGATTACCGTACTGATCCACCTTCATGGGTTGGCCGGGGCGCAGCACGGTCACCGAGACCGGCTCCTCGATGACTGCAGGGCCGGTGATCGCGTGACCGTCGCGCAACTGGGCGCGGTTGTAGATCGGCGTCTCGTGGCGCCCGTCGTCGAACACGACCGAGCGCGTGGAGACGACCTCGGGCCCGCCTTCCGCCTTGCCGATGGTGGCGAGAACGGGCTTCTCGGTGAGCGAGACGACCGTCGCCTTGACGGTGATGACCTCGATTACCTCGCGCGGGATGTTGAAGCCGAAGCGCGCGAGATGCATGTCGTGGAAAGCCTGCCAGACCTTCGGCGTGGTCTCGTCCGTGAAGGAGTCGAAGGCGACCGGGATCTCCAGCTCGTAGTTCTGGCCGAGATAGCGCATCTCCAGCGAGCGGTAGATCTCGATGTTCTTGACGTAGCCCTGCGCCTTCAACTCGGCGATGCCGGTCTCGATCAGCGCGCGCATCACCTCCGACGCGCGCGCCTGGTCGAAGCGCTTGGACGTCATCTGCACCGTGCGCTGCACATCGACCCGAGCGTCGGTGAGGATGAAGCCGAAGGCCGAGAACTGGCCCGGATAGTTAGGAATGACGCCCGACGGGATGCCGGCATCGTTCATCAGGTCGGCGGCATGCAGCGGGCCCGCGCCGCCGAAGGCCAAAAGCGCGAAGTCGCGGGGGTCGAGGCCGCGCTCGATCAGCACCGAGCGCAGAGCACCCACCATGTTGTTGTTGGCGATCTGCACGATGGCCAATGCCGTCTCCTCGGCGGTGCGCCCGAGCGGCCCGGCGACGCTCGCAATCGCCTTCTCCGCCGCCTGGAGATCCAGGGCCATTTCGCCGCCGAGGAAGTTCCCGGGGTTGATGCGGCCGAGAAGCAGGTTGGCGTCCGTGACCGCAGGCCGCTCGCCGCCTGTGCCGTAGCAGGCAGGGCCGGGATTCGCACCCGCGCTCTCGGGTCCCACGCGCAGCATGCCTCCCTTGTCGATCCAGGCGATGGAGCCGCCGCCTGCCCCGATGGTGCGAATATCGATCATGGGGATCTGGATGGGGACGCCGAACTCCACTTCGTAGTCGGTGGTGAAGTTCTCCTGCCCGCCCACGATGGTCGACGTATCGGTGGAGGTGCCGCCCATGTCGAGGGTGACGAGGTGGCTGATCCCGCTCAGCCTGGCGACATGCTTGCCAGCGATCACCCCGCCCGTGGGGCCGGACACGGTCATCTGGATCGGCGTGCGCTGCGCCGCCTCCAGGGTCATTTCGCCACCGTTGGACTTGATGACGACGGCCTGGTCGGTGACCCCGCTCTCCCTGAAGCGCTCGCGCAGGTTCGCGACCTGGCTGTTCACCACCGGCTTGACGTAGGCGTCCGCGATGGTAGTGGACGCGCGCTCGTACTCCTTCCACTTCGGCAGCACGTCGTAAGAAATGGAGATCGGAATATCCGGGAGCTCCTCCTCCAGAATTTCCTTGGCGCGCCGTTCATGGTCAGGCGTCACGTACGAGAACAGGAAGTTGACTGCCACCGCCTCGATGGAACCTTCGTCCCTGATCTGCTGCGCGATGGCGCGAACCCCGTCCTCGTCCAGTGGCACATGGACCGTGCCGTCGGACATGATCCGCTCGTTCACCTCGTAGCAGTTACGGCGCTTCACCAGTGGCTTCGGCTTGATCCAGGTGATGTCGTAATGGCTGCGCCGGTTTCCCCGCTGGATGAAGGGGATGTCGCGAAAGCCTTCGGTGGTGACATAGGCGACCTTTGCGCCCTTGCGCTCCAGGATCGCGTTCGTTGCCACCGTCGTACCGAGCCTGATGTTGCGGATGTCCGACGGCGCGTCGAAACGCCCGAGGCCGCCCAAGATGCCTTCGTTGGGGTCGTGGGGCGTCGACATAATCTTCCACACATCGACCGCCCTGGTCTCCGAATTGTAGCTCACGAAATCCGTGAAGGTACCGCCGACATCAATGCCGACCAGATAATCTGCCAACGCCACTCTCCCACGCGTTAAAGCGAGCACCGCACCGCTTCGGCTCGGCGTCGCACCGATTCGATCATATCCCGGCCTCCCCGTGTGCCGGGCGGCAGGATGTTATGGGGAGAGTGGCCCTGAGGCAACTGCCAGGCCGTGAAATGCAGTGGGAGCACGGCGGCCGCGGCACTGTGAAATGGATCGAGAACGTGAGAGCATTTTGTCGGAGGCAGTCCATGCCTCTTCATCACGCGAAGCTCCCGGGGGACAGGGATGAGCTTCAAGAGCATTGCCGCGGCCCTCGGGACGGGCGGCGCGTTGCAGGTTGTGTGCGCGGTGTCGAGCCACGCTGCGGCCCTCGACGTCGTGAAAGCAGCCGACCATCTCTCGTTCGGCATCAGCCACGATGCGGTGGTCTTGGTCTACACCGACGACAACGGCGACTGATGGTGGCGATGTGCTGCACCGGGCGAGGCGATTGTCCTCGTCCGTCCCAAAGCACCCGAACCCGCTTCCATAGGCCGAAGCTCAGGAAGCGACGCGGACCAGATAAGTATAACATTTTCTTATAATAGGTTGAGGGCAATATATATTGGCCTTTTCCCAGAGGTATCGCGTATACGGACTGCATCCGGTTTATCAAGACGCCAATTCTCGGGGAAGAATGGTGAGCCTTTCGAAGATTGCAGCGACCCTTGCGATGGTCGGCGCGCTGACGATTGCGGCCGGGCTTCCGGGCCATGCGGCGACACTCGACAACGTGCAGGCCAATGACCGACTCAGATGCGGCATCAATCCGGGCCTGCCGGGCTATTCACATACCGACGACACGGGCCAGTGGTCCGGCTTCGAGGTGGCCTATTGCCGGGCGCTGGCAGCAGCCGTGCTGGGCGATCCGGACAAGGTTTCCTTCGTCACTCTGACAGGGAAGACGCGCTTTCCGGCATTGGCCTCCGGCGAAGTCGACATCCTGTCGCGCAACACGACCTGGACCTTTTCGCGCGACGTCGACCTGGGCTTCACCTTCGTCGGCATCAACTACTATGACGGCCAGGGCTTCCTCGGCCAGCGGGAGCTGGGGGTGGAGAGGGCCACCGAGCTCGACGGCGCCTCGATCTGCATCCAGACCGGCACCACCACCGAGCTCAACCTCGCCGACTTTTTCCGCATCAACCGCATCGGCTACGAGCCGGTGCCGCTCGAGACCAACGCCGAAGCCCGCGCGGCCTACGAGGCGGAGCGCTGCGACGTCTACACGACGGACGTTTCCGGCCTGGCGGCAACGAAGTCGACCTTCGACGACCCGGACGCACACGTGATCTACCCGGAGATTATCTCGAAGGAGCCGCTGGGGCCGTTGGTACGCCATGGCGACGACCAGTGGGCGGACATCGGGCGCTGGGTGCTGAACGCGCTGATCGTCGCCGAAGAGCTTGGCGTGACCCAGGCAAACGTCATGGAGATGGCGAAGGGAACGGATCATCCCGAGATCAACCGGATGCTGGGCACGGAGGGCTCTCTGGGCGACATGCTCGGCCTCGACGCCGAGTGGGCGGTGCGTGCGATTGCAGCGGAAGGCAACTACGCCGAAATCTTCGAGAGATACCTTGGCTCCGGCAGCCCGCTAGGTCTGCCGCGCGGCCTCAGCGCCCTCTATCGGGATGGCGGTATCCTTTACGCTCAGCCGTTCCGATAGGAGACACCGCCCTCTCTGCGGTGCGCTTGACAGGCGGCGAGGGCGCCGCGTATAGCGGTGCGCTTCCGGCTCCTGGGGCGGGGTAGCTCAGTCGGTAGAGCAGTGGAATCATAATCCATGGGTCGGGGGTTCGAGTCCCTCCCCCGCTACCAGCCCTTCGAGCCGGCGGTCCGGGCGCTTGGGACGCTTGAGCGCCGCACCCTCCTACTTTTTCAGAAACGCTGCGTCGACATCGACGGCGTAGCCGTTGGCAAGCGCGTTGGTCTCGTTTGCCATGCCCACCACCGCCATGAGCTCTGCCAGCATGGCGTCGGTCATTCCCTGCCGGCGTGCGCCTGCGGTGTGGGAGCGGATGCAGTACTCGCAGCCGTTGGTGGCGCTGACCGCGACATAGATCAGCTCCTTGGTGAGCGGATCGAGGGCGCCGGGTGCCATCACCTCCTTGATGCTGTTCCAGGTGCGCGCGAGGGTCGGCGGGTCATTGGCCAGCACCTTCCAGAAGTTGTTGATCCAGTCGGTCTTGCGGGTCTCCATGATGTCGTCATAGACCGCGCGGACCTCCGGCGGGGCGTCGTCGTAGTCCACCATGGGCAGTGTCGCCATGCTTTCCTCCCGTGATTCGTGTGGATCGGCTGCCGGGTTCGCCCGATTGGCGAAACCGGACCGGGGGCGTTAACCGGTTGCGGCGTGCTAGAGCGCGCCGCGGCTCATTTGTCGGGCGATGTAGCCCGCCTGGCGGATGGCGAGCGTGACGATGGTGAGCGTCGGATTGCCCGCCAGCGAGGACGTGAACTGGCTACCATCAGAGATGAAGAGGTTGGGGATCTCGTGGCTCCGGCCCCAGCGGTCGACCACGCCGGCGTCGGGATCCTCGCTCATGCGACAGGTGCCGAGATTGTGGGAGACCGGCAGCGGCGGCGAGCAGAAGACGCGGAGCGCGCCGGCCGCCTCCAGCATGGCGATCCCGTTGCGGTAGGCGTGGCGCTTCATCGCCAGATCGTTGGGATGATCGTCGAGGTTGAGACGGGGGATCGGCAGCCCGTGCTGGTCCTTCTCGGTGGGATGGAGCGTCACCCGGTTGGTGGCGATGGGCATGTCCTCGCCGTTCACGAACAGACCCGCGACGCTCTCGTAGGCCTCGATCCAGCTCGCGTAGTCGGCGCCCCAGCGCCCCGGACTCAGGAACGCTGCGTAGAAAGGCAGGCCGAGTCCGATAGAGCCATAGTAGTAGCCGCCGGCAAAGCCGCGGGTGGTATCGTGCCGGGCTTCGTCGCGAATGACGCCCGCTGCGACCAAGCCGCGGTACATGCGCACCGGCCTTGGAAATTCGGCGTACATGTAGGCAGTCACGTGTCGCATGTAGTGCTTGCCGAGCATGCCCGAGCCGTTGGCAAGCCCGTCCGGCCACGCGCTCGACTCGGAGTTGAGCAGCAGCCGCGTGGTTTCGATCGAATTTGCCGCGACGCAGACCAGCCGCGCTTTCTGGAAGTGGTGGTCTCCTGCGGCGTCGGCGTAGAGGACTCCGCTGATGCGGCCGCTCGCGTCATGCTCGATGCGGAGCGCCATGCAGCGTGTCCGAATCTCGCAGCGTCCCGTAGCTTCAGCGCGCGGCAGCTCGGAGGCGAAGGTGGACCACTTGCCGCCGGAGCGGCAGCCCTGAATGCAGAAGCCGATCTGGTCGCAAGCGTTGCGGCCGTCGCGGGGCAGCGGGTTGACCGCCAGATTGTTGGGGCCGAAGTCTCGGTAGCCCATGCGCTTCGCGCCGAGGGACATGACCCGGACTGCGTTGGAAGACCGGTGAAACGGGATCCCGTTTCGCCCGGTGACGCCCATCTTGATCTCGGCCTCGCGGTAGAAGGGCTCCATCTCCTCATTGTCCAGCGGCCAGTCTTCCAGGGCGGCGCCGTCCATGTCGCTGTAGGTCGAGCGCACCTTGAATTCGTAATCCTCGGGGCGCGGGCACATGGAGGTCCAGTGAAGGGTGGTGCCTCCCAGGGCCTTGCAGGTCCAGGTGGGCGCCGTCGGATAGTCGCGGGCGACGGGCGCGCCGCCGGTGCAGTCGCGCTTGTCCTTCCAGGTGAGCAGCTCGTTCATCGCCCACTCGTCATTGACGAAGTCGGTCACCTTGAAGCGCGGGCCAGCCTCCAACAGGACCACGTCGATGCCCCGCCGGGTCAGCTCGTCAGCCATGGTGCCGCCGCCGGCGCCGGAGCCGACGATCACGACCACGCTGTCATCGTCGAGGTCGTAGGTGACGGCAGGGATATCGTCGTCGTCACGGTGAGGCGCAATCATTCGTCCACCCTAACGTCCTCTTCGGAAATCCAGTCGATATCGTCGAAGCCGCGATCGATGTAGCCGCCGAGATGGTGGGACGGCCCCTCGTAGCCGAAGTGGTGCCAGATCGCCGGATTGGAATAGAGGTGGCGCGCCGTGGCCGCGCGCATCGTCTCGAAGAAGGGCGTGCGCTCGATCGCCTGGACCGCCGCGAGCCGTTCCGTCTCCGTGAGCGCGACGAATAAGCGGTCTGAGACCCCATCCAGCGCCGCGACGCCCTCCGCCAGCAGCGTGCGCTGCGCAGAATCCGCCTCCCCGGCCACGATGTCGACCACCTGGCGATACGGCGAGTCGTCCAGGAAGTCGTGGGGATAAAGCACGCGCGCCATCGCGGTCAGCGTCTCGGTTGCATGCGCGTCGAGCGCGCGGTCAGGCGTCGATGCCATAGCTCTTGGCCAGCAATTCAATCGGGTGATGCGCGCGCTTCGCATGGGCGCGGCCCGCATCCAGGCGCTCCATCCCCTGCACGATATGGTCGCCGGCAAGCGGACACTCGGAGGCGAGGTACGCACGGCCACTTTCAGCCGCCTGCCGGATGACCGGCTCGCCGACCTTCATGCCGGTCTCGAAGTTTCGCTTCATGACGCCCCACGTACCGCCGTGTCCAGCGCAGCGCTGCATCATCAGGACGTTGCTCTTCGGGATCATGCGCAGCATGACGGCCGCCTTGGCGCCGATGTTCTGGGCCCTGGCGTGGCAGGCCTGGTGGAGGGCGACATCGCCCTCGAGCGGCGCCAGCCCCTCGGCGAGCCCCTCGCCGCGGGCGATGCCCACGATGTACTCGGAGATATCGCTCGTGCGCTCCGCGAGGCGCGCCACCGCCGGGTCGTCCGGCAGGTACTGCGGCCACGTCGTCTTCATCATCAGCGCGCACGATGGAATCGGCGCAATCACGTCCCAGCCGCGCTCGATCCAGGGGCCGAACGCCGCTGCGACGCGCCGGGCACGGCGGCAGACCTCGGCGATATCGCCGCGCTCCAATTGCGGCATCCCGCAGCATTCGTCGTAGACGACCTCGGTCTCGACGCCGTTCTTCGCGAGCACACCCTGGGCGGCGCGGCCAATCCCCGGATTGTTGTACTCGACGAAGCAGGTGGCGTAGAGCACGGCCTTGCGCCCGGCGGCCGGCGCGTTCGCATCGACGACCGGCGGGCGTGCGGCGGCCCGCCGGCTGAAGCTGCGGGCATGAAAGCGCGGCAGCACCGCATCGCGGTGAATGCCGGCAAACGCATCCATGAGCGACCGGGTCAGCCGGTTGCCCCGGCGCGCCGCCCAGTTGGCAAGCGGGGCGATGGCGCCGAACAGCCGGCCATTGCGGTCGGTCGAGCCCAGTGCGCGCTCGAAGAGGCCCACCTCGCCCTTGGCATGCGTCCGCTGGCGGATCATCAGGGCGGGAAAGTCCACCGAATGCACGTGCGGCGGCGCGTAGGGGCAGACCGGATAGCACATGTCGCAGAGCGTGCAGGCCGCGCCCACGCTCTCGAAGTCAGCGCTCTTGACCGCCTCGACGCTGCCCGCGCTGTCGATCAGATCGAAGAGTCGCGGAAAACTCTCGCAGAAATCCTCGCAGCGGCGGCAGGTGTGGCAAACGCCCGCGACGCGGCGAAGCTCGTCATCGAGCGCGCCGGCGTCCAGGAATTCGGGCGCCCCCCAGTCAATGGGTGGCCGCGGGGCCGGAGGATCTCTCCCCCGCGCAGCTTGCGTGCCGCTCTCAGCCAAGGACCGCCTGCGTCGACTCGGCAGTGATCTCCACCATCTGATCGATGGTCTCGTCGTCGATGATGATCGGCGGTGCAACCATGTAGACGTCCGGCCGGAAGCGGCTGAAGAGCCCGCGAGACATGGCCTCGGCGTGGATCTTGGCAGCGATGCCGTCGGCTGGATCGAAGCTCTCCTTCGTAGCCCGGTCCTTCACGTACTCCACGGCGCACATGAGCCCGAGTCCCCGGATGTCGCCGACGTTGGGATGATCGGCGAGCGCGTCCTTGAGGCCGACCAGCAGGCGCTTGCCCTTCGCCGCAGCCTGGCCCGGGAAATCCTCCCGCTCGATCAGGTCCATCATGGCGCAACCGATGGCGCACCCGGTGGGATGCGCGCTGTAGGTGTAGGCGTGCATCCAGGGCTTGCCGCTTTCGTGCATCGTGTTGGCGATCTCGTCGCTGATCCCGATGCCGCCGAGGGAGAAGTAGCCCGAGGTGATGGCCTTGGCGAACTGGATCATGTCGGGCTCGACGCCCCAGTGCTGCAGGC
>JAPPNV010000027.1 GCA_028818565.1 Rhodospirillales bacterium | reverse complement strand
GGTACATCGGCTCGAACATTCCGGGCAAGGCGCCCGTCTTCATGCCCTACATCGGATTCCCGGACTACGTGCGCAGGTGCGACGAGGTCGTGGCGAAGGGCTACGCGGGGTTCAGCTTCGTCGAACGCTCCGACGCGCCAGTGGTGCTGGAGGATAGCGGACCGGGCCGCGAAGCGGGCCGGAGCGCGCGACCGCGCGCCGCGCCGTGAGGCGCGTAGCCAAGCGAACGTCGCGCGTCCACACGCGCGCGGGCGCGTGATGCGAGCGCCCGGCGCCTAAGGGAAAAGAATAAGCGGAGGAGAGGGAGAATTCGCCAGCGCCACCTACGTTCCCCCTCCGCCCTCCCGGGCCGCAGGCCCGGCCGGCGCGACTGCGCCGCGCGCGAATGCGCGTAGCCAAGCGAGCGTCGCGCGTCCACACGCGCGCGGGCGCGTGATGTGAGCGCCCGGCGCCTGAGGGAAAAGAATAAAGACTATTCCGTCTCCTCGAAGAGCTCGCGGCCGATGAGCATGCGGCGGATCTCGCTGGTGCCGGCGCCGATCTCGTAGAGCTTGGCGTCGCGCAGCAGGCGCCCGGTGGCGAACTCGTTGACGTAGCCGTTGCCGCCCAGCGCCTGGATCGCCTCGAGCGCCATCCAGGTCGCCTTCTCGGCGGCGAAGAGGATGGCGCCGGCGGCGTCCTTGCGGCTGGTCTCGCCCCGGTCGCACGCGCGCGCCACGGCGTAGACGTAGGCGCGGGCGGCGTTCATCGCCGTGTACATGTCCGCGATCTTGCCCTGCATGAGCTGGAAGGTGCCGATGGGCCGGCCGAACTGCTGGCGCTGGTGGACGTAGGGCAGCACGATGTCCATGCAGGCGCGCATGATTCCTAAGGGCCCGGCGGCGAGCACCGTGCGCTCGTAGTCGAGCCCGCTCATCAGCACGTTGACGCCCCGGCCCTCCTCGCCGATCACGTTCTCCGCCGGCACCTCGCAGTCCTCGAACACCAGTTCCGAGGTGTTCGACCCCCGCATGCCGAGCTTGTCGAGCTTCTGGGCGGTGGAGAAGCCGGCCATGCCCTGCTCGATCAGGAAGGCGGTGATGCCGCGGCTGCCGGCCTCCGGGTCGGTCTTGGCGTAGACCACCAGGACCTCGGCGTCCGGGCCGTTGGTGATCCACATCTTGGACCCGTTGAGGACGTAGCGATCGCCCTTGCGCTCCGCCCGCGTGCGCATGCCGACCACGTCCGAGCCCGCGCCCGGCTCGCTCATGGCGAGCGCGCCGACGTGCGCGCCGGAGATCAGACCCGGCAGGTAGCGGGCGCGCTGGGCCGGCGTGCCGTTGAGCCTGATCTGGTTGACGCAGAGGTTGGAGTGCGCGCCGTAGCTGAGCCCGACCGAGGCGGAGGCCCGGCTCACCTCCTCCATGGCGACGCAATGCTCCAGGTAGCCGAGGCCGCTGCCGCCCTCCTCCTCCTCCACCGTGATGCCGAGCAGGCCGAGGTCGCCGAGCCTGGGCCAGAGGTCGCGCGGGAACTCGTTGCTCGCGTCGATCTCTTCTGCGCGCGGCGCGATCTCCGCCTGCGCGAAGCTCTCGACCGACGAGCGAATCATGTCGGCGGTCTCACCGAGCCCGAAATCAAGCCCTGGCATTCGATTGGAGGTCATAGGTGCTCCTGCACTGCCACCCTCTCTCCACGTCGCAAGGGGCTAGCGGAGAGGATAGCACAGTGGCTGGGGGGGGACGTTCAAGTGGCCGCTAGTTGCGGTGCTGATCATTTCCAATAGCCGTTTGGGAAAACGCCTTCAGGCAAACTGCTACTCTGCTATCGCGTTCTACGGCATAAAACTGAGCATTTAGTATATGCAAATCGAAATTAGCCGGATTTGGGAGTGTAACTCCCTCCTCCAGGGCGCTTGCGGCAATTTCGTCTATACTCGTGCGAACTAGGTCTTGCTCCTGTTGTAGCAAGTTACGTATTTGCATTTCTGTCCAGACTGACATAACATTCGAGCCGCTTCCCACCACCCCTCCGCCCGGCGGAGCATAGACTGTACCGTCAGCCATCTCCAAGCAATAGTTGCAGTTTTTTCTTCGTAACTCCTTTATTTCCAAGTCCGAAATTCTAGCCCCTCTCACACCATGCAGCTGATAACGATGAAGCATGGATGGCCAGTTTTCGTGCATAGTTGTTACGAGAGTCTGCGTGGTCCAGTGTCCATGGGGGAGAATATCAAGGAAGTAGGCATCCTGTTGTTCAAACCTGCAGTATAGCAGTGGCCCTGTTCGGCCAATGAATCCGTCGTGTCTTGTTTTGTCGCCGAGATGTAAGTGGTGAATTCCCCAATCGTTTAACATCGAATCTCTATAAATTAAGCGCTTGATTCTCTTGCTCAAATAGGGAGTAATGTCATCTCCATTTTTTACCAATTGCTCAATTTGTGCCATTGATCTCAGAAACCGCGCAGGGCAGGAAAAGCCTTTCTCTCTATGTACGGTTCGAGGTTGAGGCGCAACCAGTCGTTTACACACATCCAAATAGATGCGCAAAATATCCTCATCTTCTTGGCTGTAAACACTTACGTAACCGAGCCGTGTTAATTCGGATCGAATGAACGAGATAAAGTCACTATATAAATCTAAATTGACAACTCTTCCTGTGCTCATATCTGCAAGTGCGTAGTTGGGGACGACTCATGTTGCGCTCAGTCGACGAGCATAAGTGCCGGCAAGGGCGGAATCGTCAAGTGCTTTCTGTGGAAGGATTGTCCCACTCCGAGATCGAGGCGATTGGCCATGCCAAGCCATCAAGCGAATCTGCACAGTACGGTCACAATCGGACGGACAGGCGTGGCTCAGAGACCCATGCCAAAAGGAACCATCCCCCCTTGTCGTCATGGCCGCACTTGTTGCGGGCATCCATTTACCTTAGCCGGGTCCGTCGGAGCGTGCGGGAACCCGTGGATGGCCGCAACAAGTGCGGCCATGACGATTGGGGGGTCCGCGGAGATGAATGCGAGCTTCTCTATCGGGCACTCGTTCGGTGGGCTTCGTTTCGGGGCGCTGGTGCGCGATGAAGGCGGCGCACAGCGGCGTGAGAATGGGGAACGGCCCAACAAACACACCTCCCTGTCCCTCTCCCAACTTGTTCCTTTCCCTCAATCGCCGGGCGCTCTCACGATGCTTCCGCGCGCGTATCCGCGTGACGCTCGCTTGGCTACGCGCATGCGCGCGCGGCGCAGTCGCGCCGTCCGGGCCTGCGGCCCGGCAGGGCGGAGAGGGGACGTAGGTGGCGCCGGCTTGGTTCGGCCTCTCCTCAATTCTTCGTTTCCCTCAGGCGCCGGGCGCGAGACCAGACCCCTTTCTTTGTCATGCCCGGACTTGATCCGGGCATCCATCTTTCTAGGCCGGGTCCGTCGGAGCGTGCGGGAACCCGTGGATGGCCGCAACAAGTGCGGCCATGACGATTGGGGGGTCCGCGGAGATGAATGCGAGCTTCTCTATCGGGCACTCGTTCGGTGGGCTTCGTTTCGGGGCGCTGGTGCGCGATGAAGGCGGCGCACAGCGGCGTGAGAATGGGGAACGGCCCAACAAACACACCTCCCTGTCCCTCTCCCAACTTGTTCCTTTCCCTCAATCGCCGGGCGCTCTCACGATGCTTCCGCGCGCGTATCCGCGCGACGCTCGCTTGGCTACGCGCAAACGAGCGCGGCGCAGTCGCGCCGTCCGGGCCTGCGGGCCGGCAGGGCGGAGAGGGGACGCAGGTGGCGCCGGCTTGGTTCGGCCTCTCCTCAATTCTTCGTTTCCCTTGGGCGCCGGGCGCGAGACCAGACCCCTTTCTTTGTCATGGCCGGGGCAAGTGCGGCCATGACGAAAATGATTGGAGGCAGGCGGCCGCCACAGCACACACCGGCGGCCTGCTGAAACCCCCGATAACGCTAGCCCTTGCATATCGGCCGGGGTGCGCCTACAAGGTGTGGTAATGCAGCCTGCGCTCTTGCCATCGATCTTCGGCGACCGGCATCTGCTGGGGATCGAAGGGCTTTCCGCCGGCGCCATCACCCACCTGCTCGATCTCTCCGAGGGCTACGTCGCGCTCAACCGCGAGGTGCAGAAGCGCAAGAGCCTGCTCGGCGGGCGCACCGTGGTGCTGCTCTTCTTCGAGACCTCGACCCGCACCCGCACCTCGTTCGAGCTTGCGGGCAAGCGGCTCGGCGCCGACGTCATCAACATCGCGGTGGCAAGCTCGGCGATCAAGAAGGGCGAGACGCTGATCGACACGGCGATGACGCTCAACGCCATGCACCCCGACATGCTGATCATGCGCCACCCCGATGCCGGCGCCGCCCGGCTGCTCGCCAACCACGTCGAGTGCGCGGTGATCAACGCGGGCGACGGCAGCCACGAGCATCCCACCCAGGCGCTGCTGGATGCGCTCACCATCCGCCACCGCTTCGGCCGGATCGAGGGGCTCCGGGTCGCCATCTGCGGCGACGTGATGCACAGCCGGGTCGCCCGCTCCAACATCCTGCTGCTCAACACCATGGGTGCGCGCGTGCGCATCATCGCGCCGCCCACGCTGGTGCCGGCGGCGATCGAGCGCATGGGCGTGGAGATCTTCCACGACATGCGGGCAGGGCTCGCGGGCTGCGACGTCATCATGATGCTGCGCCTGCAGCAGGAGCGCATGCAGGGCACATTCGTGCCGTCCACCCGCGAGTACTTCCGCTTCTACGGCCTCGACCGGGCCAAGCTCGCCGAGGCGCGGGAGAACGCGCTGATCCTCCATCCGGGGCCCATGAACCGGGGCGTCGAGATCGACAGCGAGGTCGCCGACGACATCACGCGGAGCGCCATCCTCGACCAGGTCGAGCTCGGCGTCGCCGTGCGTCAGGGCTGCCTCGACGCGCTGAGCCGCAACCTCGGCCCGGCGCCGCAGTTCTGATGCGGAGATTCGCCGGTGACACCTGAGCAGCCCACCGCCTACGTCAACGCCCGCCTGCTGGACCCGGACAGCGGCCTCGACAGCCCCGGCGCGCTCTTGGCGAAGGACGGCGCGATCGCCGATTTCGGGCCGGAACTCTTCGCCGGCGGCGTGCCGGACGGGATTGCTGCGGTCGACTGCGGCGGCCATTGCCTCGCGCCCGGCCTGATCGACATGCACGTCCACTTCCGCGAGCCCGGCCACGAGCACAAGGAGACCATCGCGACCGGCGGCCTCGCGGCGGCGGCCGGCGGCGTGACCAGCGTCGCCTGCATGCCCAACACCAAGCCCGTGATCGACGACGTGGCGCTGGTCGAGTTCGTGCAGCGCCGGGCGCGCGAGGCCAAGGGGGTCAAGGTCTATCCCTTCGGCGCCGTGACCAAGGGGCTGGACGGCAAGCAGCTCACCGAGATGGGGATGCTGGCGGAGGCCGGCGCGGTCGCCTTCTCCGACGACGGGCTGCCGGTCGCGGACAGCCAGGTGATGCGCCGCGCGCTCAGCTACGCGCGCACCTTCGACCTGATCCTGAGCCAGCACGCCGAAGACCTCTCGCTCACGAGCTGCGGCTGCATGGCGGAGGGCGAGGTCTCGACCCGGCTCGGCCTGCCGGGCATCCCCGACGAATCCGAGATCGTGGTGGTCGAGCGCGACATCCGCCTGGTCGAGCTCACCGGCGGCCGCTACCACGTGGCCCACATCTCCACCGCCGGCGCGGTGGATGCGGTGCGCCGCGCCAAGCGCGCAGGCCTGCCGGTCACCTGCGAGGTCGCCCCGCACCACTTCGCGCTCACCGAGCACGACGTCGGCGACTACCGCACCTTCGCCAAGATGGCGCCGCCGCTCCGGAGCGAGACCAACCGCAGGGCGATGGTGGACGGGCTGAAGGACGGCACCATCGACGCCATCGCGAGCGACCACGCGCCCCACGATCAGGAGAGCAAGCGCGTGCCGATGGAGCGCGCGGCCAACGGCATCGTCGGGCTGGAGACGATGCTGCCGCTCTCGCTCGAGCTCTATCACGGCGGGCATCTCCCGCTGCGCGAGGTGCTGCGCCGGCTGACCTCGGCGCCGGCCGACCTGCTCGGCATCGACGCCGGCAGGCTGCGGCGCGGGGCGCCGGCGGACCTCGTGCTCTTCGATCTCGATGCGCCCTGGCAGGTCGACCGCGGCGTCTTCCGCAGCAAGTCGAGCAACACGCCCTTCGACGGCCGGCCGGTGCAGGGCCGCGTCCTGCGCACGGTGGTGGACGGCCGCACCCTCTACGCCGCCGAGAGCTAGCGGCGGGGCGGCGCGCCGTGTCCTACGCCGACATCGCCACCACCGGCCTCCGCTGCCTGCCGCCGGAGACCGCGCATGGCGCCGCGCTCGCCCTGCTCGGGCTGGGGCGGCCGCCGGCGCCACCGCCGCCCGACCCGGCGCTTGCGGTGACGCTCTGGGGCCAGCGCTTCCCGACACCCTTGGGCCTCGCCGCCGGCTTCGACAAGGACGCCCGCTGCCCCGATGCGGCAGCGCGGCTCGGCCTCGGCTTCGGCGAGGCGGGCACGGTCACGCCCCGGCCGCAGCCGGGCAATCCAAGGCCCCGCCTCTTCCGCCTCAGGCGCGAGCGCGCGCTGATCAACCGGATGGGCTTCAACAGCGCCGGCCTGGAGGTCGTCGCCGCAAGGCTGGAGGGCTGGCGCCGCGCGAACGGCGCATCCCAGCGCCCGCTCGGCATCAATATCGGCGTGAACAAGGAGAGCGCCGATCCCGCGCGCGACTACGCCGCGGGCCTTGCGCGCGTGGCCCCGCTCGCCGACTACGTGGCGGTCAACGTCTCCTCACCCAACACGCCGGGGCTGCGCGCGTGGCAGGCGGGCGATGCGCTGCACCGCCTGCTGGCCGCGCTGGCGGAGGCTCACGCCCGTCTCGACGGCGCGCCGCCCATCCTGCTCAAGCTCGCGCCGGAGATTGACGACGAAGCTTTGGCGGCGTTGCTGAAGGCCATCGAGGGCGCGCCCGTCGCCGGCCTGATCCTCACCAACACGACGACCGCGCGGCCGGCCGGCCTGGTCTCTCGCCAGCGGGCGGAGGAGGGCGGCCTCAGCGGCCCGCCGCTGGCACCCAGCGCGCTCGAGGTGCTGCGCCGGGCCTATGCCTTGAGCGGCGGCCGCCTGCCGCTGATCGGGGTGGGCGGCATCGATTCAGCCGAGGCCGCCTACGCCCGCATCCGCGCGGGCGCGAGCCTCGTGCAGCTCTACACCGCGCTGGTTTATCGGGGGCCGCGCCTCGTCGGCGAGATCACGCAGGGGCTCGCGCGGCTGCTCGCGGCCGACGGCTTCGCCTCGGTGGCAGACTCGGTTGGCGCCGATCACCGCGCGCCCACGGCTGGCGGTCAGGACTCTTCGATTTCGCGCGCGGAGACGCGCGACGCCGCGATCTCGTCCCCGATCGCGCGGGCCGCAGCCAGCGGATCGGGCGCCTGCGTGATCGGGCGGCCGACCACCAGCGCCGTCGCCCCGGCACGCGCCGCATCGGCCGGCGTCGCGACCCGCGCTTGATCGCCCTTGCCGCTGCCGGCACCGCTCGCCGGGCGAATGCCGGGGACGACGATGTGGAAGTCCGGGCCGTGGGCGGCGCGCAGCGTTGCCACCTCGTGCGGGCTCGCGATCACGCCCGCCAACCCGGCTTCGTGGGCCAGGCCTGCGAGGCGCAGCACCTGATCGTGCGCGGAGCCGGCGACGCCCTGTCGCGCCAATGTGGCGGCATCGAGGCTGGTGAGCACGGTCACGCCGAGCAGGTTGGGCGGGGCGACGCCCCGGCGCGCGGCTTCCTCCGCCGCAGCCTCGCGCGCCGCCTGCATCATGGCGACGCCGCCGGCCGCGTGGATGGTGAGGTAGTGCGGCTCCAGCGCGACCACGCTGCGCACGGCGCCCGCGACGGTGTTCGGGATGTCGTGCAGCTTGAGGTCGAGGAAGAGCGACCGGCCGGCGGCGCGCACCGCGCTCACGCCCTCCGGCCCGTGCGCGCAGAAGTATTCGAGGCCGAGCTTGAGGCCGCCCACCGCCGGCGCAAGCAGATGCGCGAGCCGTTCGACCGTAGGCCGGTCACGCGCATCGAGGGCGCAATAGAGAGCAACGTTCGGCATGAGTGTCCTGTCGGGGCGGGAATAGTTTACCTTCGCACCCGGCGCGGGACGACCGCAGAGAGGGAGGGCAGGGGGCGCGGATGAGCCGAGCGGCGGAAGAGATCGCGGCGGTCCTGCTCGATACCGGCGCCTTCCTGGTGCGGCCCGAGCAACCGTTCCGCCTCACCTCTGGGCTCCATGCGCCTTTCTACGTGAACTGCCGGCTGATCCTGTCGCGGCCCGAAGCCCGCGCGAAGGCGGCGGCGGCTCTGGCGGCGACCGTGCCGCAGCCGGGCGCCACGGTCATCGCCGGCGGGGTCACCGCGGGCGTCCCCTTCGCCACCCTCGTCGCCGACCGGCTGGCGCTGCCCATGGTCTACGTCCGCACCGAGGCCAAGGCGCACGGCACCGCAGCCCGCATCGAGGGCGGCGACGTCGAGGGCGCGCGCGTCCACCTAATCGAGGACCTGATCTCGACCGCCGGCAGCATCCTCGCCTTCGCGCAAGCGTTGCGCGATGCCGGGGCAGAGGTGGATCGGGTGAGCGTGCTGTTCTCGCGCGCGGGCGCGTCGGCCCAACAGGCGCTGGAGGAGGCAGGGCTCGCGCTCACCGCCATCTGCGATCTCGACACGCTGCTCGCGGTGGCGCTCAGCAGCGGACGCATCGACGAGAACGGACTCAGCGAAGTCCGGGCCTTTCTCGCCGACCCGGAGGGCTGGTCCGCCGCCCGCGACTCGTAGAGCAAGTCAGTCTTCGATGGACTCGCGACAGGCCGCGACCGACAAAAAATCAGAAATCGATGGCGCGGCCCTTGCGCTCCCAATCGCCGTAGCGCGTCGGCTCCGGCCCCGCCGGGCCGCCAGTTTCGGCGATGGGCTCAGCTTGCTCCTCGGCGCTGGCACCGTCACCGTTGTTGGCGGCATTCCCCGACTCCGCCACTGCTGCGGCTGCCGCTGCGACCGCCTCGCTTGCGGCGGTGAGCCGGGCCGTCTCCGTTGCTGTGCCACGCGCCAGTACGTCCGGCCCGATCGAAGCGACGTTGGGGAGCCCGCAGAGCCCCATGGTGAGGTCGAGCTCGCGGCGGAAGATGTCGAACACATGCGCCACGCCCGCCTCGCCGGCGACCGAGAGGCCCCAGAACTGCGGCCTGCCGATGGAGCAGCAGTCCGCGCCCAGCGCCAGCGCCTTGACGATGTGGGCGCCCCGCCTGATGCCGCCGTCGAGGATCAACGCGGCACGGCCCGCCACCGCCTCCGCCACCGCCGGCAGCGCGTCCACCGCACCGGCCACGCCGTCGAGCTGCCGGCCTCCGTGGTTGGAGACGAACATCCCGTCCACGCCATTGGCCACCGCCTCGATGGCGTCCGCCGGGTGAAGGATGCCCTTGAGCAGGAGCTGCCCTTTCCAGATGGCGCGCAGGTCCGCGATGTCGCGCCACTGAATGCCGGGGTCCGGCAGCCCCACCATGCGCTGGGCGAGCGCGGTGAGATCCTCGCCGCCGTCGGTCCTGCGGTAGTTGCCGAAGGTGATCTTCGGGATCGTGCCGCGCATCCGGAACAGCCAGCGCAGCTTGGTCGCCATGTTGGCGACCTCGCGGGCGGACATCGTGGGCGGAATGACGAAGCCGTTGCGGATGTCGCGCTCGCGGTTGCCGAGGAGCTGGGTGTCGACGGTGACGATCAGCGCCTCGTAGCCGGCCGCCGCCGCGCGCGCCGCCATCTCGTGGGTGAGCCCGCGGTCCTTGTAGATGTATGTCTGGAACCAGAGCGGCTCGATGCCGGTCTCGGCCAGCTCTTCCAGGCTGCAGACCGAGCCGTGGCTGAGGCAGTAGATGGAGCCGGCCCTGGTCGCCGCGCGCGCCGAGGCGGCCTCGCCGTCCGGCCACAGCAGCCCGGCCAGCCCCGTGGGCGGGACGATGAGCGGCATGGAAAGCCGCCGGCCGAGCAGCGTGGTCGAGAGGTCGCGTTCGCGGGTGCCCCCGATGGGGCGGGGATAGAGGTCGACGTCGTCGAAGGCGGAGACGTTCCGGCGCAACGTGTGCTCGTCGCCCGCCCCGCCGTCGACGAAGTCGAAGACCGGGCGCGGCAGCGCGCGCCGGGACTCGTCGCGGACCGTCGCGATGTTGTAGGCCCGCCGCTTCCAGCGTGGCACGCGTTCGCTCGCCATCCTTATCCCCGTCGTGACGGCGCGCAGTATAGGCGCCGCGTGGTGCGTGCGCATTGGTGTTTGATCGGGGGGCGCTTGACCCGCTTCGGTGCGGGTAAGACACTGCCCCGCCGCCCGGAGTGCGACGCGGCAGACGACCAACGACCACATGCGGCCGCCGGGCCGCAAGAGCGAGCGGACGGCCCATGAAGCTGATCGGCGTCGATGTCGGCGGCACCTTCACCGACCTTATCATTACCGATAGCGAGACGCGCGAGAGCGCGATCCACAAGGTGCCGACCACACCGGACGACCCGTCCGAGGGCGCCGCGGCGGGTATCGCCGCGCTCTGCGAGCGGAGCGGCACGGCGCCGGACGCCATCGCCCACGTCTTCCACGGCACCACGATCTCGACCAACGCGGTGCTCCAGTACGACGGCGCCGAGACCGGCATGATCACCTCGGCCGGCTACCGCGACATCATCCACATCGGCCGTCACCAGCGGCCCCAGAACTATTCGATCATGCAGGACATCCCGTGGCAGGCGCGCCCGCTGGTGCGCCGCCGCCACC
>JAPPNV010000142.1 GCA_028818565.1 Rhodospirillales bacterium | reverse complement strand
CCAACCTGTCCCCCTACGCGGGGACCAACCCGATGCTCAAGGCGTTCTTCATCTGTGCCATCGCGGGCCTCGGCAACATCCCGGCGGCCGTAATCGCCTCGCTGATTCTCGCCTTCATCGAAGGCAGCATTCAGTATTCGGTGAGCGCACGGTTCGGCTTCCCGACCATGCTGGGACTCGCCATCGTCGTCCTCATCTGGCGTCCCTACGGCCTGTTCGGCCAGCGGACCTATGAGCGGTCATGATCGGCGCCGGCTTCATCCGCATGACCCCGATCAGGCGCGACATCGCCATCGGCCTCATTTTCCTCGCGATTGCGATTGTCATTCCCTTCATCGATTCCTCCCGCTCGACGATGTCGCAGGTGATCCTGCTGTTCATCTGGGCGAGCATCGTCACGCAGTGGAATCTCGTCTTCGGCGTGGCGGGAATCTTTTCACTGGCGCAGATGGCCGTGTTCACCATGGGCGGCTACACCGCCGCCATGCTGAGCCTCTACATGGGCTGGTCGCTCTGGTTGACGAGCTTCCTCGGCGCCTTCATGGCCGTGCTCGTAAGCGGTATCATCGGCGCTGCGACCATCCGCCTCAGGGGCGCCTACGTCGCGCTTCTCACCATCGGCTTCGCCGTCGTGATGCAGGTGCTGATCCTGACGGACTCCGATTGCTTCTTTTATCGCGGCGTCACCTGCTACAACTTCACCGGCGGATCGAGCGGCCTCTCTCAATTCGGCGATTTCGGGTTCCGCGACTGGCTTGGCTACAAGCAGAGCCTCGTCGGCAAGTATTATCTCGCGCTCTTTCTCCTGGTGCTTGGAACGATCTTCGCGCTGGTGATCATGCGCGGCCCCTTCGGTTACGCGTTTCGGGCTTTGCGCGACAATGCCAACTGCGCCAGCTCTCAGGGCATCAATCGCGTCAAGTACCAGATCCTCGTGTTTGCTCTGTCGGGGTTCTTCACCGGTCTTTCCGGCGCATTCTATGCCGGGCACTACAAGACCATCGGCCCGACGATGCTGGATCTCTCTGTATTGCTGCTACTGCTCTCGATGATGGTCGTCGGCGGGCTGGGCCGCGCCTGGGGCCCGCTCCTGGGCTGCATCATTCTGATGTTTATTGACGATCAACTGAAGGTCTATGCGGAGTGGCGCACGGTCGGCACGGGGGCGATCACCATCCTCTTCATCATCGTGTTCCGGCAGGGCGTCGCAGGCCTTATCGAACAGCTATGGGAGCGCCTGCTGAGTTTGCGTAACGGGCAGGACGCCGGCGCACCGGCGACCAACGATAAGGCGACTGGCTAACCCGCACTTCTCACCTGGGTCACAGCCTGCGTCGCGTGCGGGGGTCAGCCGTGACTCCCGGTTGCAGCTCCGTCCGTCGCCGCGAGATCGGCTGCGGCGCGCTTGAAGCACGCAACGAGCCCGCCCGCCGAGCGCGCCTGCAGAGGCGGCCGAGTCCGCCCGCAGTCGTCGTCGCCTTCCGGGCAGCGGCTCAGGAACGGACAACCCGGCGGTACGTCGATCGGGCTCGGGATCTCTCCCTTGATGGTATGGAGTTCGCCATCCTCAGCGGTGACCCGAAGGCGCGGCGTCGACCTGAGCAGCGCCTGGCTGTAGGGGTGCCCTTCCGATCCGAAGAAGGCCTCCGTCTCCTGAAGCTCCATGAGCTGGCCGAGATAGAGCACGGCGACGCGGGTGGCGATCTGCCGCACCACGCTCAGGTCATGGGTGATGAAGATGACGCTCAGGTCGAGCTCCCGCCTCAACTGATCGATCAAGTTGAGGATCTGACCCTGCATCGAGACATCGAGCTTGGCGATGGGCTCGTCGGCGATCAGAACCCTGGGCTCCAGCGCCAGAGCGCGGGCGATGACCACCCGCTGCCGCTGGCTGGCATTGAGTTCGTGGGAGTAGTGCTCGGCCGTCTCGGGCGGCAGGCCGACCCGCGCCAGGAGCGCTTCGACCCGCGCCGTCGCCTCGGCCCTGTTGCAGATTTTGTGCACCAGAAACGGCTCGGCGAGCACGCTGCCGACGCGGAGACGCCGATTGAGCGCCGACGTCGGGTCCTGAAAGATCACCTGGACCAGCCTCGCGCGCTCCCGGGCGCTCGGGCCGGTGAGTGCTCCGGCACGCGCAAGCATGACGTCATCGAGCCAGATCTCGCCCGCCACGGGTACGAGCGAGCCAGCGATACAATTGGCAAGAGTGGTCTTGCCCGATCCGCTTTCCCCGACGAGCGCGAGGCATTCACCCCGATGGAGATCGAGGCTGACTCCGTCGACGGCGTGCACCCACTGCTTGACGCCCAACACCCTGTCCCGCAGCCCGCGCTTCACCGGGAACAGCATGCGCAGCTCCTTGACGCTTACGTGAATGTCGGGGGCGCTCATGGAGCCGATGCCGCCGCTGACGATCCCCTGCCCGGCGCATCCAGCGGACTCCAGCAGCGATAGCTGTGCCCCGCCGTAGGACTCTCTTCGTGCGGCGTTTCGCGCGCGCAGACGTCGAGGGCACGAGGGCAACGCGGATGAAACTGGCAGCCGACGATCGGATCGTCCCTCGGATTGGGCGGATTTCCCGGCAGTGTCGCGAAGGGGAAGCGGTACTCCTCGACAGAGGGCGAGCACGCCAGGAGAGCATCCGTATAGGGGTGCCTCGGCGCGTTGAAGACCGATGGCGCGTCGCCCTGCTCGACGATGCCCCCCGCGTACAGGATGAGAAGCCGTTCGCAGATCGTCGAGACGACGCGGAAATCGTGCGAAATGTAGATGAGGGCGAGCTGACGCTCGTCGACGAGATGGCGCAGCAGCTCGAGGATCTGGGCCTGGATCGTCACGTCGACGGCTGACGTCGGATCGTCCGCGATGAGCAGGCTGGGCTCGCTCGCCAGCGCCATGGCGATCGCGACACGCTGCTTCATGCCGCCCGACAGCTCACTCGGGAATGCGCGGAGCCGCCGCTCAGGCTCGGGAATTCCCACCTGCCCCAGAAGCTGCACACTTTGTCGCGCGGCCTCGGCTCTGGTGACCGAGAGGTGCGTTCGAATTATCTCGCCGAGCTGGACTCCCACCGGATAGACCGGCGTCAACGACGCGGCGGCGTCTTGAAAGATGAGCGACATGCCGCCACCGCGCACCCGCCTCAGCTCGCGACGCCTGAGGTGAAGGATATCCTGGTCCGCGAACACGACTCGCCCCGCCGTGATGCGCCCCGGCGCACGGATGATGTTCAGCAGCGACAGTGCCAGGACCGACTTGCCGCTGCCGCTCTCGCCGACCACGCCGAGCCGCTCCCCGGCCTGGCAGGTCAGGCTCACATCGTTCAGCGCAGCGAACTCCCGGCCACCGACCCGGTAGACCGTGGTGAGACCCTCGACGTTGAGCAGCGGATCGCTCACCGGCGCTCTGTGGGATCGAGGTGGTAGCGCAGGCGTGCGCCGAACACATTCCACGCCAGCACGAGGATGATGATCGCGAGCGCTGGAAAGATCGCGAGCCAGGGCGCCAGCAGCATGCTCTTCTGCGCCTCGGCCAGCATGTTGCCCCAGTCCGGCGTGGGCGGCTGCACGCCGAGCCCGAGGAAGCTGAGCGCGGCAAGGTCAACGACGGCGTAAGCCAGCACGATGCTCGCCTGCACGATGATCTGAGACAGGCAGTTGGGCAGCACGTGCCGTAACGCGATGCGGAGCGGAGAGTAGCCGAGCAGCCGGCCCGCTTCGACGTACTGCTCCTTCGTCTGGATGCGCGCCTGCGAGCGCACCACGCGCGCCGCTGTCGGCATGTAGACGAGGGCGAGACCGACCACCACAGGGATCAGTCCCGGACCGAAAATGGCGACGAAGAGCACACCCATGATGAGCGCCGGGAAGCTCAGCAGGATGTCGCCGATGCGCATCATGATGTTGTCGACCCGGCCGCCGATGTAGCCCGCTATGAGGCCGTACACCGTGCCCAGGCCGACATCGATGACGACGACGGCAAACGCGCCCAGCAGCGCCATGCGGGTGCCGACGATGAGGCGGCTGAAGAGGTCCCTGCCGCTCCGGTCGGTACCGAACCAGAAATCGCCGGAGGGCGGCAGATAGTTCGATCCGGGGTTGATCTGGTTGGGGTCCTGGGGCGCGATCCAGGGGCCGAACACCGCAATGATGACGAAGATCACCACGAGCCCCGCGGATATCGCGAGGGCGGGGTCGCGCCGGAGAGCCGAGAGGACAGCGGCGGTTCGCATCCCTGCCCTACCCGTCAGTCGGCGTAGCGGGGATCAAGCCGCGAAGCCACGATATCCACCAGCAAAGTCGTCGCAGTGAAGGCGACGGCGATGCAGACGAGGATCGCTTGGACGACCGGATAGTCGCGCTGATTGACGGCATCCACCAGGAGCTGGCCGATGCCGCCCATGCCGAACACGAAGTCGACCAGAACCGTGCCCACGATCATGTAGCCGAACTGCACGCCCAGGATGTTCACCACCGGGACCATTGCCGTGCGGAATCCGTGACGGATGACGGCGATGGGACTGAGGCCGCGCGCTTCCGCGGCGAGGATGTACTCGCGATTGAGCACGTCGATCATGCCGGCGCGCAGCGTGTTGGTCTGCGCGGCCGTCATGGCGAGCCCGAGGACACACCAGGGCATGAGCAGGTGGGAGACCCGATCCCAGCCGAAGCCCTCGCCGCGGCCGAACGGCGGCAGCCAGCCGAGCCAGAAGGAAAACACAATGATGGCAAGGATGCCTGCCGTGAACACGGGCACCGAGAGCGTGACGAGAGTGGCGCCGATGATGAGTTGATCGGAAAGCCGCCCCTGCCGAAGCGCGGCAATGACGCCGAGCGGAACCGAAATGAGCATCGACAGGATCAGGCCGCCGATTAGAATTGTGAGCGTGATCGGCAGCGTCTCGCCGAGCAGCTCGGTGACCGGCTCCCGGGTCTTCAGAGAGATACCGAAATCGCCCTGCACCGCGTTCTTGGCCCAGTTCCAAAACTGAACCGTCAGCGGCTTATCGAGGTCGAACTCCCGGCGAAGCTGCTCCTTGACCTCGGCGGGCACCGGGCTGCCGGCGGTCAGCACCGTCACCGGATCGCCGGGCACGACCCTGAGCGCGAGGAAGATCAGGATCGAAACGGCGATGATGATCGGAATGAACGCGATGAGCCGTTGGGCGATCACGACTGATACCCGCCCGAGCGAAGGTCGGGCCGATGGGGGGCGCCCAATCTCGGACACCCGCCCGTCGACCGGAACCAATCGATAACCCGCCGCTCCACCGTATGCCGGTCGCCACCGGCTCCAGCGGACACCATTACATCAAACGACTTTCCTGCTTCGGGTCACTTACTCGCTGAAGGCGATGTCGGCGTAGCGGTCGTACACATAGACCGGCAGGGTTTGTGCACCCGTAAGCCTGGACGACTGGAAGCGCACGGTCTGCGGAAACGCCAGGCAAAGCGACGGCTGTCGCTCCGTGAGGATCCGCTGGCATTCCTTAAACGCGACCTCCCGTTCGGCGTCGTCCGTGGTGTAGAGCGACGTCTCGAAATGCTTGTCGTACTCCTCGTCGGCGTGTTCGGTGAAGTTGGGCCCGAACTCGCCGCCGTTGGGGCCGTACCATTGCAGCAGGAAGCTCGAAATATCCGTGTAGTCGGATATCCAGTACATCAGGATGCTGTCGAAGTCGTGCGAGTACGCCAGCGCGATGGTGTCCGGCGCCGGCAGCCGCTGGATGGTGAAGTCGATACCGAGCGGCTTGACCTGCTGCTGGATTGCGAGCGCCAGCGCCTCGTAGCGGACGCCGGGGTTCACCGCCATGTTCGCGGAAAAGCCGTCGGGCAACGAGCTTTCGGCCATCAGTGCCTTGGCCTTCTCGATGTCGGGCGCGTAGGTGCCCGCGTTCTCGTCATGCGAACTGAACGGAACGTTGGGCGGGATGAAGGATCCGTAGGCCGGCTCGATGTACTTCTTGCTGAAGGCGGCAAGCGCTGCGCCCGGATCGATCGCATAGCGAACTGCCTGCCGCACCTTGACGTCGTTGAAGGGCGGCTTCTGGTTGGCCATGTGGAGCAGCGTGTGCTCCCAGCCCGGCGCGGTCTGGATGTTCACCTCGTCCGAGCGCTCCAGGATGATGGCCTGGTCGCGCGGCACGTCGTAGGACAGGTGAATGTCGCCGCTCCGTAGGCCGGCGACGATGGTGGTCGCGTCCTTGATGTTGCGGAACTCGATCCGCTCGATCGGCGGTTTGCCTTCGTAATAGTCCTCGAAGGCCTCGAGCACGACGCGGCTCGGGTCGCGATCCACGAACTTGTACGGGCCAGCGCCCACGGGACTGGTTCCGATGCCGTCTCCCAGCTCCTGGACATGCTCCTTGTTGCAGATGTTGCCGCCTTCGAAGTAGCCGATGAATTGGAATTGGTGGTCGGGCTGCTTCATCCGCACCTCGATCGTCAGATCGTCGAGGGCGACGGCCTCGTCCACATTGACGAACATGTAGAGCTCCCACGCCCCCTCGTTCGGGTCCGCGATGCGATTGAAGGTGAAGGCGACGTCCTCCGCCGTCACGGGCGCGCCGTTATGGAACTTCGCTCCCTCGCGAAGCCTGTAGCGATAGGTCAGAGGGTCCGGATTCTCCCAGGATACGGCCAGGCTCGGACGCAACTCGCCAGTCACCGGATCCTCACGCATCAGCGTGTCGTAGATCTGGGTTTGCACGTAGATCGCGGCGAACCCGCCCCAGACCTTGGGGTCGAGAGTTCCGACCTCTTCCACGTGAGCGACCACAAGTGTGTTGCCCTCGGTCCTCGCCTCCACAATTCGCGGCAGGATCAGCGATGAAGCGCCAACCGCGGCGCCGGCACCGAGGCTCCTCTGGAGGAACTGCCGACGCGTGTGAATACGCTGCATAATTGATTGCACACTGATGTCGTGTGTCATGGTTGCCTCCCTCTTGCGCCGCGCCGTTCCGTCTCTCATGCGGAACGTGTCACGGAAACGCCTGCGCCACATTGCGCGTGGCGTTCAATCCCTTCGGCGGGACGCTCGCGGTCGGCCAATCGCCCTGCTGCATCGCGGCGACCGTGTGACCCGCCGCTCTCTCGACCATGGTCGTGAGCCGATGCTTCGCAATGCTCCCGACGATAGCCGGTGCTAAATCAATTCCAAGAAAGCAAGTTTCTCTATTCGCGAGGACGGTACCAGAAAGCCCAAATGCCGTACAGCGTTTGGAGCGGGCCCCTGTGGCCGGATGGTTCCAGGAGGTCGAATTGACCGGGGCGCGGAACTGCTCCTCTTCGAAGCGGTTGAAACCGGGGCGCGCTACTCCGCCGCGTCCGGCAGCGGCGCGGCTTCGGTGACCGCAAGCAAGCCCGCGATCACGTCGCCTTCCTGCGCGAGCGCGGCGGTCTCCAGGACCTTGGAGACGACCGGCGCGGCCTGCGAGCCCGAGACCCGCAGGATCTCGTGGTCGAGCCAGTCGAAGAGCCGCTCCTGCGCCTCCTGCGCGATGCGCGCGCCGAGCGAGGGCCCGCGCGCGGTCTGCTCCACGATCAGCAGGCGGTTCGTGCGCTTGACGCTCGCGCCGATGGTCTCCCAGTCCATGCCGAGCGGATCGAGCGTGCGCAAATCGATCACTTCGGCGTCGACCCCGGCGGCCTCTGCGGCGGCGACGCTCACCGGCACCATGTTGGCGCAGGTCACCACCGTGCAGGCCGAGCCGGGGCGCACGATGCGCGCCTTGCCGAACGGGATGCAGTAGTCGAGGTCCTCCGGCACCAGCCCGGTGCCCTGGTAGAGCGCCTGGCACTCGATGATCGCCACCGGGTCGTTGCAGCGGACCGCGCTGTTGAAGAGCCCCGCGTAGTCGAAGGGCGTGGTCGGCGCGATGATGCGCCAGCCGGGCCAGAGCGCGAAGACGCCCGACGGGTCCATCGAATGCTGCGAGCCGTAGCCGCCGCCCGCCGCCACGCGGGCGCGCAGGATCAGCGGCGCGTCATGGTCGCCGCCGAACATGTGCCGCACCTTCGCGGCCTGGTTGAAGAGCTGGTCCGCCGCCACCAGGCAGAAGTCCGCGTACATGATCTCGACGATGGGGCGCAGCCCGTTGACTGCCGCGCCCAGCCCCATGCCGCAGAACCCGTTCTCCGCGATGGGCGTGCCGATCAGGCGCTCGGGGTACGCCTCGCCGATTCCCTTGGTGGCGCCCACCGTGCCGCCCTTGAGCCGGTGCACGTCCTCGCCCAGCACGATCACGCTCTCGTCCCGCTCCATGGCGTGGAACTGCGCCGCGGCGATCGATTCGATGTAGGTCATCTCGCGCGCCGCGTCGGGGTCGACGTCCTCCGGTTCCATGCGCCGCACGCCGTCGAGCTCCGAGAGATCGCCGCGGATGCCGATATCGATCTCCTTCGTGTCGGGCCAGAGCGCCGGCACCACGCGGAGGAGATTGGAGCCGGGCTCGGTCTCGGTCAGCGCCTGGGCGGCGCCCTCCACGGCAATGCGGGCGCGCTCCTCCAGCGCTGCGACGCCGGCCTCGTCCATGACGCCCGCCTCGATCATGCGCTTCGGCATGGCCGTCACCGGGTCGCGGGCATGCCAGGCCTCCTCCTCGTCCTTGTCGCGATAGCCGAAGGCGCTGCCCTTCATCGGCCCGTGCTGGTGGAAGTAGCGATAGGTGAGCGATTCGACGAGCGCCGGCCCTTTGGTCTCAATCTGGCCGCGCGCCCATTGCATCGCCTTCCGCACGGCCATCACGTCCATGCCGTCGACCTCGACCGAGGGCACGGCGAGCCCCTGCCCCCGCGCCGAGAGCCGCGTCTCCCGCGTGGTCTCGGAGACGTGGGTGGAGACGCCGTAGAGATTGTTCTCGACGAAGAAGATGATCGGCAGGTCGTAGAGGGCGGCCATGTTGAGCGATTCGTAGGCCGCGCCGTTCTGCATCGCGCCGTCGCCGAAGAAGGTGACGGTCAGGTTGCCGCTGCGCTTCAGCTTCTCGGCCAGCGCGTAGCCCACCGCCTGCGGCGGATTGCCGCCGACGATCGCGTTGGTGCCGAGCACGCCGGCCTCGTCCCAGCGCATGTGCATCGAGCCGCCGCGCCCGCCGCAGTAGCCGGGCGAGAGGCCCATGATCTCGGCCATCGAGCGGTGCACGACCTCCTGCATCGCCTCGGGCCAATCGTCCTCGCGCGGGTCGTAGTCCGACGGCGCGGCATGGTTCAGGAACTTGGCGAGGAACTGGTGATGCGCGCGGTGGGTGGCGTTGACCTTGTCGGTGTCCGTGAGCGTCGACATGGCGCCGACCGCGCCGCCCTCCTGGCCGATGCTCGCGTGCGCCGGTCCGTGCACGCAGCCCGCCTTGAATAGCTCAAGGATGCGCTCCTCGAAGCGGCGGATGAGCAGGAGCTGCTCCAGCAGGTAGGCCAGGACCTGCGGGTCCTCGCTCCGCCAGTCGTCCTCGTCGGTGACGAGGCGATGCCACGGAGTCTCGGAGATCAACGGTTCCATCGTCGGCATGGCGTGTCCTCCCCGGCCGCACCCGCGCGGGCGCGCGCGGCCGGCCGGCGGGCCGCCCGGTGGGCCGCCCGGCCCTTATAGCAGAGAAGATGGAGCGCTCGCGCCTACGCGGAGGGCGGGGCAGCCAAGGAGTTCAGCGGTTCCGGAATTGTCCTGGACAGGATGAGGTGGTTGTAACGTCCCTGGCGGAAACAGGACACATGGTCGGCGTATCTGTGCTCCGCACCCAAGCGCGAATCGCTCAGTGGCTGGCGTTGCGCCTGTGGGGCACGGTCCGGCAGGGCGCGCGCGCCGAATGCGTCGAGCGTCTTGCCATCGTCGACAATCCGAATTGTGAGTATCCGTCTTTTCCGCTGGAACAGCATTTGAACGTCGATCTCGTGCTCGTCGCCATTGTCGAAACCGTGCGTGACGATATCCAGGACCGCCTCCTGGAGGCAGGCCTGAAGCTCGAACCTCTCTTCATCCGGGAACCTGTTCGTTGCCGTAAAATCGTCGACGGCCGCTCTGAGACGAGCGTACTCGCGCGCGTCATTCTTCAGAACAATGCCGAACGTGTCCGTTGCATTTGCCATCCCCGCACCATCCGGTTTGCCAGGTTCGCGACCGAAGTTAGCGCACGGCGAGCCGAAACCTTTTGCACGGAATTGCTGTTTCGTTGCACAGCTTTGCGCCATTCAAGACTGGCATAGATGTGTCCGTTGACAGGCACTGATGGGCGGTGCGAAGGAGAGCTGACCTTGCGTGTCATCCGATGAGATTGCGCTGCGGAGACCTGGCGTGGTTCGTTTGGGCGGTCACGGCCGAGCGAAATACATGACCGGGACCCGTCTCGGGACCAGCCGCGAACGCGGATGGAATGGATTGCTGGCGGAGCGCTGGCGGCATTCGGAAGGCGACCTCGGCGAGGTCCGGGTCCGCGACACCGAAGTCATCGTCATGCTTCAAGGCCGTCTCCGTGTCCGGAGGCGCGGTGACGGGCGCCTGCAGCATTGCGACGCGGTTCCGGGCACGATCTGGCTCTGCCCCGACGGCGTGTGCGAGGACATGATCCATCTTTACGGCGAGGTCGAGGAGAGTATTCACCTCTACCTTCCGTCATCGCCGCTATCCGCAACCGCGCTTCAGGAGCTCGACGTCGATTCCGGCAAGGTTGGCCTGCGCTACGACGGCGGCTTCCGCGACTTCCTGATCGAGCAGATTGCGTGGTCGGTTCACGGCGAGATGACCGATCCGGCGCCGGCCGGAAAGCTGCTGGTCGAGACCCTGGCTGTTGTTAAGCCTCCACCTGGGCGTCGCCCCGGCTCGGTCGCGA
>JAPPNV010000236.1 GCA_028818565.1 Rhodospirillales bacterium | reverse complement strand
TGGTCCACGCCAACATCCCGAGCGGCATCGTGCCCAACCATCCGGGCCAGTTCTCCGCCTTCGGCTTCCTGATGACCGATGCCAGGGTCGACCTGGAGCGGACGGCGCAGATGACCTCGGCAGCCTTCGACGAGGACCACGCCAATCGCGTGCTCTCGGACCTGATCGGCGAAAGCATCGCCGCGCTCGAGGAGCAGGGCTACACCGAGAATATCGAGATCCACCGCTCGCTGGAGATGCGCTACCTCGGGCAAAACCACGAGCTCGACGTGCCCATCGCCTTCGACCGCTTCGACGCGAGCACCATGCCGGGGCTCTGGGAGGCATTCCACGGGGCGCACCGCGACCGCTTCAATTTCGACATCCCCGGCGAGAAGATCGAGATGACCTCGGTGAAGGTCACGGCGGTTTCGGTGACCGACAAGCTGCAGCTCGCCGAGATCGGCGAGGCCGAAGGCGAGCCGGAGCCGGCGACGACACGTCGCGTTCTGTTCGAGGAGGGCTGGGCGGAGACACCGGTCCACGACCGCGCGCGGCTCCGCGAGGGTCACCGCTTCGAGGGCCCGGCGCTGATCGAGGAGCCCGCCTCGGTTACCGTCATCCGCCCCGGTCAGCCGGTGCGGATCGACCGCTACGGCAATATTCTGATCGGCGAGATCGCGCGCCGAGCTTGACCCCTATCGGAGCCCGCACGCGGGCGAGGAAAGGACCCGGTCATGGACATGGTTGCGATGAACATCATCGAATCCGCCATGATCGCGATTTGCCGCGAGATGGGCGTCAACGTCCAGAAAACCGCCTATTCCACGGTTTTCTCCGAAGCCGAGGACTTCACCTGCGCGCTGGCCAACACCGAGGGCGAGTTGATTGCGGTCGCCGACTTTTGCCCGGCCCAGATCGGCGGCGTGCCGCTGCTCGTCCGCTCGATGGTGAAGGAAATCTCGCTCTCCGAGATCGACGAGGGCGACGTCATCGTCCACAACGATCCCTACCGGGGCGGCCTGCACACGCCCGAGCACACCATGTTCAAGCCTTACTTCGTCGAGGGAGAACTGGTGGGCTTTGCCGTCGCCATCGGCCATTTCGTCGAGGTGGGCGGCATGGTGCCGGGCGGCTTCCCGGGCGAGGCCACCGAGATCTTCCACGAAGGGCTGCGCGTGCCCCCGGTCAAGATCAAGAAGCGGGGCGAGGACGTGGTCGAAGTGTGGAAGCTGATGCTCGCCAACGTCCGCACGCCGCGCCAGAACTACGGCGACATCCGGGCGATGATCTCCGCCGTCGATCTCGGCGAAGCGCGGATGAAGGAGCTCATCGGCAAGCACGGCCGCGAGGCCTTCCAGCGTACCGTCACGGACCTGATGGACTATTCCGAGGCCCGGATGCGGGCCGAGATTCGGGCCTTCCCCGACGGCTGCTACCGCTTCGAAGACGCGCTGGAAGACGACGGCATCGAGGACAAGGAGTACACCATCCGCTGCGCGGTGCACGTGCAGGGCGACGAGGTGGTAATCGACTACACCGGCTCATCGCCGCAGGCGCTGGGTCCCATCAACGCTACCCTCGGCGTCGCGTGGTCGGCGTCCTACAACGCGATGTTGCACCTCACCGACCAGACCATCCCGAAGAACTCGGGCTGCTTCCGCCCGATCCGGGTGATCGCGCCTGCGGGCTCGGTGATGAACGTGGACTACCCCGGCTCCGAGGTGGGCGGCAACACCGAGACCCACCCGGTCATCGTCGCCACCATCCTGGGGGCGATGGCGCCGGCGGCGCCCGACCGCGTGATGGCGTCGGAAGGCACCACTCACGGTTGCCTGGTCTTCGGCGGCTACGATGCACGCAACGACGAGCCCTTCGGTGCCCTGGACATTTCCTATGTCGGCTACGGCGGGCGCAGCTTCGCCGATGGCAACGACGCCACGGACTCGATCAACGGCAACTGCGCCAACACGCCGGTCGAGGTGTTCGAGACGCGCTTCCCGTGGATCGTCGAGCAGTATGGACTGTGTCCGGATTCGGGCGGGGCCGGCGCTCATCGCGGCGGCTTGGGTACGTCCAAGACCATGCTCTGCACCGGCGATTTGATGATCAGCCAGATGACCAACAAGCACAAGAAGACCGCCTGGGGCCTCAACGGCGGCGCTGACGGCTTGCCCGGCGCCACCCTCTACCAGCGGGAGGGCGCCAACCGGTGGACCACGGTGGGCGAGGCCTTCGGCAAGGTCTCCACCACCAAGTATTCGAACGTGCCGATCCGCCCCGGCGAACGTGTCTCGGTCAAGGTGCCGGGCGGTGGCGGCTACGGCGAGCCGCACGAGCGCGACCCGAGCGCGGTCGTGGAGGACGTGCTGGAAGGCTACGTCAGCGCCGCGGCTGCGGCGCGGGACTACGGCTACGAGCCTGCCTGGATCGCGCGCTATGGTAAGGATGCGCCGCTGCCGGAGGCGGCTGAATAACCCGAACGGGGACAGAGAAAGGAACCCGTCATGGATATGGTCACGATGAACATCATCGAATCTGCCATGGTCGCGATTTGCCGCGAGATGGGCGTCAACGTGCAGAAGACGGCTTATTCCACGATCTTCTCGGAAGCCGAGGACTTCACCTGCGCGCTGGCCAACACCGAGGGAGAGATGATCGCCGTGGCCGAGTTCTGTCCGGCTCAGATCGGCGGCGTGCCGCTGCTCGTGCGCTCGATGGTGAAGGAGATTTCGCTATCCGAGATCGACGAGGGCGACGTCATCGTCCACAACGACCCCTACCGGGGCGGCTTGCACACGCCTGAGCACACCATGTTCAAGCCGATCTTCGTTGACGGCGAGCTGATGGGCTTCGCTGTGGCCATCGGCCACTTTGTCGAGGTCGGCGGCATGGTGCCGGGCGGCTTCCCGGGCGAGGCCACCGAGATTTTCCACGAGGGCCTGCGCGTGCCGCCGGTCAAGATCAAGAAGCGCGGCGAGGACGTGGTCGAGGTCTGGAAGCTGATGCTCGCCAACGTCCGCACGCCGCGACAGAACTACGGTGATATCAGGGCGATGATCTCCGCCGTCGATCTCGGCGAAGCGCGGATGAAGGAGTTGATCGGCAAGTACGGCCGCGAGACCTTTCAACGCACCGTCATCGATCTCATGGACTATTCGGAAGCCCGGATGCGGGCCGAGATTGGGGCCTTCCCCGACGGCTGCTACCGCTTCGAGGACGGCCTCGAGGACGACGGCATCGAGGACAAGGAATACACCATCCGCTGCGCGGTTCACGTGCAGGGCGACGAGGTGGTGATCGACTACACTGGCTCCTCAACCCAAGCCCTGGGCCCGATCAACGCCACTTTGGGCGTGGCCTGGTCGGCCTCCTTCAACGCGATGCTGCACTTGACCGACCAGACCATCCCGAAGAACTCGGGCTGCTTCCGCCCGATCCGGGTGATCGCGCCGGCCGGCTCCATAATGAACGTGGACTATCCGGGCTCCGAGGTCGGCGGCAATACCGAGACTCACCCCCTCATCGTCGCCATCATCCTGGGTGCGATGGCGCCCGCGGCGCCGGATCGCGTGATGGCGTCGGAGGGCACCACGCACGGCTGCTTCGTCTTCGGCGGCTATGATGAGCGCAACGATGAGCCCATCGGCGCCTTCGACTTCTCCTACGTCGGCTACGGCGGGCGCAGCTTTGCCGACGGCAACGACGCCACGGATTCAATCAACGGCAACTGCGCCAACACGCCGACCGAGGTGTTCGAGACCCGCTTCCCGTGGATCGTGGAAGAATATGCGCTGCGCCCGGATTCTGGCGGCGCCGGCGCCCATCGCGGCGGCTTGAGCATCTCCAAGACCATGCTGTGTACCGGCCCGGTGATGATCAGCCAGATGACCAACAAGCATAAGAAGGTCGCCTGGGGCCTGAACGGAGGCGGCGAGGGCATTGCGGGCGCAACGCTCTATCAGCAGGAAGGCGCCAATCGCTGGACCACGGTGGGCGAGGCGTTCGGCAAGGTCTCGACCACCAAGTACTCGAACGTGCCGATCCGCCCCGGCGAGCGAGTTTCGGTCAAGGCGCCGGGGGGCGGCGGCTACGGCGAGCCACGCGAGCGCGACCCCCGTGCCGTGGTAGAGGACGTGCTGGAGGGTTATGTCAGCGCCGAAGCTGCGGCGCGGGACTACGGCTACGAGCCAGCTTGGGTCGCGCGCTACGAGGAGGGTGCGCCGCTACCGGAGGCGGCCGAATAGCTCGAGCGGGGGCCAGGGAGATGGCCGCGACCGACGGGGCCGACGAGGCGGCTCAAGCGACAATCACCATCAAGAAGTACGCCAACCGCCGGCTCTACAACACCGCCACCAGCAGCTATGTGACCCTCGAAGACCTCTGCGACATGGTGCGGAACGGCGAGGATTTCGTGGTCCGCGATGCGAAGTCCGGCGACGACCTTACCCGCCAGGTGCTGACCCAGATCATCGTCGAGCAGGAGGCCAAGGGGCAGAACATGCTCCCGCTCAGCTTCCTGCGGCAACTGATCCAGCTTTATGGCGACAACGTCCAGGCGTTCGTCCCGCGTTATCTCGAAGTCGCCATGGAGACCTTCGCGCGCAATCAGGGGGACATGCGCAAGCGGATGAATGACAGCTTCGGCGGCATGTTCCCGACGGGCGAGTTCGAGGCCATGGCCGAGCGCAACATGGCGCTGATGCAGCGCACCATGGAAATGTTCTCGGGCTTTCCCGCCGGAGAGCGCAGGCAGGAGCCCAAGCCCGACGGAGACGGCGATGAGTCGGTGGACGTCGGCGCCGTCCTCGACCGGCTCGACAAGATGCAGGCCCAGCTCGATGCTCTGAGCGGGCGCGGCCGCAAAGGCGCAGACGACGACTGAGCGCGCGCCGTCCGCACGGCACGCACCTCCGACCTCCAAGACGATCCGTCGCGTCGGTTGCGCCGGTGCCGTCAGCGCTCCTACCATCCCGCCACCGATCATCCGACAAGCGAGGACTGGGATGGTAACAGCGACAAAGATGGCCGCGGCGCTGGTCGCCGGGGCAGCGGTATTGGGTGCGGCGCACATCGCGACGGCCGAGGAGAGCGGCAGCGTCCGCCTCATCCGCACCTACGTGCAGGACTACACCACCATCGAGCACGGCGATGCGCGTTACACCGGCGGCCCGCTAGAGGGCTCGGTCACCATCCTCGAGAGCAGCGGCGGCCCGTTCGTCGCGGGCACGCACGAGCGAATCACCTGCGTGGTCTACGCAAAGAGCACGGAGGCGGGCATCGATCTCGACGCGCCGTGCACGATGACCGCTCCCTCGGGTGACACGTGGTACACCCACTCGAAACGGCGCTCAGGCAACGTCGAGGCGGGTGGCGGCGGCCCCGGCGCGATGGAGATCCTGGGCGGCACCGGCGTCTACGCCGGCATCGGCGGCAGCTGCACCTACGACGTCGGCTATCTGCCGGACAGCTGGGTTGCCATGATCGCGGACTGCACGTGGCAGAAGTAGCGTGGGCTCGGCGGGGCCGGCAGAGGGAGGCTGAACGATGGTCGAGCTGGTCGCCTATGTCGCGCTGCAGCGATTGATCGAATCGGCGGAGGCTGTCGAGGAGAGCCTCATGCCGAACGAGCGCGAGATGCTGCACAGCCTCAAATCGAAGTACGCCGCGCCGATGGACGTCGATCCGTTCGACACGACCGCGCTCGAAGTCATCCTGCGCAATGTCGAGGTGCGCAAGGGATACGATTTCGATCCGCGCAAGGACGGCGGCCGGGTCATCGACTTGCCGCGCACCGGAGGCGACAAAGCATAAACGACGCCTCGCTGTACGCACGGGAGAGCGAGGGATAGCCGCACTTTACTGGTGGAGAAGTCTTGGAATTCCCGACAGTGATCTGAAAGGAAGCGTGAATAATGATCAAACGCACCCTCGGGGCCGCCCTGGCCGCAACCGTCCTGGCATTTTCGGCCCCGGCGGCCGACGCCGCCGACTACACGATCGATTCGGGCCACAGCTTCGTTCAGTTCAAGATCTCCCACATCGGCGTGTCATGGATGATCGGCACCTTCGAGACGGTGTCCGGCAGCTTCACCTACGATTCGGAGGCAGGACCGGAGGGGCAGTCGATCACGGTCGAGATCGACACGGCCAGCGTCGATACCAACCACGCGGAGCGCGACAAGCACCTTCGCTCGGCGGACTTCCTGAACGTCGACGAGTTCCCCACGGCGACCTTCGTCAGCTCCGGGTATGAAGGCGATGCCGAGGGCGGCGTGATGACCGGAGACCTGACGCTCCACGGCGTCACCAAGGCCATCGCCATTGACGTCAAGAAGGTGGGCGAGGGGAAAGACCCCTGGGGCGGCTACCGCGCAGGTTTCGAAGGCGCGGTGACGATCACCCGCAAGGATTACGGCATGGGCTACAACCTGGGCCCATCATCGGAGTCCATGGAGCTGTTCCTCTTCATCGAGGGCACCCGCAACTAGCGCCTGCGGGAGTTCCGCCCTCCGTGAGGCGCGCCGATGTGGAGGAGCGGCAAGGACCACTACGGGCTCGTCGCCATCGGCTTTCACTGGACCATCGCCGTCGCCTTCACGGGCCTCGTCGGGCTCGGCGCCTGGATGGTGGGGCTCACATATTACGACCCCTGGTACAACGACTCCCTCGCGCTCCATAAGGCGATCGGGATCGTGGTGTTGGCACTGGCGCTGGCCAAGTTCGGCTGGAAGCTCGCCGACCGCAAGCCCGGCTTCGGACCGGAGGTGCGGGCTTACGAACGCGCCGGCGCCACCGCCACGCACTGGATTCTCGGTGCGCTCCTGGTCGTGCTGCCGGTCACCGGCTATCTGATCTCGACCTCGGAGGGTGCGGGCATCGACGTGTTCGGGCTCTTCGAGGTGCCTGCGTTCTTCGATGTCACGGCCGGCACCCGCGATCTCGCCATCCATCTCCACTACTACCTGGCCTACGGCGGCATCGCGCTCGTCGGAATTCACGCCGGCGCGGCCTTCAAACACACATTCATCGACAAGGGCTCGACGCTGATACGCATGCTGATCCCGCGCTCGCGCTCGAATTCCGTCGATCAACCCGAGAAATAGCGCAGCGCCGGGACGCGAAACGGGGGAGGGTTCAATGCTGCTGGAAGGCTCGTGCTACTGCCGTGCGGTTCGGTTTTCGCTGCAGTCGAAGACGCCGCTGCCGTACATGCATTGCTACTGCTCGATCTGTCGAAAAACCGCCGGTGGCGGCGGCTACGCGATCAACCTCGGCGGCGAGGCGGAGACACTGAGCGCTACCGGCAAGCGCGCATTGAAGGTCTATCGGGCGCGCCTCGAGGACGGCAGCGAAAGCCCGGCCGAGCGGCACTTTTGCGGCCGCTGCGGCAGCGCGCTCTGGGTCTGGGATCCGCGCTGGCCGGAGCTGATCCATCCCTTCGCATCGGCCATCGACACGCCGCTGCCGGCGCCGCCGGAGCGCTGCCACATCATGCTCGACTATGCGCCAGGCTGGGTCAGGATCCCCTCGGGCAAGCGCGATCCGCACTTTGCCGAGTATCCCGATCAGTCCCTCGAGGACTGGCATCGCAGCCGCGATCTCCTCGACCCGTGATGGGGCAGTGCCAAGCGGCCGGCCGCTTGGTATAGGACGGCGCAGCACGGCGGTTTGTTGGAGGAGGGCAGGGGATCATGGCATCGCAAGGCACGATTGGCGGCACCGTCAAGGCGCTTTGGCGCTATCCGGTCAAGTCCATGGCCGGCACCAAGATCGACGAGGCGATGATTGCCGAAGGTGGCATCCTCGGTGACCGCGGCTATGCCGTGATCGACAAGACCAGTGGCCGGGTGGGGAGCGCCAAGACGCCCAAGAAGTGGGCCGGGCTGATGGCGCTCGCCGCCGATTTCGTCGAGCCGCCGCAAGCCGGGGCGCCGTTGCCGCCGGTGCGTATCGCCTGGCCCGACGGCACGGTGGTTTCGAGCGATGGCGGCGACCCGGATGCCCGCCTTTCCGAAACCCTGGGGCGGCCGGTCACGCTCACGACGGAGCGCCCGGAGGCGCCCAGCCTGGAGCGCCTCGACCCGCTCGCCGACAAGGAAACCATCGTCGATATCGGCGAGCTGATGATGGCGGGCCGGTTCTCCGACTACGCGGCGCTGCATCTGATAACCACGGCGACGATGGCGCGTCTCGCCGAGCTCCGCCCCGACTCGAAGTTCACTGCGCGCCGCTTCCGTCCCAACGTGACGATCGCGACGCCCGTGGGCGCAAGCGGGTTCGTCGAGAACGACTGGGTCGGGCGCGAGCTCGCCATCGGCGACGAGGTGCGGCTTCGGATCTCCGACCCGACGCCGCGCTGCTCGGTCCCGACGCTGGCGCAGAGGGATCTGGAGAAGGATCCGCAGCTCCTCCGCACGATCGTCGAGCACAACACGCTTCCCGTCCCCGTGCTCGACGGCGAGGCGCTCCCGTGCGCAGGCGTCTACGGCTTCGTCATCCAGGGCGGCACGGTGAAGCGAGGCGACGCGGTACGGGTTGTCTAGAGCGCGTCCGTCTTTGACGGAAGCGCGATAGGCCGCGACTGCGGCCCGCCGCTCGCGCCGGCAGGCGCGCGGAATCGCAGGACGGCCGGCTGCCGTGAGCGACAGAGAGCGAGAGCGTTTCCGTGAAAAACGGATACGCTCTTGGGGCGCCGCCGCCTACAGGTACGTCTTCGAGATCGCCGCGCCCATCGTGTACTTGGGATCGACGAAGTTGCCGAGCCGCACCTTGCCGCACTGGCTCAGCATCATGTAGGCGTCCCACTGGTCGTAGCCGTAGTCCTTGACCATCCAGCGCACCAGCTCGCGATAGGCGATCCGGGTCGCGTCCTCCAGCGGCCGGGCGCTGCCGATCGCCATGATGAAATCGTCGGCTTCAAGGCGCGGCCAGTCGATGGTCCAGTCCTTGATCAGGTCGACGGTGATCGTGGTGGTGGTGGGATACTCCACCGCCACGCCGCAGACCTCGCCGTCGCCCTGGCAGGCGTGGGCATCGCCGATGTAGAGCAGCGCACCGGGCGCGCGCACCGGCAGGTAGGTGATCGTGCCGGGCCCCATGTCCGGCAGGTCCATGTTGCCGCCGTGGTCGTCCGGCGTCAGCGAGTTGATGGAATCGATTTGCGGCGAGCAGCTGAGCGTCCCGATGTGCGGCTTGTAGGGGAGCGTGACCCGGTCGCTCCAGTAGACGTTCTCCTCATCGACCACCACCTTGCGCACCTTCTCGGGCAGTGGCTCGTTGAGCGTGGCGGTGTAGTAGGTGCTGGTGAGCCCGCCGAACTCCTTGATCATGCAGCAGGTACCCCGGGGCTGGGGGCCGCGCGGCGCCATGCTCTCGATGTGGACGGCGAGCACGTCGCCCTTCTCGGCGCCGGCGACGAAGATCGGGCCGCATTGCGGGTTGAGGAAGGGCACCTCCAGCAGCTCCGAGGGCACGTCGCTCTCGCTCGTGATCTTGCCCTCGAAGGCGTCGCGGGTCTCGACGATCACCCGATCGCCCGGGTCGATGGAGAGCACCGGGTCGGCATAGGGGCCGATGGTGTAAAGATAGGTGCCCTGCTTCTCCTCGGTCAGCTCGTGCGTGATTCCCGATGAGCCGCCGCCGACGCCGTTGCGGTGCATGATCGAATCGGCGACCCAGTCGTTCGGGTAGCTGCGCATGACCATTTCCATCGCCCGGATCTCCCGATCTTCTTTCCCGTCTTTATCGATTGTAGTCGGCGGGGTGGGGGAAGCGAAGAAGCGACCGGTTCAGTTCTGCGGGCCGGACGCGTCGTGATGCGAGTACTGGAGAGAGGAGGGGCGGGTACTGCTGCGCTCTCCCCTCAGGCGGCCGCTGCTTCGGCCTCCCTGTACGCGCGCTCGATTTGCCGCTTTACCGTTGCGGTTGCCTCGGACCGACGGTCCGGCCCTTCCAGCAACTGGATGCTACCCCTGCCCAGTGGCGGCAAGGCCGTGGGCATGGATATCACATTCAATGATCTGGGTATGGTCCCCTCGGCCATGACGGTGACGCCCATTTCGGATTCGACCGCAGCCAGGACGACCCGCGGGTCGGCGCTGCGCAGCACTTCGCGATAGGCGATGTCCCGATCCTCAAGCGCGGCCTCCGCAGCGGCTTGCAGGAAGCAGTTGTCCGAATTCCAGGCGACCGGGACCGGCATCGACGGGTCGAGGGCGAACGCGGGCGCACATACCCAATGAAGCTGCGGGCGAGAAAGCACCGCTGCCGCCGGCGCCTCCTCGGGCAACGCAACAACGGCGAAATCCAGCGAACGGGCCTCGGTCATCTGCTGTAGCCGCCAGCTCGGCAGGCAGTGAATGTCGAGCTCGGCGGCGGCGTGGTTCCGCAGCATGTAGCCGAGAAGCCCCGGTAGAAACGCCGTCTCCAAGCCCTCGGCAATGCCGAGCCTGACCTCGCCGATGATCCGCTTGGACTGTAAACGCCGGACCATTCGGTCCTGCAGATCGACGAGCGAGCGGATGTCGGGTAGCAGATCGCGCCCTTCGGCTGTCAGCTTCACCTCGTGATGGCTCCGCTCAAACAGGCGGGCGCCGAATGCTTCCTCCAGCTTTTGGATACGAACCGACATCGTGGCCTGCGAGCAGCCGATCTGCCGGGCAGCCTTGGAGAAGCTCCGATTCTCGGCAAGACGTAGAAACGAGTGAAGCTGCTTGGTATCCAAATCGATCATTCAAATCAGGTATTCCCGTATGAATCATAAGTCAACATCGATGCCTGATTGTTAAGTAACTGCCCAGGTTGTTCATGGGGATAATTCCGCTGTTGGAGAGGTCTCGCC
>JAPPNV010000205.1 GCA_028818565.1 Rhodospirillales bacterium | reverse complement strand
CGGGCTTCGCGCACAACCGCCGGGTGATGATCCAGGGCTATCACGGCACCGGAAAGTCAACCCACATCGAGCAGGTGGCGGCACGCCTCAACTGGCCCTGCATCCGCATCAATCTCGACAGCCATATCAGCCGTATCGACCTGATCGGCAAGGACGCGATCGTGATTCGTGACGGGGTGCAGGTGACGGAGTTTCGCGAAGGCCTGCTGCCCTGGGCGCTGCAGCACCCGACGGCGCTGGTCTTCGACGAGTACGATGCCGGCCGGCCGGACGTGATGTTCGTGATCCAGCGCATCCTCGAGGTCGACGGCAAGCTTACCCTGCTCGATCAGAACCGGGTGGTGCGGCCGCATCCCGCGTTCCGCATCTTCTCCACTACGAATACCGTCGGCCTTGGCGATACGACGGGCCTCTATCACGGCACGCAGCAGATCAACCAGGGCCAGATGGACCGCTGGAACCTGGTCGCGACGCTGAACTACCTCCCCCACGACGACGAGGTGAAGATCGTGCTGTCGAAGGTGCCTTCCTACGAGAAGGAGGAGAAGCTCAAGCTGATTCACGCGATGGTGGAAGTGGCGGCGCTCTCCCGCTCGGGCTTCATGGCAGGCGACGTCTCCACGGTCATGTCGCCACGCACGGTCATCCACTGGGCCGAGAACGCCGAAATCTTCGGCGACGTGGGCTACGCCTTCCGCACCACCTTCGTGAACAAGTGCGACGAGATGGAGCGGCCGATCATCGCCGAGTACTTCCAGCGCTGTCTCGGCATGGAACTGCCCGAATCGTCGGCGCCGTTGCAACCGACCGCCTGAGCCGGAGCACGCCGCGTGCCCCAAGAAGAATCCCCCGTCGAGACCTTCCAGCGCGCTGTCGGCTCGGCGCTGCGGGCCATTGCGGGCGACGGGCGCGAGGAGCTTCAGGTCTCCTTCGGCGCGGATCAGCCGCAGGTTGCGGGCGATCAGGTCCAGCTGCCGTTCCCCGCGCGGGATCTCAACGCGCTCGACGTGGAGCTGGTGCGGGGCTCGGCCGACGCGCTGGCGCTGCGGCTGCGCTATCACGACCAGGGTGCCCACGTGCGCGAGCAGCCGCGCGGCAAGACCGCACGTGCGATCTACGACGCGATCGAACAGACACGGGTCGAGGCATTGGGCGCAGGCCGGCTAGCGGGCGTTGCAGCGAACCTCGATTCTGCCCTGGAGCAGCGCTGCCGTCGCAAGGGCTACGACCACTGCACGGCGCCCGAAGAGGTGCCGGTCGCGGAAGCGCTCGCCATGATCATGCGGGAGAAGCTCACCGGCCGGCACCTGCCGCAGTCCGCCCGGCACATGGCCGACCTGTGGCGGCCCTGGTTCGAGACCAAGGGTGCGCGGCACACCACGCAGCTCGTGCGCGCGATCAACGATCAGGAGCAATTTTCCTCGCTTTGCCGCCGCCTCATCAAGGAGCTGGACCTGCCCGACGAGGACGCCGAAGACCCGGATGACGCCGAGGACCAGTCGAGCCCCGAGCAGACCGACGACGACGACGCGAGCCAGCCCGGCGATGCCGAGCGCGGCGACGAGATGGACGCGGACAGCGACCGGGAAGCGGACGTCGACGCGGACGCGGATGCCGAGGCGCAGGAGGCGTCCGACGAAGATGCCGACGCCTCCATGAGCGAAGGTGAGGACGACGAGGAAGCCGGCCGCCGGCGCTTGCAACCGGGAGGCGGGCCGGGCGCCAAGGAGCCGCCCTACAAGGCGTACACCACCCAGTTCGACGAGGTCGTCAACGCTTCGGACCTATGCGATGCGGAGGAGCTGGCCCGGCTGCGCACCCAGCTCGACCAGCAGCTCTCCCAGCTGCACGGGGTCATCAGCCGGCTTGCGAACCGGCTGCAACGGCGCCTGCTCGCGCGCCAGACCCGGTCCTGGGAATTCGACCTCGAAGAGGGGCTGCTGGATACGGCGCGGCTCTCGCGGGTCGTCACCAACCCGCTTCATCCGCTCTCCTACAAGATGGAGAAGGAGACCTCGTTCCGAGACACCGTGGTGACGCTGCTCATCGACAATTCGGGCTCCATGCGCGGACGGCCGATCATGGTCGCCGCCATGAGCGGCGATATCCTGGCGCGGACGCTGGAGCGCTGCGGCGTCAAGGTGGAGATCCTGGGCTTCACCACGCGTGCGTGGAAAGGCGGCCAGTCCCGCGAGCGCTGGCTGGCCGAGGGGCGCTCGCGCAATCCGGGCCGCCTCAACGACCTCCGCCACATCATCTACAAGAACGCCGACGAGCCCTGGCGCCGGGCGCGCAAGAGCCTCGGCCTCATGCTGCGCGAGGGCCTGCTCAAGGAAAACATCGACGGCGAGGCGCTGCTCT
Source organism: Rhodospirillales bacterium (assembly GCA_028818565.1). Taxonomy (GTDB): domain Bacteria; phylum Pseudomonadota; class Alphaproteobacteria; order UBA828; family UBA828; genus WTGU01. The sequence continues at coordinate 8,487 of JAPPNV010000205.1, read as the reverse complement.
GGGCCCACGAGCGGCTGCTCGGCCGGTCCGAGGAGCGACGCATCCTGATGGTGATTTCGGACGGCGCGCCGGTGGACGACAGCACGCTCTCGGTCAACGCACGCAACTATCTGGAGCGGCATTTGCGCTCGGCGATCGACTGGGTGGAGACCTTCTCGCCGGTCCAGCTATTGGCGATCGGCATCGGGCACGACGTGACGCGCTACTATCGCCGCGCCGTCACGCTTACCGATGCAGAGCAGCTCGGCGGAACCATGACCGAAAAGCTTGCCGAGCTCTTCGACGAGCAGCCGCGCGACGAGCGCGCCTTCGAATCCCGCCCGCGGCTCAGAAGCGCCTAGCCCTATTTCGGTCGCGTCCTGCCGCGAGTCCGTCCGAGACGGACTCGCTCTTCTCCTCACATGAGGTGGGCCTCGAAGAAGGCCAGAGTCCGACGCCAGGCGAGCGCCGTGTCCTCTTCGTCATAGCGGGCGCTGGTCGGATTGGCGAAGCCGTGGTCGGCTTCGTACCAGTGATTCTCGGCGCTCTTGCCGGCCGCCGCCATCTCCGCCTCGAAGCCGTCCACCATCTCCTCGTTGATCCACCTGTCGCGGGTCGCGAAATGGCCCAGCACCGGCCCGGCCAGCACCGCGAGCTGCTCCCGCGTCCTCTTAACGTTGCCGTAGTAGACGATGGTGGCATCGACCGGCGCAGCGAGCGAGGCGTTGAGCGACCAGCGGCCGCCGAAGCACCAGCCCACGGTGCCGACCTTGCCGCTGCCGCTTTCATGGTTCCGGAGCCAGTCGATCCATGAGGCGCAGGTATCGGTGGCGGCCTTCGGTTTGACCCCCGTCGCCAGCTCCCGCGCCACGGCGGGATCGGCGGTGACGTTGCCGTCGTAGAGGTCGATGGCAAGCGCGAGATAGCCGGCATCCGCCAGCGCGGCGGCAACCGACTTGATCTGGTCGTTCAGCCCCCACCATTCGTGCACCAGCATGACGGCCGGCGCCGGCAGCGTGGCGGGCATGCCGAGCGCCGCCGAGACGGAGCGGCCGCCGGCGGTGGTGATGGTGACAGTCTCCAGGCTGGCGGCGGCAGCGCGGGCGAGCCGCCGGTCGGCGAGAACCGCCGCGAGCGGCAGCCCGGCGAGGCCGATGAGGAGGTCACGTCTTGCGAGTCCCATGGCGCGTCGTCCTCCGTTGCGATGTGAGAGCGAACATGGTCAGGCGCGCGCGGTCCCGACGCAAGGCGCGATTGGGACAGGGCCCCTCGCTTTCTCCGCCGGACCGCTCCCTGTATCCTCGCGCGGCTTCAGCGGAGGAGGGCCATGGCGAGTTCGATCCAGGCGCGAAAGACCAGACGTCGGCAATGGGCCGGCGCGGACCCCGCACAGCGGGAGAACCTGGCGAACCGCGCCTACACCGGCGGCGATGCGCTGGTCGCGACCCTTCTCGACCACGGCGTCGATACCGCGTTCGGCGTGCCGGGCGAGAGCTACCTCGCCGTGCTGGAGGCGCTGCGGGCGGCCCAGGATCGTCTCCGTTTTGTCATTACCCGCCACGAATCCGGTGCCACCTTCGCCGCCTGCGCCTATGCCAGGCTCGCGCGCAAGCCGGGCGTTGCCTTCGTGACCCGCGGGCCGGGTGCCACCAATGCGTCAATCGGTATCCATACCGCGCGCCAGGACTCGGTGCCGCTCGTGCTCTTCATCGGCCAGGTCCCGTCGGATCAGCGAGGCCGCGAGTCCTTTCAGGAGATCGACTATCACCGCATGTTGGGGCCGATGACCAAGGCGGTGTTCGAGCCCCACACGCCGCACGAGGTTGCGGCTGCGGCGGCGGAGGCCTTCGCCATTGCCGTGGACGGCAGGCCGGGGCCGGTCGCGGTAGCGCTGCCGGAGGACGTGACCGAAGGCGAGACCGAAGACCTGCCGGCGTCGCAGCCCCGCGCGCGCCGCGCTGTGCCGCCCGCGCCCGACGACATCCGCGCCATCGCGGAGCGCATCGCGCAGGCCGAGCGTCCCGTCGCGATCGCGGGCGAGATGGTGGGCTTCGAGAACGCCAACGAGGCCCTTGCCAACTTCGCCGAAGCCTATGGCGTGGGCGTCTTCAGCTCCTTTCGCCAGCAAGGGGTGGTGCCGTGCGCGCACCCCGCCTATCTCGGGACGCTCGGCCTCGCGCTCCCACCTTATCAGGAGAAGCTGCTGGACGAGGCGGACCTGATTCTCGCCCTCGGCACCCGGCTCGATCTCGCCACCACGGTCGACGACCGCGTGATCCACGAGGCCCGCTTTGTGGTCCACGTCTATCCGGACGCGGACGCGCTGGCGGCCGCCGGAGCCGGCCTGCAGGTCTGCTCAGATATCGCGCCCGTGCTCGACGGCCTCATCTCTGCCGCGCCGGAGGCCCCACCTTCCTCTCGCAGCGCTTGGCGCGCGGCGCAGCGCGCAGTGTTCGACGGGTTCCGTCAGGAGTCCGCCGGGCCGGCGCTCGGCGCGGTCGATCTCGCCACCGTGGTCCAGACGCTCGCGGACCGGGTGCCGCAGGACGCCACCATCGTCAACGACGCCGGCAACTTCTCCACCTGGCTGCTGCGCCACTTCCCCTACGAGCATTCGCTGGCCCAGGCCGCACCGTCGGTAGGCGCGATGGGTTACGGCATGCCCGGCGCCATCGGCGCCCAGCTCGCCAGGCCCGGCAAGCGCGTGGTGGCGCTGGCAGGCGACGGCGGCTTCGGCATGACGGGCCAGGAGCTGATCACGGCGGTCGGCAACCGGCTGCCGATCGTCGTGATCGTGTGCGACAACAGCGTCTACGGCACGATCGCCATGCACCAGTACGGCCGCTATGGGGCCGATGCGACTTACGGCGTCGCCCTCAACAGCCCCGATTTCGCGGCCGCCGCGCGCGCATGGGGCGCCGACGCCTGGACGGTCGAGACCACCGAGGCCTTCGCGCCGGCCCTGGATGGGGCATTGGCCACCGAAGGCCCCGCGCTGATCCACCTCAAGACCGACATACGCGACCTCGCGGCCTCCGGCGCCAAGATGCAGTGACGATGGCCACCGGCCACGACGAGCCGGACGACACGACCGAGGCTGGCGAGGATGGCCCGGCGCCCGAGGAGGCGCCGGTCGAGGCTCACGTTCTGAGTTCGATCACGCAGGTGGATGCGGACGCCTGGGATCGTTGCGCGGGCCGCGACAACCCCTTCGTCCGCCACGCCTTTCTGTCGGCGCTGGAGGAGAGCGGCTCGAGCACGGGCGAGACCGGCTGGCACCCCCGGCACATCGTTCTCAAGACCCCGCAGGGCGCCGTCCTCGGCGCCGTGCCGATGTATCTCAAGAACCATTCCTATGGCGAATACGTGTTCGACCACGGCTGGGCGGACGCGTTCGAGCGGGCGGGCGGGCGCTACTATCCCAAGCTCCAGGTTTCGGTCCCGTTCACGCCGGTGACCGGCCCGCGCCTGTTGGCGCCACCGGGGCCGGGCGCGGAAGCGGTGCAGACGGCGCTGCTTTCCACCTGTGTCGGCATCTGCGACCAGATCGGCGTGTCCTCTGTGCATATCACCTTTCCCACCGAGGACGAGTTCGACCTGATGGGGGACGCCGGGCTCCTGCAACGGACCGGCATCCAGTTCCACTGGCTCAACGAGGGCTATGAGAGCTTCGACGATTTTCTCGCGAGCCTCGCCTCGCGCAAGCGCAAGCAGATCCGCAAGGAGCGGCAGGCCGTCGCCGAGGCCGGCCTCGCGATCACCGCACTAACGGGAAACGAGATCGAGGAGCGCCACTGGGACGCCTTCTTCGACTTCTATCAGGCGACCGGCAGCCGCAAGTGGGGAGTGCCTTACCTCACCCGAGAATTCTTCAGCCTGCTCGGCGAGCGAATGGCCGAAGCGGTGGTGCTGGTGACGGTCGAGCGGGACGGTCAACCCATCGCAGGCGCGCTAAACCTCGCAGGCGCCGACACGCTCTACGGCCGCAACTGGGGCGCGATCGAGGAGCACCGCTTCCTGCACTTCGAGGCCTGCTACTACCGCGCCATCGACTACGCCATCGCCCACGGGCTCGGCCGGGTCGAGGCCGGCGCGCAAGGGCCCCACAAGCTCGCGCGCGGCTACCTGCCCGTGCCCACCTATTCCGCCCACTGGGTCGCCAACGAGAGCCTGCGCGACGCGGTCGCCAACTACCTCGACCACGAGACGCGGGAGATCGACCGCGAGATCGCCGTGCTGGAGCGGCACGGCCCCTTCCGCCAGAGCGACGACGCGGCGTGAGCGAAGGCGCCGCATCGCTTGCGCGTGCTACCACCGCGCCCCAAGATCGCCGACACAAGAACCGCCGCGCCTGAGGAGAAACCGAATGGACGCCTCCAATCTCGACGCGCTGACCCGCGATGCGCTCGACTACTTCCTGTTCCCGCTTGCGACCAAAGAGGAGATCCGCACGCAGGGCCCGATGATCTTCACGAGCGCCGAGGGGCTGGAGATCACCGACGCAGGCGGCAAGTCCTATCTCGACATGATGAGCTCCCATACCCGGGCGAGCTCGCTGGGCTACGGGCAAGAGCGCATCGCGCGGGCGATCTACGACCAGCTGATGGCGCTCCACTACGCGGGCACCACCGCCAATCTCGTCGATGTCACGGTCAATCTCTCGGCCAGGATGGCCGAGCTCGCACCGGGCTCGCTCACCTCGACGATCTACGCCGGCAGCGGGTCCGAAGCGAACGAGATGTCGATCAAGCTCGCCAAGCAGTATCACATCGCCAAGGGCGACAAGCCGCACGCGCACAAGATCATCTCGCGCTGGAACGCCTATCACGGCGCCACCATGGGCGCGATCGGCTGCACCGACTATCTGGGCACCCGCGCCATCACCGAGCCGGGCGTTCCCGGCTACAGCCGCGTCCCGGCACCCGACCTCTACCGCACGCCGTTCGGCATGGACCCCTCCGAGGTCTCCGACTTCTGCGTGAACTTCCTGGAGCAGCACATCCTTCACGAGGGGCCGGAGATGGTTGCCGCCTTCATCGCCGAGCCGGTGATGCAGGGCGACGGCGTGCAGGTGCCGCCCGATGATTACTTCGCGCGCGTGCGCACCGTCTGCGACAAGTACGACGTCATGCTGATCGGCGACGAGGTGATCACCGGCTTCGGCCGCTGCGGCTACTGGTTCGCGCTGGAGCACTGGGGCATCGAGTGCGACATCATGAGCACGGCGAAGGCGATCACCGCCGGCTACTTCCCGCTCGGCGCGTCGACGGTGAGCCGCAAGGTGGCAGACACGCTGCCGGCCTTCACCCACATCCAGACCTACAACGGCCATCCCGGCGCCTGCGCCGCGGCCATGGCCACCATCGACATCCTGGAAAGCGACAACCTGATCGAACGCGGGCGGGAGACCGGCGCCTACTTCCTCGACGCGCTGCAGCGGCTGCGCGACCTCCCCATCGTCGGCGACGTGCGCGGGCTCGGCATGTGGACCTGCATCGACTTCACTATCGACAAGAAGACCAGGGCGCCGTTCACCGACGACACGGTGAAGGCGATCACGCGCCGCATGGCCGATCTCGGTGTGCTCGGCGGCGAGGAAGGCACGGCCATCGAGTTCGGCCCGGCGCTCGTCGCCACCCGCGAGGATGTCGACCGCTGCGTCGATGTGGCGGAGCAGGCGATCCGCGAGGTGATGGCGGACCGCAACCTCGGCTGACCGAAGCCGGCTCGCCGCGCCTTCAAGTCGCGGGGATCAGTCCAGGATCACACCGGGGTTGAGGATGCCCCTGGGGTCGAGGGCGGCCTTGAGCGTGCGCATCAGCGCGATCTCCTCGGCCGTGCGCGCGAGCGGCAGGTACGCGCGCTTCATCACGCCGATGCCGTGCTCGGCGCTGATGCTGCCCTGGCGTGCGTGCACAGCACCGTAGATCGCGTCGGACAGCGTTGCCTCCATGGCGAGAAAGTCGTCGTCCGCGAGCCCCGGCTCCTGCGCCATGTTGACGTGGACGTTGCCGTCGCCGAGGTGGCCGAAGAGCACAACCCGCACGCCGTCGAGCCCCTCGGCCAGCGCCTCCATCTCGCCGAGGAAGGCGGGAATCACGCCGGGCGGCACCGTCACGTCGAACTTGTGGGTGAGCCCGCGGCGGCTCACCGCCTCCGTCGGGGCCTCGCGCACGCGCCAGATCGCCCGCGCCTGGGCCTCGGAGCCCGCGACCACGGCGTCGGCGATCAACCCGTCCGTCAGCAGGCTCTCCAGCCCCGTGGCGAAGGCCTCGCCCGCGGCCTCGCCCGACGCGGATTCCTCCTCGATCACGACGAGGCTTTCGTGGTCGCCGTCGAGCGGGATGCGGAGGTCGGGATCCGCCGCTCGGACATAGGCGACGGTCTTGCCGTCGATGAACTCCAGCGAGGAGAGGCGGGGGAAGCGCGCCCGCGCCGCTTGCAGAAGCGGGGGCAACAGGTCGCGGCTGCTAAGGCCGGCGAGCGCGGTCTGAAACGCCTCGGGCGCGGGCTGCACCTGGAGCACGGCGCGGGTGATGACGCCCAACGTCCCCTCCGAGCCGATGAAGACCTGCTTCAGGTCGAGGCCGGTGTTGTTCTTCTTCAGGATGTTGAGACCGCTCACCACGGTGCCGTCGGCGAGCACGACCTCGAGCCCCCGCACCTGCTCGCGCATATGGCCGTAGCGCAAAACCTTAACCCCGCCGGCATTGGTCGCGATCATGCCGCCGATCTGGCATGACCCCCGCCCGCCGAGGTCCACCGGCATGTCGTAGCCCCGCTCGGCGAGGTAGGTCTGCAGAGTCTCGAGCACGACGCCGGCCTGGACCGTGACGGTGGCCGAGGCCTCGTCGAACGCCTCGATCGCATTGAGCCGCTCGACGCTCAGCACCACCTCGCCCGCGCGCGGCACCCCGCCGCCCACCATCCCGGTGTTGCCCGCTTGCGGCACCACGGGCACGTCGAGCTCGGCGCAGGCGCCAAGCACCGCCGAGACCTCCTCGGTCGTGCGCGGACGCACCACCAGCGGCGCCGTGCCGACGTACTTGCCGATCCAGTCCCGCCCGTAGCGGGCCGTGTCGGCAGGGTCGTCGAGATAGAGCGCCGGATCGCCGAGCCTCGCCCGCAGCCTCTCGTGAGGTGCCGTCATCGTGCACTCCGTTCGGCAGGGGTGCGGTTTTGCGGCACTATGGCGCGCAGGTCAAACGGCGAGGGCGGAGCGCGATCCATGACCGTGAGGGTGCTGTTTCTCGACTACGACGGCGTCATCGCCGACAGCATGGGGGCCAAGGCAGAGGCCCTGGCCGACGCCTTCGCACCCTACACCCGGGATCGTACCGGGGTCGCCGACGGCTTCAGGCGCCATGCCGGAAGCGGCCGGGAACTGATATTCGACCGCATCTACGAGGATTTGATCGGAGAGCCGCTCGACGAGCCCGCGCGCCGCCGCATCCTCGGCACCTTTCTCGACCGCATCGACGCGATCAACGCGGCGATCGGCCTCTTTCCCGGCGTCCGCAACTTCATCGAGGGCCAGGCGGCGAAGCGGCTCGTGGCCGTGGTGACAGGCGTGCCGCAGGAGGAAGCCAAGCGGCAGCTCGAGCGCCTGGGCCTCGCGCCGTTCCTTGCCTCGGTTCACGGGGCCACGCGCGAGACGCCCAAGCACATCCACATGGGGCGGTTCCTGGAGGCCAACGCCATCGCGCCTGCAGACGCGCTCTTCGTGGGCGATTCCCATGCCGACATGCGCGAGGCCGCGCTGGCCGGCATCCCCTTCGTCGGCATCGGCGAGCCGGCGTTCTTCGCTCAAGGCGCGCCGCTCGCCGTGGCCCCCAACCTGCCCGACCTCGCGCCGCTCATCGACGGGTAACACCCGATTTCATGATCTGTCCCAAAGAAAGAGTTTCTTTGGCGGCCTATTCCGGCCCACTCCGGCCCAAAGTGGCCCAAAGTGGCCCAAGGTGGTCCAGAGCGGCCTCTACCGATGCGGCTTATTCCGGCCCAAAGTGGCTCAAAGTGGTCCAAGGCGGCTCCTCCCGATCCGCGGCCGTGGTGGGTTGCGCTGGCGACCGAGCGAAGTACGGCCGGCAAGCGACCGAACAACGAGCGCCCACCGCATTCGCCTCGGCCTGTCGCGGCCTGTCCGCTCTCGTGTGTCATGGTGCGATGATGGCGCATCCGCCGCGCGCCGTGCACCGAACCATGGTCCGGGCTAGACCGGCACCACCTGCCCCGTACGCGGAGCGGAGAGAAAATCCAGATCGCAGCCGCGGTCCGCCTGCTCCACGTGGGCCAGGTGGAGTGCGAGATAGCCGCGCTCGGCGCCTTCAGACGGGGGCGGGGGGCGCCACGCCGCCCGGCGCGCATCGAGCGTCGCCTGCGGCACGTCCAGCGTGAGTGTGCGCCCCGCCACGTCCAGCGTGATCCGATCGCCGTTCTCCACCAGCGCGAGCGGGCCGCCGATGGCGGCCTCAGGCGTCGCGTGGAGCACGATGGTGCCGAAGGCGG
>JAPPNV010000001.1 GCA_028818565.1 Rhodospirillales bacterium | reverse complement strand
TCTTCGACGAGCGCGCCGCGTCCTCGCTCTGCTACACCTCGGGCACGACGGGCAATCCCAAGGGCGTGCTCTACAGCCACCGCTCGACCCTGCTGCACGCCATGGCCGCCTGCCAGAACAGCGCCATGGGCATCTCCGCCCACGACGTGCTGATGCCGATCGCGCCGATGTATCACGGTAACGCCTGGTCGCTGCCTTATCTGGGCTGCCTCTCCGGCGCGGGCCTGGTGCTGCCTGGCACGAAGATGGACGGCCAGAGCCTGCAGGAGCTGATCGAAGGGGAGGGGGTGACGTTTGCCTTGGGCGTGCCCACGGTCTTCACCATGCTGATCGACCATCTCGACGAGAGCGGCAAGAGGGTGGACAGCCTGGAGCGGGTCGCCATCGGCGGCTCGGCGGTGCCGCGCGCGATGATCGAGCGGCTGGCCGACCCCTACGGCGTGACCGTGCACCAGCTCTGGGGCATGACCGAGACCTCGCCGCTCGGCACGATGGCGACCGCGACGCCCGCCATCGACGCGCTCGGCGCCGAGGAACGCCGGGCAGTCCTCGCCCAGCAGGGCCGCGTGCAGTTCGGCCTCGAGCTTGCGATCACCGGCGAGGACGGCGCGCCGGTGCCGCGCGACGGCAAGACCTTCGGCGACATGTGGGTGCGCGGCAACTGGGCCGCCAGCGGCTACTTCAAGGGCGAGGGCGGGGACAAGCTCGACGAGGACGGCTGGTTCCCGACGGGTGACGTCGCCACCCTCGATGAGCACGGCTTCATGCGCATCACCGACCGCACCAAGGACGTGATCAAGTCGGGCGGCGAGTGGATCAGCTCCATCGACCTCGAGAACGCTGCGGTCGGCCACCCGGACGTGAAGCAGGCCGCGGTCATCGGCGTCTTCCATCCCAAGTGGGAGGAGCGCCCGCTGATGGTGGTGGTGCCGCGGGACGGCTGTGCGCCGGACAAGGACACCCTCAACGCCTACCTCGCGGCCAGGGTCGCGAAGTGGTGGCTGCCTGACGACGTGGTGCTGGTCGACGAGTTGCCGCTGACGGCCACCGGCAAGATTCAGAAATCGCGCCTGCGCGAGATGTTTCGGGACTACCGCCTGCCGGACGCCTGAACGGATTTTCCGCCACGGTTCCGCCTGCGCCGCGCGGCGACCCACGAGGAGTTCGACCAATACCGGGAACCGGGCTGCGCAGCAGCCCGGACGGCGCGACCGCGCCGCGCGCGTAGCGCGTAGCCAAGCGAACGGAGTTCGCGCCCGGCGATTGAGGGAAATTTAAGAGGCAGCGCCCACCCCCACCACTCGTCATGCCCGGACTTGATCCGGGCATCCACGGCTTGCAGCATGAGGACCCGGACTCTCCCCCACATCGTCATGCGCGGACTTGATCCGCGCATCCATATCGGCCCCGTGCGGCGGCGCGACGTGGATCGCCGGGTCAAGCCCGGCCATGACGAAGTAGGGGGCTGGTTTCGCGCACTCGCGTAGCATCGTGCGCGCGAAAGATGAGTCGCACGCCCACCCCCACCACTCGTCATGCGCGGACTTGTTCCGCGCATCCACGGCTTGCAGCATGAGGACCCGGACTCTCCCCCCTTCGTCATGCCCGGCCCCCGGATCAAGTCCGGGGGTGATCCGGGCATCTCCTTGAACCGGACACATCGGACGCTGGGCAAACACGTGGATGGCCGGGTCAAGCCCGGCCATGACGAAGAAAGGGTCTGGTCTCGCGCCCGGCGCCTGAGGGAAATGAAAGAGTTGGGAGGGGGATAGGGGGTGGTGCGCCGGGCCGCGCAGCGGCCCGGACGGCGCGACTGCGCCGCGCGCGAAGCGCGTAGACTTACGAGTAATTGTATCGTTACGCATGTCCGGGAGGACATAGAGTGACATTCTATGATGTATGGCAACATGTTAGAAGAATTTGGCGAAGCATTCTTCCTTCGCGAGACGACTTGAGGTGACTTTCAGTGCCTTTCGGGTGTTGGGCAATGTGTTGACAGATTGCCAAATTCATGATCCAATTCCCCCATGAACGCGAAGCCCGGAAAACGCATCGCCAAGACCAAAATTACCATCACCAAGCGCGCCGTCGAGGCCCTCAAGCCCGGCGACAAGCCCTGGATCGCGTGGGATGACAGGCTGACGGGCTTCGGCGTCAGAGTGCACCCCACCGGCGCCAAGTCCTTCATCGTCAACTACCGTGCGGGGGACGGCGGCAGGAAGGCGCCGAACAAGCAGGTCGTGCTGGGCCGCTACGGCAAGATCGCGCCCGATCAGGCCAGACGGATGGCACGGACCACTCTCGGCAAGGTGGCGAGCGGCGAGGACCCGGCTGGGGAACGCGCACAGGCGCGCGGGATGCCGACCCTCGCCGATGCGTTCAAGGATTACCTGGGTGCCAATCCCGACCGCTCCGAGAGCACCAACAGGCTCTACCGCTACGAGGCCGAGCGCTACCTCGGTGACTGGCTCACCCGCCCGCTCGATTCCATCACCCGGCGCGAGGTAGAGGCGCGCTTCAACCGCATCACCGTGGACCACGGCCGGTCGCCGGCCAACCACGCGATGTCCCTGTTGCGTTCCGTCTACCGCCGTCCCTGCGTCGATATCGAGGGTCTGCGCAACCCTGTCGACCTCTGGCTTGCCGCGGGCGGGAAGTTCCACCGCAAGACGCGGCGCAAGATCTCCACGCCCGCCGAGGTGCTGCCCTGTTGGAGAGCCGGCATCGAGGCCGAGGTCAAGATGCCGGCGATGAAGGACGCCTTGTGGTTCGGGCTCTACACCGGCATGCGGCTGAGAGAAGTCCTGTCGCTGCGCTGGGAGCGGGTGGACATGGTGTCGCGCACCTTCCGCGTCGAGCAGACCAAGACCGGCGTCCCGCTTGAGCTTCCGATCACCAGCCAACTGGCACTCATCCTCGAAAGGCGTCGGGCGGCGAGGACGGCGATGCCGGACACCGTCCGGGACTGGGTGTTCCCCTCTCCGGCCAGCAAGTCCGGGCATGTCGAGGACCCGCACTATCTTTATCCGCGCATCACCAAGACGGGCGGTGCGAAGTTCTGGTTCCATGCGTTCCGCAACTGCTTCATCACGGTTGCCGAACGGGACCTGATGCTTCCCTCGCCGCTGACCAAGCGACTGGTGAACCACGCCAGGCCCAACGACGTGACGGAGGGCTATGCCGCGGACTGGACGATCACGCAGCTCCGCGAGCCGGCGCAGAGGGTTGCCGACCGGATCGAGGCACTGATGAGCCCCGTGCCGGAGGGCGCCGCCGAACAGGATGGGATTCCGGTCGACGCCGGGGCTGGCTGAGACTCGGCCGGCAAGGAACGCATTCTCGATCGTCGCTCCCTCGCGGCTCGGTCCTGGGGCGTCGTAGTCCGGGTGTGCCGGTGCGCCGGTGCCGGCGACCCGGTCTCCAACAAGGCGCTGTGTCGCGGCCGAGCGCACGAAGCCTCGCGTATACGACCTATATGAGCGAGGTGGCGGTGATCCGTCCCACGGGCCTGGCAGCTCTCGGGATACGGCCAATGCATCGGCAGCGAGGATTGCGGCCGGCATCGGCGACGACATCTTTCGCGGCGACGTCCGACCCTCCATCTCCTGAGCACCGGCATTCTCGGGGCCGCACGCTACGGGGCGCTCTGAGCATCACGGCGCAGGGGCACGGTTCTGCGGGAGGCGGCCCAGCCATTCGTCGAGCTTTGACCAGCGCCGCCGTCCCGAAACGTTGCGCACTGCAATGGCCACCGCCTTCTTCTGGCCCACCAGCACCACCAGCCGCTTGCCCCGCGTGACGCCTGTGTAAAGGAGATTCCGCCGCAGCATCGCGTAGTGTTGGGTCAGCACCGGGACGATCACGGCCGGGTACTCCGAGCCCTGGCTCTTGTGCACGGTCGCGGCATAGGCCGGCACAAGCGTGTCGAGCTCGCCGAAGCCGTAGACGTGATCGCTTCCCTCGAAATGCGCGGTGAGTTCTCCCGTTTCGGGGTCCACGTCGACGACGTGGCCAATGTCGCCGTTGTAGACCTCCTTGTCGTAGTCGTTCTCGATCTGCATCACCTTGTCGCCGGCAGCGAAGGTCCAGCCGAAGCGCTCGACCTTGCATTCGCCGGCAGGGTTGAGGGCGGACTGAAGCTCGATGTTGAGCGACCGTGCGCCCGCCCCGCCACGGTTCATCGGGCACAGCACCTGGATGTCGCGCACGGGGTCGAGGCCGAAGCGCTTCGGGATGCGCGTCTTCACCAGTTCGACGATCCTCGCGGCGGCGCTTTCCGGGCCGTCTGCCGGTACGAAGTAGAAGTCGCTGTCGCCGTCGGGCCGGGACAGGTCGGGGATTGCGCCCCGGTTGATGACGTGGGCCGTCGTGACGATCCGGCTCCGCGCTGCCTGACGGAACACCTCGGTCAACCGCACCACCGGAACCGCGCCGGTGGCAATGATGTCCCCGAGTACTTGGCCGGGACCCACCGAGGGCAGCTGGTCGACGTCGCCCACGATCAGCAGCGCGGCCTCGTCGGGCACGGCTGCCAGCAGCGACCGCATCAGGATGACGTCCACCATGGACGTCTCGTCGATCACCAGCAGGCCGCAATCGAGCGGGTTATCCGCATCACGCCTGAAGCCGCCGTGCCTGGGATCGACCTCAAGCAGGCGGTGGACGGTCTTCGCCTCCAGCCCGGTGGCCTCGCTCATGCGCTTCGCGGCCCGACCGGTCGGCGCGCACAGGAGAAGCTCCACGCCCTTGGTCGACAGGATGCGCAGGATGGCGTTGACGATCGTCGTCTTGCCCACGCCTGGTCCCCCGGTGACGACCGTGACCTTGGAGGTGAGCGCCAGATGCACAGCGTCGGCCTGACCGGACGCCAGCGTGAGCCCTGTCTTCCGCTCGACCCAAGGCAGCGCCTTCCCTGCGTCGATCTGGGGCCAGGGCAGCCTGCCCGCTGCGATGTCCGACAGCCGATCCGCGATCGCCTGTTCTGCCCGGTAGAGGCCGCCGAGGAAGACGCAGGGGGTGTCCTCCACCGTGTCCGCGACCACGGTACCTTCCGCCAATTCCAGATCGAGCGCGGTGCGGATCAGGTCGTCGGACACTTCCAGAAGCCGGGACGCCAGCGGTCCCAGCTCGTCCGCCGGCAGCCCGCAATGCCCTTCGTCCATAGCCTCGGTCAGCGCATAGGAAATGCCTGCGCACACCCGGACCGTCGCCGTCTTCTCGATGCCGAGCTTCATCGCGATCGCGTCGGCCGTCTTGAAGCCGATGCCGCGGATGTCGCGGGCGAGCCAGTACGGGTTCTCCGTCGTGACCTCGACCGCGTCGGCGCCGTAGGTCTTGAAGATGCGCACCGCCCGTGCGGTGCCCACGCCATGGCTGTGGAGGAAGACCATGATCTCACGCACCACCTTCTGCTCCGCCCAGGCGTCGGTGATGCGTCCGGCGCGCATCGGCCCGATGCCCGCCACCTCGCGCAGCCGCCCGGGCTCCGACTCGATGACGTCGAAGACCTTCTCGCCGAAGGCGCGGACGAGCTTGCCGGCGTAGACCGGACCGATGCCCCGGATCATGCCCGAGCCCAGGTACTTCTCGATGCCCTCCACTGAGGACGGCGTAGAGGTGCGCACGAAGCGCGCCTTGAACTGGTGGCCGTGGGTACGGTCGTTGACCCATTCCCCGGAGGCCGTGATCCACTCCCCGGCCCCGACCATGGCGGCGTGACCGACCACCGTGACCAGGTCGCGATGGCCCCGCGCCTTGGTCCGAAGCACGCAGAAGCCGTTCTCGGGATTGTGGAAGGTGACGCGCTCGACCAGACCCGCGAGAACCTCGCGGTCCGGTGACGGCGCCGGCCGGACGCCCGGCTTCACGAAGTCCCGAGCGCGGGCGCGAACAGCAACTCCTTGAGCAGGCCCAGCTGCCGCGCACGCACGGCAATCGCCTCCGGATCCTGGATGCTCAGTTCGGGCTCTTCCTCAGCGGCCTCTTCCATGTCGCGCAACAACTGCTCGAACCTGGCGAAATTGTCCTGCATTTCCTCGGGCGTGAACATGCTCCGCAGCCTCGACACGAAGCCGGGCAGCGCCTGCGCGAACTCGGGACGTTCTGCAGCCACCTGTGAGAAGGTCACGAGCTTCTCGCCGACGATGTAGTCGAAGGCCGATTCGACTCCAAAACCGTGCATGATGTCCTCGGCTGCCTCGCACTGCTCGATCCAGATGTCCTGCCAGCGACGCTCGGTCATACTTGGAACTCCTTCTCGGCAGTGACGCCCCAAGGCTTTGCCCGACTCGCCGCCATCGAGAACAGGCAGCCAATCGAGCCGGCCGATATTCTGAGGCGTCCGCAGGCAACCGGCAACGTCATGCACTGCACCATTCACTTCCCGGGAACGATCGTCGTCGTCTTGGGGAACGTCATCGACGTCTTCCCGATCTCGATGCGCGCGGCGCCGATGCCGGCGCCCACGAACGGATCGAACGGTCCAAACCTCGGCAGGCCCAGCGCGGGAAGATCGACGTGGACCGCTGCCATTCCGGTCAGGACGGAGGGGTCGGCGGACACCGACTGGCGCCGCTCCGGCGCCAGGAAGTTGGACCGGCCCGCGAAGGCGAAGCGCGGGCGGTAGTCCGCCACGGCCTCGACCCTCACCGCCGGCGCGGCGGTGAAGCCCACGCCCGGTTCGACCCCGGCCACGGTGCCGAAGCCGCCGAGGGAACGCCGGCTGTTGGCGCCGTCGCCGCCACGGCCGCAGCCGTACAGAGCGGCCGGAGACTCGCTTGAGCAGTCCTCGTCCGTGAACGCCGCGTCCTCGAACCGGTCGAGGCCGATCCCGGCGCGCAGATAGAAGTCTTCCGCCTCGACGGCGCCGCATATCGTCATCGCTGCAACCGCGACAGCTGCGGCGGCGAGACCGCGCCTTTTCCGGGGCTGCCGCCTCGAACGCAGCGGATGGCCGGCGAATGGGCGAGCCCTCAAGTCCAAATTCCAGCGGGATCGCCGGCCGCGGGCGCGGCGCAATTGCCGGAGAATTCTACGTACCTCGTTGGCCACCAGGGACTGGCCGGGCGGGAGGCCGAGGGGTCTACGATCGCGCCGGTTCCACGATAATCCTGCCGCGGCCGCGCCTGAGCAAATAGCCGCCGCGCGGGATCATCAGCCCGCCCTCTTCGACCAGCGGCCACAGAACATCGACGATCGTCTCTGCGTTGGGGTCTTCCTTGTCGGACCCGCCCGGGCGTGACGACAGCCACTCGGCGAACGCCCTGTCGCCGATCTCCTTGCCCACGGACTTTCGCAATGCGTTCAACTTGCGAATCTCTCCCTTGGAGAGAGAACTCTCGTCAATTCCACTCGATGTTTCCTGGTCCATGATTCGATGTTTTCCTTGCCGCTGGAGACGGTGCCGCGCGCTTATAGCAGCACGGCTTGCAAATTCCTAACTGCCGTCCCCGCCACCGGACATACCATTGTCGATCCTTTTCTTGAGCACATGGGAAGCCCGGAATGACACCACACGGCGCGGTGTTATCGGCGCCGCCTTCAGGGTCCGGGGATTGCGGCCGAGCCGCGCCGGCTTGTCGCGCAGATTGAAGCTGCCGAAGCCGGTGAGCTTTACCGCCTCCCCTGCCTCGAGGCGCGACATGATCGCCTCGAATGCCGCGTCGACAAACTTCCTCGCGTCCCGATGCGTCCATCCCGTCTCTTCGCTGACGGCCGTCGCGAGATCCGCGCGCGTCAAGGTCGCCATCGCCGATAACTCCTCCGCCTGCCGAATCACGATACGAAGGGTGGGGGGACGGTCAAACCTCCGTCTCGATGCGCGGCACAACGCACCAAGAGACCGCCGTCCGCCGGCCGTGTCACAGGTCGAGCTCGCTTATCGTTCCGGCATGGCTTTGTATGAAGGCGAGGCGGGATTCGGGCCGGCGGCCCATCAGCTCCTCGACCCGGCGCGCCGTGGCCGTGCCCGCGTCGTCGGCGACCTCGACGCGCAGCAGCGTGCGCTGCGCCGGGTCCATGGTGGTCTCCTTGAGCTGGGCCGGCGGCATTTCGCCGAGCCCCTTGAAGCGGCTGATCTCGACCTTGCCGGTGCCGGCGAAGTCGCTCGCGAGCAGGCGGTCGCGGTCGGCATCGTCGCGGGCATAGCGTGTGGTACCGCCCCGCGCTAGCCGATAGAGCGGCGGCTGCGCCAGGAAGAGGTGGCCAGCGTCGATGAGGCCGGGCATCTGCCGGTAGAAAAAGGTCATCAGCAGCGCGGCGATGTGGGCGCCGTCCACGTCCGCATCGGTCATGATGACGACGCGCTCGTAGCGGAGCGCGCCCGCGTCGAAGCGCGCGCCCGTGCCGCAGCCCAAGGCCTGGACCAGATCGTCGAGCTCCTTGTTGCCGCGCAGCTTGTCGGCGCCGGCACTCGCCACGTTGAGGATCTTGCCGCGTAGCGGCAGCACGGCTTGTGTTTCGCGGTTGCGCGCCTGCTTTGCGGAGCCGCCGGCCGAATCGCCTTCGACCAGGAATATCTCGGTGCCGGCCGCCGCCTCGCGCGCGCAGTCGGCGAGCTTGCCCGGCAGGCGGGTCTTGCGGGCCGCGCGCTTGCGGGCGACCTCGCGGTCCTTCCTGCGGCGCAGCCGCTCCTCGGCACGCTCGACGACGCGCTCGAGCAGGAGGTTGGCCGCGGAAGGATCGGCCGAAAGCCAGTGGTCGAAGTGATCGCCGAGGGCGTTCTCCACGAGGCGGCCGGCCTCGGGCGAGGCCAGGCGCTCCTTGGTCTGACCCTGGAACTGCGGGTCGCGCAGGAAGACCGAGAGAAGCGCGCAGGCGCCGCCGGTCACGTCGTCCGCGGTGAGCTGGGCCGCGCGCTTGTTGCCCACGAGGGCGCCGTAGGCCTTGAGCCCGCGTACGAGGGCGGCGCGCATCCCGGCCTCGTGGCTGCCGCCCTGGCTGGTGGGCACCGTGTTGCAGTGGGAGGCGACGAAGCCCTCCTCGTCCTCCGGCCAGGCCAGCGCCCACTCGATGCGCCCGACGTCGCTGTTGAGCGTACCCTGACCGGCGAAGGGTGCCGGCGTCAGCGTGTGGCGCTTGCCGAGCGTCGCGCTCAGATAGTCGGCCAGGCCGCCCGGATAGTGCAGGACCGCCGTCTCCGGCACGGCGCCGGCATCGGCGATCAGCGCCGCATCGCACGACCAGCGGATCTCGACGCCGCGGTAGAGGTACGCGCGTGTCCGCGCCATCTCGAAGAGCGGCCCCGGTCCGAAGCGCACGCCGTCCCCAAAAACCTCGGGGTCGGGGTGGAAGCGCACGAGGGTGCCGCGCCGGTTGGTGACCGGGCCCGCATCCTCAAGCGGGCCGGTCGGCGTACCCCGCGCATAGGATTGCCGCCAGAGCCGCCTGTCCCGCGCGACCTCCACCGTCAGCGCGCCCGAGAGCGCGTTGACCACCGAGAGGCCGACCCCGTGCAGCCCGCCCGAGGTCGCGTACACCTTGTCGCTGAACTTGCCGCCGGAGTGCAGCGTGGTGAGGATCACCTGCAGCGCCGAGACATTCTCGTACTTGGGGTGCGGATCGACGGGGATGCCCCGGCCGTTGTCCTTGACCGAGGCCGAGCCGTCGTCGTGCAGCGCGATCTCGATCCGGCTCGCGTGGCCGGCAATTGCCTCGTCCATCCCGTTGTCGATGAGCTCCGCCAGCAGGTGGTGCAGCGCCCGCTGGTCGGTGCCGCCCACGTACATGCCGGGCCGCCGGCGCACCGGCTCCAGCCCCTCCAGAATCTCGATGTCGTGGGCGGTATAGTCGCCGTTGCCGGGCGGCCCGGACTGGGGCAGCGGCGCCCTCGCCTTGGTTCCCCGGCCGGGCGCGCGCGGCGCCTTCCGCGCAGCCTTGCGTTGAGGCTTGCGCTTCTTGGCCGGGGCGCTCTCGTCGAGCCCGGCGAAGAGATCGAGGTTATCGGCCATGGGGATCGAACATCTCCGCCTGCGCACAGGCCACTCGATCGGACGGGTATCCGCACTGAACGGAGCACCTGGTTCCCTTCCGCACGCAGCCCCGTATCATCCGCCGAATCGCCGGCTCGGCTCCCGAAGCTATAGGCAAGGGTCCGGTGGGATACAAGGAGGCGTCCATCTCGCGACAGAGACCTGCCGCGCGCCCGCAGCAGGCCGACCCGTCTCCGGTTCGAGAGGCCTCAATGGCGGAGCGGCGTATCTCTGCCTTCGATACCGGAAAACCCCTCGGCGGCGAAGGCATCGCCGCCAGATGCGGGACCGGCGGGCGGCCAGGCCCTCCTCCGCTGCGACGATCCTGCCCCGCCACATCGCAGCACCCTCGCCTTTCCGATAACCTTCCCCGGAGGGCGATCCCGGCGCGGGAGGGGGGAGCCATGAACGAAAGTGAGCGGCAGACCTTGTCGATCGTGGCCAAGCTGATGGCCCTGACGTGCGTCCGCAACACGAAGCTCGAGGACATCCACGCCGGCATCGTCCCGGTCACCCGTACCGGGGACTACTCGGACGTGACGGTCGTCGACGCCGACGGACAGCGGATACCCTGGCCACGCGTGTCCCATTTCGACGACGACGCGATGCGCGATCTGATGCGCCAGGTTGTCGACCGCCTCTACACGTTCCATGCGAAGATCGACGATCCGCAGTTCCGGGCCATTGTTGTTTTTCGGTCTAGCCGGATAGAGGGGCGGCGGATTTTCTCACATTGATTGGTTGGCGGATTGCTCGGGACGGTGGCCGAGTGTGGGAAGGCCGCTGTCCTTGGCTTTTTGATCCCCAGTAGAATCTTCACCGCTTGGCGGCGCCGGGGAGCGTCCGTAATCTCTCGGCCTCTCGCTAAACGACAAAGAGAGGCCCGGGGGACTCACCTCCCGCCGGGCCATGGTGCCGGTGCAGCTTCGCTACGATTCGGGGCTCACCAGCGAGGAGTACGTTAGGACCGAGGCGTGGCGCGAGGCAAGGCT
>JAPPNV010000213.1 GCA_028818565.1 Rhodospirillales bacterium | reverse complement strand
GTCATGCGCGGGCTCAAGGAACCGAACGGGTCCTGGAAGACGATCTGCATTCGCCGGCGCAGCGGGCGCATGCGCTTGAATGTGAGCCCCTGGATCGAGCGGTCCTCGAAGGCGATGGGGCCGTCGCTCGAGATCAGCCGCAGCAGCGCGAGCGCAAGCGTGGTCTTGCCGGAGCCGCTTTCGCCGACGATGCCGACGGTCTGCCCCTCGCGAATCGAGAGCGTGACGCCGTCCACCGCCTTCACGTGGCCGACCGTGTGGCGGATGATGCCGGCCTTGATCGGGAAGTGGATCTTGAGGTCGTCGCAGGCGACGACTTCCTCCGCCGCCTCCTCCACCGCGAGCGGCTGGCCCTTGGGCTCGGCCGCGATCAGAGCCCGCGTGTAGTCGTGTTCGGGCGTCTCGAAGACGCGCTCCGTTTCGCCTTCCTCGACGATGACGCCGTCCCGCATCACGCAGACCCGATCCGAGATATGGCGCACGATGGAGAGGTCGTGGGTGATCAGCAGCATCGCCATGCCGAGGCGCTGCTGCAGCTCGCCCAGCAGCTTCAGGATCTGCGCCTGGACCGTGACGTCGAGGGCGGTGGTGGGCTCGTCCGCGATCAGCAGATCGGGCTCGCAGGCAAGCGCCATGGCGATCATCACGCGCTGGCGCTGCCCGCCTGAGAGCTCGTGGGGGAACGCCTTGAGCCGCTTCGCGGTCTCGCCCAGCGCCACCATCTCCAGCAGCTCCTGCGCGCGGATGAGCGCGCGCCGCTTGGGCAGGCCCCGGTGCAGCGTCAGCACCTCGGCCACCTGGCGGCCGATGGTGTGGAGCGGGTTGAGGGAGGTCATCGGCTCCTGAAAGATCATCGAGACCCGGTTGCCGCGGATCTGGCGCAGCCTGCGCGGCGACGCGCCGATGACCTCGGTGCCGTCGACGTCGATGGTGCCGCTCGGGTGCGAAGCCACCGGGTAGGGCAGGAGTTGCAGGATCGAGAGCGCGGTCACCGACTTGCCCGAGCCGCTCTCGCCCACCAGCGCCATCGTCTCGCCGCGCTCGATGTCGAAGGAGACACCCGAGACGGCGTTGACGGTCTCGCCGGCGCTCGTGAAGTCGACGCCCAGGTCGCGGATGCGGACCAGCGCGCTCATCGGCCCACCAGCTTGCGCGGGTCGAAAGCGTCGCGCACGGCTTCCCCAATGAAGATGAGCAGGCTCAGCATGAGCGCGAGCACAACGAAGCTCACGATGCCGAGCCAGGGCGCCTGCAGGTTCGCCTTGCCCTGGCGCAGCAGCTCGCCGAGCGAGGGTTCGCCCGGCGGCAGGCCGAAGCCCAGGAAATCGAGGGAGGTGAGCGAGGTGATCGAGCCCACCAGGATGAAGGGCAGGAAGGTAACGGCGGAGACCATCGCGTTGGGCAGCCCGTGCCGGAAGATGATCGCGATGTTGCCGACACCGAGCGCGCGGGCCGCGCGGATGTAGTCGAAGTTGCGCACCCGCAGGAACTCGGCGCGCACCACGCCCACCAGCGCCATCCAGCTGAACAGCAGCAGGATCACCAGCAGGACCCAGAAGTTGGGCTCGATGATGCTGGACAGGATGATCAGAATGAAGAGCTGCGGCAGCCCGGACCAGACCTCGATGAAGCGCTGGAAGACGAGATCGATCCAGCCGCCGAAGAAGCCCTGCACCGCCGCAGCGGCGATGCCGATGATCGAGGCGAACACGGTGAGTATCAGGCCGAAGAGAACCGATAATCGGAAGCCGTAGATCACGCGGGCGAGCACGTCCCGCCCCTGGTCGTCGGTGCCGAGCCAGTTGTCGCCGGATGGCGGTGCCGGCGCCGGCACAGGCAGGTCGTAGTTGATGGTCCGGTAGCTGTAGGGGATGAGCGGCCAGACCATCCAGCCCTTCTCTTCGATCAGCTCGGCGACGAAGGGGTCGCGGTAGTCCGCCTCGGTCTCGAAATCGCCGCCGAACTCGGTCTCCGCATACTCGAAGAAGATCGGGAAGTGGAGCGCGCCGTCGTAGCTCAGGACGATGGGCTTGTCGTTGGCGATGAACTCCGCGAACAGCGTGAACAGCAGCAACGCCAGAAAGATCCAGAACGAGATGTAGCCGCGCCGGTTGGCGCGGAAGTTGTAGAAGCGGCGCCGTGTGATGGGGGAGAGCGCCACCGCTCACACCTCCCGCGTCTCAAAATCGATGCGGGGGTCGATGATGACGTACATGAGGTCGCCGATCAGGTTCACGACGAGGCCGAGCAGCGTGAAGAAGAAGAGCGTGCCGAAGATGATCGGGTAATCCCGCTTGAGCAGGGACTCGAAGCCGAGCAGCCCGAGCCCGTCGAGCGAGAAGATGACCTCGATCAGCAGCACGCCGGTGAAGAGAATCCCGATGAAGGCGCCCGGCAGGCCGGCGATGATGATCAGCATCGCGTTGCGGAACACGTGGCCGTAGAGCACGCGCCGCTCCGTCAGCCCCTTGGCGCGCGCGGTGATGACGTAGTGCTGGCTGATCTGATCGAGGAAGGAGTTCTTGGTCAGCATCGTGGTGGTGGCGAAGCCGCTCACCGCCATCGCCAGGATCGGCAGCGCGAGGTGCCAGAAGTAGTCCTCGATCTGGCCGAGCAGCGAGAGCTCGCCGAAGTCGTTGGAGACAAGTCCACGCAGCGGGAACCAATCCACGTAGCTGCCGCCGGCGAAGAGCACGATCAGCAGGATCGCGAAGATGAAGTTGGGGATCGCGTAGCCGACGATGATGACGCCGCTGGTCCAGACGTCGAAGCGCTGGCCGTCGCGCACCGCCTTGGCGATGCCGAGCGGGATCGAGATCAGATAGGCCAGCAGCGTGGTCCAGAGCCCGAGGGAGATCGAGACCGGCAGCTTGTCGAGCACCAGATCGACCACGCGATCGTCCCGGAAGAAGCTCGACCCGAAGTCGAAGCGCACATACTGGTCCATCATGTGGAGGAAGCGCTCGAGCGGCGGCTTGTCGAAGCCGTACTCCTTCTCCAGCCGCTCGATCAGTTCGGGGTCGAGGCCGCGTGCCCCGCGGTACTTGCTGGTGTCGGCGCGTTGCGAGATGTCGAACTGGCTCTCCGTCCCCACCTCGCCGGGGCCCGCGCCGGAGATCCGCGCCGTGGCGCCCACCGCTGAGCCGGTGAGCTCGGCGATCGCCTGCTCCACCGGCCCGCCCGGCGCGATCTGGATGATCGCGAAATTGATCACCATGATCGCGAACAGCGTCGGGATGATCAGCAGCAGGCGGCGGACGATGTAGGCGAACATGGCTGTCGCGGTGCGGGCAGTGCTAAGCGGTGTACTCTTGCTTCTTCAGCACCCGCCCTCTCTCGGAATCGGCCGACCGGGTGGCACGACGGCCGGAGTGCAGGCCCGGCGTCGCCGCCGGTGGCCCTCTCCGGCCCTCACGCCGTGCCTTCGCGGTAGGCCCTCAAGGCGTCGTCTTTCTCCCGATCGACCCACCAGGTATCGATGATGCCCCGCGCGTAGCGGGGCTTGAGAGCGGGCCGGTCGAACTTGTTCCAGTATACAAGATGATGTGCCCCCTTGTACCACTGCGGGATCATGTAGTGGCCCCAGAGTAGCACGCGATCCAGCGCACGAGCCGCAGCGATCAGACTTGGCCGGTCGGTCGCAGCGGCGACCTCCGCCATCAGTGCATCGACCACCGGATCCTTGATGCCCGCGATATTGAATGAGCCGACCTGATCCACGGTGCTGGACGCGAAGAAGGAGTTGAGCTCGGCGCCGGGCGAGAGGCTGAACACGAAGCGGATTGTCGTGATCTCGAAGTCGTGGGTCTTGAGCCGCTCTTCGTATTGCGCGCCGTCGACGAGCCGGAGCTTCACGCCCACGCCGAGGCGCTCCAGGCTGCGGGCGAAAGCCGCGTAGATGCGCTCGAAGGTGGGCTCGAAGTAGAGGAACTCGACGGTCATCGGCTCGCCGGTCTCGGCATTGACGAGCTTCCGTTCCTTCGTGACCCAGCCGGCCTCCTCGAGCAGGGCGCGTGCGGCGCGCAGGTTACGTCGGTTGTTGCCGGAGCCGTCGGTCGCGGGCGGAACGAACGCCTTGGTGAAGACCTCTTCCGGCATGGCGCCGCGGTGGGGTTCGAGCAAGGCGAGCTCGGCCTCGGACGGCAGGCCGCGCGCCGCGAGCTCCGAGTTCTCGAAGTAGCTCGCCATGCGGTCGTAGAGCCCATAGAACTGGTTCTTGTTGAGCCAATCGAAGTCGAAGGCGTAGGCGAACGCCTCGCGCATGCGGCGGTCCCGGAACTTCGAGAGCCGCGTGTTGAAGAAGAAGGCCTGGACGCCCGACGGCGTGTTGTCCTTCAGCACGTCCTTGACGAGCCAGCCCTCTTCGACGGCCGGGATGTCGTATTGCGTCGCCCAGACCTTGGACGTGAACTCCTCGTGAAGGTCGAACTCGCCCGCCTTCAGCGCCTCCACCAACACCGTGCGGTCGCGGTAGTAGTCGTAGACGATGGTCTCGAAGTTGTAGCGGCCGACATTGAGGGGAAGCTCGGCGCCCCAATAGTCCGCGACGCGCTCGTAGGTGACCGAGCGGCCCGGATCGACCTTGGCGATGCGATAGGCGCCGCTGCCGAGCGGCGGCTCCATCGTCGTCTCGCCGAACGCGCGGTCCCGGTAATAGGCCTCGGAGACGATAGACAGCCCGCCGACGATCAGCGGCAACTTGCGGTTGTCGGGATCGGCGAGGTGGAACGTGACCTCGCGATCGCCCGTGGTCTCGACCCGGTCGACGCCGGCCAGCTGGTTGGCGTAGGCGGGATGGCCTTCGGTGGTGAGGATCTCGAAGGAGAACGCCACGTCGCGAGCCGTAATCGGGGTGCCGTCGTGCCAGCGCGCCTCGGGCCGCAGGACAAATCGGACGCTGCGCCGGTCGGGCGCGAGCGCGACGCTCCGGGCGACCAGCCCGTAGGCGGCGTCCGCTTCGTCCGCCGAGCCTTCGAGCAGGCTCTCGAAGGGCAGGCCCGCACCGGCCGCGCTCGTGCCCTTCAGCGTGAAGGGATTGAGCGTGCTGTAGGTATCGACCGTCGCGAGGTGCAGCACGCCGCCCTTGGGCGCGTTTGCGGCCACGTACTCGTAGTGCGCAAAATCGGGGCCGTACTTGAGGTCTCCGAAGAGCGAGAGCCCGTGGGCGGCCTCCTCGGCCGCGGCGCTCCCGACAAGGTGCGGCACGGGCGCCATCGACGACGCGACGGCAACGGCAGAGCCCTGAACGAAGCGCCTTCTGCTGAGTCTCACCGGTCCATCTCCTCCTGAACCCCCACCGCGTTCCATATTACCATCGGCGGTCGCAGGGCAGGCCATGACGAAGCGTAACATCCCATGACAGTGTCGTTATTGCTCCGAGTATTCCACGTCCGCGATTGCCGCGATTGCTGCTGCCAAGTCCTTGTGGATCAGTAGCATGTAGGTAAAGCCGCTTACGTCCAACAGCTCTCGAACAGACGGCCTTGGCGCGGCCAGCGCAAATGACAGTCCCTTTTCATTGAAGGATCGCATCAACAACAGAACCATACGAAGGCCCGATGAGCTTATGTAGGGCACATTCGAAACATCCAGGATTACGGGTCTGTCGACGCCTATCTCTGATCGGATGACTTGCTCAAGTTCGCCGATGTTTTTGGCATCGATCCGGCCCTTCACCGTCGCGACTGTGACTCTGTTGACTCGTTCCACCTCCACTCTAAACCCCGTTTCCTCGTCGTACGATCCTCCTTCATCGTCCCGGTAGCCATCGTCCGTCGACTTGCCTCCAACAATCGAGTTCTTCCGCTCGGATAAATTATGCCCATCGTTCGTTTCTGCGCCCGAGATGAAGTCGAAGACAACCAAGATCGCGGCCGGAATCATGATCAGGGTAATTGTGAAGGGCAGGAACAACAACGCCGCCCAGATTCCGGCGAGTCCGATAAACTGAACAAGTTCGGCGTACCCGTAAGCGTAGGCGGCAATTATGCCCAACAGAATCACTATGGGGACCCCGTCGTCGCCGTCGCTATCGCTACTCGAACTTGGAGGTCTCGGCTCGTGAGGTGGGGGTACATCAAAGAAGTATCTGACGATGCTCATGATATTGACCTTCCCTGGCTCTTGTACTTAAACAGTAACCAGATAATACTCTCCCGCAATTCCAACCTACTCTTCAGTTATTCATGTCAAACTTATTGAATGAATTATTTCAAGAATTCTGAAAATCGTGACGTCGATTGTGATTGCAAGATTCTGAGGAAAATTGCGAACCCTTCTGAATTTGAAGGTGGCGCCGTGTGCCTGTACCATTTCTGTGTGTGGTCCTTCTTGCGTGACCATCCTGACGGAGGACGCCAAGATGCTTGATGCTCCCCGCACTGTCAGAATGCTGCTGGCGACAGGTTTGACCCAAAGTGAAATCGCAGACTTGGCGGACCTTTCGTACAATTCCATTGGCAACATCGAGAATTTTCGCTCCAAGAACGCTCAAAACTCAAGTGCCGAAAAGCTTCAAGACCTGCTCTGCCGGGAATATGACTTCCCATGGTCTAGTAAAGCTGATGTGCAATTGCGGGAAATGGCCGCAATCGCCCGAAGCCGAAATCCAGGCGTGTTGTGCGATCTTTACGGGTATTCACGTGAGACTTGGATCGAGTCGATTAGCGAGGCGCGCCGACGCTCTACGCTCAGTCAGGAGGAGTGGACGGAGCTCGCGCTTGCCTATTCGGCGCTACTGGGGGATCTGAAGCGGAAACGCAAGCTGGATGAACGCTACGCAGGCGAACTAAAAGCAGCATGGGGAATGGTTACTGGTGAACTCCTCAAGCGCATCGGACAACTCGACATACGGAATGATGCAGACCGTGCATTCGTGAAGATTTTTCGATACGATGTAATACAGAACCAGATCACGGCGAGGTGGGAACTCTCCAAGATGACTCCAGCGGACGTGCGAAATCTAAAGGAGTTCAT
Organism: Rhodospirillales bacterium; assembly: GCA_028818565.1. Taxonomy (GTDB): domain Bacteria; phylum Pseudomonadota; class Alphaproteobacteria; order UBA828; family UBA828; genus WTGU01. The sequence goes on along the minus strand of JAPPNV010000213.1, from coordinate 3,996 downwards.
AGAACAGGTCGATTACTTTGTGCGATACGAGGAATTTAATGATCTTCTTCCAGATTGCTTTACCACGCATTTCAACGCTCTAGGCATTGCTTCTGCGCTCAAACTAAGATCGCGCTACAAGAGAATTTGGGGAAGATTGAGCGGTGTCGACGAGAGGTACGCAAGTATCTTCAAATTCAAGAAAGACAAGGACGCTGGTCCAGAATTCAGTGACTTCTTCGCGTGGGTCGAGAATAGTTTTGCTATCGTGACTCCGCGAGAAGCGGGGGAGTAACGTAGAGGAGACGAGCAAAATGCAGGAGAAGATGGAATGAAAATGAAAGGTCGATTGAGAGTAGTTTGTCAGCGCATGTGTGGGATTGCGCTCGTAGCTGTTTTTGCAGTCGCGGTCTTGGACTATTCGACGGCAGAGGAGCGGAAAGCAGACCCCGAGCCTGCGGCTTCGTGCGAACTGGAAGCCCTGGAGTGTACCCCTGCCGAAAAGCGGGTGTTTGCGCTGAAGTATCAGATTTGACGGGGAATCCTCGGGAACCGCGAGGCCTGGCGGCTGGACTCGCGGTGAGCGCGAGCCTCATACTCGGCTCATGGCGCGCTATCCGAACAGCGGCGGCCCGATCGTGCGCAGGGTGCCCGAGGGTGACGACCGGCCGCGCCTGGTCTGCGACACGTGCGGCTTCATCCGCTACGAGAACCCGAAGATCGTCGTCGGCTCGGTCGCGACCTGGGAAGGGCGTATCCTCCTTTGCCGCCGGTCCATCGAGCCGCAGGCCGGCTTCTGGACCCTGCCGGCGGGCTTCCTCGAGCTGCACGAGGAGCCCGCCCAGGGCGCCCGCCGGGAGGCCGAGGAGGAAGCCTGCGCCGAAATCGCGATCGACGCGTTGCTCGCGGTCTACACCATCCCCCGCATCTCACTGGTGCAGCTCTTCTACCGCGCGCACCTCGTGCGACCCGACATCGCGCCGGGATTCGAGAGCCTGGAGGTCGAGCTCTTCGAGCCGGACGACATCCCGTGGAATTCCCTGGCCTTCCCGTCGGTGACCTGGGCGCTCCGCCACCATGCCGAGGCGCCGGCCAGCGGCGAATTCGCGCCGTTCACCAATCCCGTGGGCGACGTCGGCGACTACCGGCCGGGCATCCCCGCGCGCCGCTAGAGCTATTCGTCGAGCCCCATCAGGGCGGCGGCGAAGGCGCGGGCCTCGAAGGGACGCAGGTCGTCGATCCCTTCGCCGATGCCGATTGCGACCACGGGCACGCCGAAGCGCCGCGCCAACGCCACCAGCACACCGCCCTTCGCCGTGCCGTCGAGCTTGGTCATCACCAGGCCGTCGACGGCGATGGCCTCGCGGAAGACATCGACCTGATTGAGCGCGTTCTGGCCGGTGGTGGCATCGAGCACGAGAAGGCGGCTGTGCGGCGCGCGTGGATCGAGCTTCTTGAGCACGCGGTCGATTTTCTGCAACTCGGCCATCAGGTGGGCCTTGTTTTGCAGCCGGCCGGCGGTATCGATCAGAAGCACGTCGATGCCTTCCGCACGCGCGCGCTCCAGCGCGTCGAAGGCGAGGCCGGCGGGATCGCCACTGTCCGCGCGCGCGACGACGGGCGCCCCGGCGCGTTCGCCCCAGATCGTAAGCTGCTCCACGGCTGCGGCGCGAAAGGTATCGCCCGCGACCAGCATCACGCGCTTGCCCTCGCGGCTGAGCCGCTGAGCGAGCTTGCCGATGGTGGTGGTCTTGCCGGTGCCGTTGACGCCCGCAACCAATATCACGTGGGGCTTGGCGCCGGCGTCGATGGCGAGCGCGCCTTCGACCGGCTTGAGCAGGTCGCCGATCTGGTCGGCAAGCGCCTGGCGCACCTCGGTGGCGGTCACCTCCTTGCCGAAGCGTTGCTGGGCGAGTTCTGCCGTAAGCTCGGCCGCGGTCGCCGCGCCCAGGTCGCCGGCGATGAGCAGCTCTTCAAGCTCCTCGAGCGCTTCGTCGTCGAGCCGACGGCCGGTGAAGATGGCCCCGATGCCACCGGTGAGGCTGTTCGAGGTACGTCTGAGGCCTGCCTTGAGGCGCGCGAGCAGGCCGCGCCCGCCGCCGCCCTCCTGCGCCATCAGGCCGCGGTCCCGATCAGGCGATCGCCTGCCACGCCGGTGATGCACGCCCGCACCAAGTCGCCGGGCTCGCCCGCCGGGCGGTCGAACGCGACCTCGGCGAAGCACTCGTCGCGTCCGCTCTCGGGTTTCTCAAGCAGCACCCGGCTCTCATGGCCGATGCGCCCTTCCAGGAAGCGCCTGCGCGGGCCTTCCGCAGCGCTGCGCAGCGCTGTGGCGCGGGCGCGGCGCTCGGGTCCCGGCACTTGAGGCATGCGCGCCGCCGGCGTGCCGGGTCGGGGCGAATACGGGAAGACGTGGAGCCAGATGAGCCCGGCGTCCTCGATCAAGCGCCGCGTGTTTTCGAACATCGCCGGCGTCTCGGTCGGAAAGCCCGCGATCAGGTCGGCGCCGAAGGCGATTTCCGGCCGCAGCGCCCGCAACCGCTCGCAAAGCGCAATCACGTCGACGCGGCTGTGGCGGCGCTTCATGCGCTTGAGCACCAGGTCGTCGCCCGCCTGGACGCTGAGGTGCAGGTGCGGCATCAGGCGCGGCTCCTCCGCGAAGAGCCGCTCCAGCGCCGGGTCGACCTCCACCGGGTCGATGGAGGAGAGTCTGAGCCGCGGCAGCTCCGGCACTGCCTGGAGCAGGCGGCGCACCGCCTCGCCGAGGCTTGGCCGGCCCGGCAGGTCGGCGCCGTAATGGCCGAGATCGACGCCGCTCAGCACCACCTCGCGATGGCCCGCCGCGACCAGCGCCCGCACCTCGGCTGCGATGGCGCCGAGCGGAACGCTCCGGCTCGGGCCTCGGGCGAAGGGGATGATGCAGAAGGTGCAGCGATGGTCGCAGCCGTTCTGCACCTGGACGAAGGCGCGCGAGCGCGCCTCGTAGCCCGCGATCAGATGGCCGGCGGTTTCGCGGACCGCCATGATATCGCCGACCGCCACACGCTCTTCCGCATCGGGCGCCAGTCCCTCCAGCGTAAGCTTCTCGCGGTTGCCGATGACCCGGTCGACCTCGGGCATCGCGGCGTAGCCTGCGGGGTCGAGCTGGGCGGCGCAGCCGGTGGCGATGATGGTGGCACTGGGGTTCTGCCGCCTCGCGCGGCGGATCGCCTGGCGTGCCTGGCGCTCGGCCTCTCCCGTGACCGCACAGGTGTTGACGATGACGCCCTCGGTCAGCCCCGCAGCACGCGCGCGGCTGCGCATGACTTCCGACTCATAGGCGTTGAGCCGGCAGCCCATGGTGATGACTTCGAGCCCGCTCATGCCGGCAGCACGCCCGTGAAGCTCGCGGCGGTGGGGCCGGTCATCTCGACGTGGCCGTCCTCGCGCCAGACGATCTCCAGCGCGCCGCCGTCGAGGATGACTGCGACGTTGCGCCCGGTGAGCCCCCGGCGCGCGCCAGCGACTGCCGCGGCGCAGGCGCCGGTGCCGCAGGCCTGGGTGAGGCCGACGCCGCGCTCCCACACGCGGAGCCTGAGACGGTCATCGGAGAGACGCTGGGCGACGCCGATGTTCGCGCGCTCGGGGAAGAGCGGATCTGTCTCCAGCTGCGGGCCGATCTCCACCAGCGGCACGGCCTCCGCATCGTCGACGAAGAACACCGCGTGCGGGTTGCCCATGTTGACAGCCACGGCGTCGGTGAGCGGCCCGGCGCCGACGGTGACGTGGAGCGTGTCCATCGCGCGGGCCAATGGGATCTCGCGCCAGTCGAGCCGCGCCGGCCCCATGTCGACGCGCACGTGGCCTGCGCCGGCCTCGTGGGCGGCGAGCGGGCCGGCATCGGTCTCCAGGACCACGCAGTCCGCGCCGGTCTCGTCCAGCAGCAGCCGGGCTGCGCAGCGCGTGCCGTTGCCGCAGGCCGAGACCTCGCCGCCGTCCTGGTTCCAGAAGCGCAGGTAGGCGTCGGTGCCGCCGTTA
>JAPPNV010000357.1 GCA_028818565.1 Rhodospirillales bacterium | reverse complement strand
AGCCCGAAGGAACCGAGAGCGCTGGCAGCTTGAGCGCGTTGAACTGCATGGTCATATCCATGCTCTGGTGACGGCCGTCCGAATCGTCCCCCATGGAGCCGAGCTCGTCGTAGTCGACGGTCGGCGCTGCAATCGCCTCGGTGGGGCACAGCAGGGCATCGCAGCGTTCGAGGATGGGACGCAGCGTATTCCAGGCCTCGGTGTAGACAGTCTCGGTCTTCATCAGCTCGACCGCGGTCATGCTCAGGCCCTCCTCCATCGCCGTGACAACGGAAGGATGCATCTTGTCCCGCCAGTGCTCCAGATGGTGGCCGAAGTGCGTGGCCTGGAACACGCCCCAATAGGCCCACCAGGCCTCGTTGAACGCCGCGCTCCAGCCGAGCTCGACGGGCTCGATCTCTGCCCCCGCCTGCTCCAGGGCCCCGGCGGCCGCGCGGGTGTTCGCCTCGACGTCCGGGTCGATCCGGTAGTAGCCGAGGTCGATGGAGAGCGCGAGACGCAGACCGCGAACATCGCTCGGCGGCGGCACGTCGACTGCGAGAGCCGGCGTCAACGTGTTGAGGTCGCGTTCGTCCGGCCCCTGGCAGAGCTTCAGGAACAACGCAGCGTCCGCGACGGTCCGAGAGAGCGGGCCGTGACAGCACATGTAATCGAACTGGGTCGGCAGGAACTCGAAGGGGATCCGGCCGGAACTGGGTTTCAGACCCACGCAGCCGCTGTGCGAGGCGGGTATGCGCACCGAGCCGCCGGCGTCCGAGCCTTCCGCCAGCGGCACGCAGCCTGAGACCACGGCGGCGGCAGAGCCGCCGGACGAGCCGCCCGGCGTGTGGTCGGGATTCCAAGGATTGCGGGTGATGCCCCAGAGCGGGCTGTCCGTGAGGCTGGAGAAGGCGAACTCGGGCGTGGTCGTCTTGCCCACCATGATGCCGCCCGCGCCGCACAGGCGCTGCACCACCAGCGCGTCGTCGTCGGGCACCCAGTCCTTGTAGGCGTAGGAGCCGAAGGTCGTCGTCTTGCCCTTGGTGGGCGTGAGGTCCTTGATGGCGATGGGGACGCCGTGCAGTGGGCCGACGTCGTCGCCTGCGGCGACTGCCCGCTCCGCCGCCCGCGCCTGCTCGACGGCTTCCGCCGGGTAAGTAAAGCAGAAGCAGTTGAGAGTGGGGTTGACCTCCTCGATGCGCGCGAGCGCGTTCGACACCAAGTCGACGGGTGAGAGCGCGCCGTCCCGAATCAGCGCGGCCGCTTCCGTCGCCGAGAGGTAGGAGAGGTCGTCGTTGCTCATCGCCTCCGGCCCGCTCTCCTGCGGCCCCGGCCGCTGCGGCCTCACGACATCATGGGGAAGGAGAGGTCGATGCCCGAGCGGATGCCTGTCGGCCAGCGCGAGGTCACGGTCTTGAGCTTGGTGTAGAAGCGCACGCCCTCCATGCCGTGCATGGCGTGGTCGCCGAAGAGCGAGCGCTTCCAGCCGCCGAAGCTGTGATAGGCGACCGGCACGGGGATCGGCACGTTGACGCCGACCATGCCGATCTCCACCTTGTTCGCGAACTCGCGCGCGGCGTCGCCGTCGCGGGTGAAGATCGCCACCCCGTTGCCGAACTCGTGCTCGTTCACCATCTGCACCGCGGAGTCGTAGTCCGGCGCGCGGACCACGGAGAGCACCGGCCCGAAAATCTCCTCCTGGTAAATGCGCATGTCCGGCGTGACCCGGTCGAACAGGCAGGGGCCAATGAAGTAACCGTTCTCGTAGCCTTGCAGGGAGAGGTCGCGGCCGTCGATCACCAGCTCCGCGCCTTCCTCGACGCCGATGTCGACATAGCCACGCACCTTGTCGTAGTGCGCCTTGGTCACCAGTGGCCCCATGTCGGCTTCGCCGTCGGTGCCCGGCCCGACCTTGATGCTCTCGATCTTGGGCTTGAGGTCCTCGATCAGCGCGTCGCCCACCTTGTCGCCGATGGCGACGGCGACCGAGACCGCCATGCACCGCTCGCCGGCGGAGCCGTAGGATGCGCCGATGAGGGCATCGCTCGCCATCGTGAGATCGGCGTCAGGCATGACCACCGCGTGGTTCTTGGCGCCGCCCAGCGCCTGCACCCGCTTACCGTGGGCGCAGCCGGTCTGGTAGACGTACTCGGCGATGGGCGTGGAGCCGACGAAGCTCACCGCCGCGATGTCCGGATGGGTGAGGATCGCGTCCACCGCCTCCTTGTCGCCGTGGACGACGTTGAAGACGCCATCGGGGCAGCCGGCCTCCTTCAGCCATTCGGCCAGCATCATCGAGGCCGTGGGGTCCTTCTCCGAAGGCTTCAGGATGAACGTGTTGCCGCAGGCGATCGCCACCGGAAACATCCACATCGGCACCATGGCCGGGAAGTTGAAGGGCGTGATACCGGCTACCACGCCGAGCGGCTGACGGCTGGAGAAGCTGTCGACGCCGGTGCCGACCGACTGGGTGAAGTCGCCCCGCAGCAGGTGCGGGATACCGCAGGCGAACTCCAGCACCTCCATCCCGCGGGAGACGGAGCCCATCGCGTCCGAGAGCACCTTGCCGTGCTCACGCGTTATCACTCGGGCCAAGTCCTCCTTGCGGCTCTCGACCAGCTCCTTGAACGCGAAGATCACCCGTGCCCTCTGCATAGGGGGAGTCGCGGCCCAGCCGGGCGCTGCCTCCGCCGCCGCCTGCACGGCGCTCTCCACCTCGCCAGGGTTGGCGAAGGGCACGCGCGCGACCACCTCGCCGGCGGAGGGGTCGTAGACATCGCCGAAGCGGTCGGAGGCGCCGGGCACGGCGGCGCCGTTGATCCAGTGAGTGAGCGTTGCAGTCATTGCAGTCCCCCGATTCTCGTGGGTTCTTGGCGCCGGTCAGGCGGCGAGTGCGCGCTCCGGCGCGAGGTAGTCATGGCCGAGGTCGAGCGCGACGGCCTCATGGGTGACGCGCCCCTGGCAGACGTTGAGGCCGTGCATGAGGTGAGGATCGTCGTGCATGGCCTTGCGCCAGCCTCTACCTGCAAGCGCGAGCACGAAAGGCAGCGTCGCGTTGCTGAGCGCGAATGTCGAGGTGCGGGCCACGGCACCCGGCATGTTGGTGACGCAGTAATGCAGGATATTGGCCACCTTGTAGGTTGGGTCGGCGTGGGTAGTCGGCCGGCTGGTCTCGAAGCAGCCGCCCTGGTCGATCGCCACGTCGACCACGACGGCGTTGCGGCGCATCTCGTCCAGCATATCGCGGCGCACCAGCTTGGGCGCGGCCGCGCCCGCGATGAGAACCGCACCGATCACCAGGTCGGCGTTGTTCACCGTCTCCTCGATGGCCTGGACCGTCGAGTAGACGGTCGTAGCACTGGCGCCGAAGATCTCCTCGAGCTGACGGAGGCGCGGGATCGAGCGGTCGATGATCGTCACTTGCGCGCCCATGCCAACGGCCATCCGGGCTGCATGGGTGCCCACCACGCCGCCGCCAAGGATCACCACGTCGGCAGGTGGCACGCCGGGGACGCCACCGAGCAGGACGCCGCGCCCCCCCTGCTCCTTTTCGAGGCAGTGGGCGCCGGCCTGAATCGACATGCGGCCTGCGACCTCGCTCATCGGCGCGAGCAGCGGCAGGCCGCCCCGCGCATCGGTCACGGTCTCGTAGGCGATGGCGACGCAGCTGGATTCAATCAGGGCGTCGGTCTGTGCGGAATCGGCTGCAAGGTGGAGATAGGTGAATAGCACCTGGTCGTTGCGCAGCATGGCGCACTCGGCCGGCGAAGGCTCCTTCACCTTCACGATCATCTCGGCAGTACCGAAAATCTCCGCCGCGTCGTTCACCACCTGGGCGCCTGCACGTTCGTAATGCTCGTCTAGCAGCCCGATCTCGGTCCCGGCGTCCTTTTCGACCATGACCCGATGGCCGTTCTGCACGAGCTCACGCACGCCGCCGGGCGGGATGCCGACGCGGTACTCGTGGACCTTGGTCTCCTTGGGAACGCCGATGAGCATGGCCGTTCCTTCCCCCAATAAATGATGACTCCCACCGCAACCGACCCCTGGGCCGGCGCAGCGTGGCCGTCGTGGCCGGCGCTTAGTCGGCCGCTTCCGGTTGCAATACGTCCGCAGGCCCGCCGCCCTCGCCCGGCATGCCGGAGTCGGACGGGCCGGAGTCGGACGGGCCGGAATCGGACGGGCCAGCTTCTGCGGCGGCTGGCGGCGCATCATCGTCCGGCTGGACCGGCGACGCGTCAACTTGAGGCTGCGCTGGCGACGCTTGGGACGCTGCAGCGGACGCTTCGGCCGCGGCCGCCTGGGCAGCCTTCTCCTCCCGCGCCGCCGCCCGCTCCGCCCTGGCGCGCGCTTTTCGCACCGCGTCGAGAAGCTCCGCCTCGGTGCAGATGCCCAGCAGGATCGGGTCCTGGGGCGTGATGTTGGGCGTGTTCCAGTGGGTCCGCTCACGCACGGCGGTGATCGTCGCCTTGGTGGTGCCGAGCAGCTTGCCGATCTGCGCGTCGCTCAGCTCGTCATAGTTCTTGAGCAGCCAGGCGATGGCGTTGGGGCGGTCCTGCCGCTTGCTGACCGGCGTGTAGCGGGCGCGACGGGTGCGCTGCGGCACTGCCGAGGCCGGGCCGATGGCCTCCAGACGCTGGGACGAATCGCCCTCACAGCGCTGGATCTCCTCGCGGCTGACCTGCCCATTGGCGACGGGGTCGAGGCCTCGAATGCCGACCGCAACCTCCCCGTCGGCGATGCCCTGCACTTCAAGCGGGTGCAGTTCGCAGAAGGCCGCGATCTGATCGAAGGTCAGCGTGGTGTTGTCGATAAGCCACACGGCCGTGGCCTTGGGCATCAGCAACTCGGCCATCTTATGCGTTCCTTCCACTGCTGCCCGCACGCGGCCGTGCCACGGCCGGCATCATCGCCCGCAGCCACGTGTGAGGCGGTCGGTATATCGCTTAGATGTAGGGAGCGCAAAGCCGCAGTTCATCCGGCCTCAGTCGTGCGTGCGCTCCAGCAGGATTTTGCCGATGTGCTGGCCTGCCTCCATGCAGGCGTGGGCCGCTGCCGCTTGCTCCAGCGGAAGCCGGGTGTCGATGACCGGGCGGACCAGCCCTGCCTCGATCAGCGGCCAGACGGTCTCCTCCAGCGCGCCGGCGATACGGGCCTTGCTCTCCACGCTCTGGGGCCTGAGCGTCGAGCCCACGATGGTGAGCCGCTTGCGCATGAGCGCAAAGAGATCGATCTGGGATTTCGCCGCCTCCTGGACGGCGATCTGCGCCAGTCGGCCCTCGGGCCGGAGCGCGGCGAGATTGCGCCGCAGGTAGCTGCCGCCGACGATGTCGAGCACGACATCGACGCCTTCGCCCCCGGTGATCTCCTTTACTACGGTGACGAAATCCTCGTTGCGGTAGTCGATCGCCCGCTCGGCGCCGAGATTCTCGCAGGCGGCGCATTTTTCTGCCGAGCCGGCGGTGGCGAAGACGCGGACCCCCAACGCAGACGCGATCTGGATCGCGGTCGTACCGATGCCGCTGCTGCCGCCGTGGACGAGCAGCCGCTCGCCTGCGCGGAGCCGGGCGCGCTCGAAGGTGTTGGTCCAGACCGTGAAGCAGGTCTCGGGTAGGCCGGCAGCGTCGACCACCGAAAGCCCCGCCGGGACCGGGAGCGTCTGCGTCTCAGGCGCGACGCAGTATTCGGCATAGCCGCCGCCGTGGGTGAGCGCGCAGACGGCATCGCCCGTCTCGTAGCGGTGCGCACCGGGACCGTTTGCCACCACGTGGCCCGAGACCTCGAGCCCCGGAAGGTCGGAGGCGCCGGGCGGCGGCGGGTAGGCGCCCTGGCGCTGCATCGTGTCCGGCCGGTTGACCCCGGCCGCCGCCACCTCGATCAGCACCTCGCCCAGGCCGGGCTCGGGCACCGCGCGCCGCGCAGGCCGCAGGACCTCGGGCCCGCCGGGCTCCGTGATCTCGACAGCGGTCATTTCAGTAGGCGGCTTCGCCATAACGCCTCCAATGGGTTTGCGCGCGGGACTATACTCAAGCAGGCCCGGCCGACGCAGGAGAAATGGGATGGACGAGGAGCAAATTCGCATCCCGCGCGAGCAGGAATGGACCCCGCGCGTGCTCGACGACATGTCGGTGGACGCGCTCAGCCACTATGCCCAACAGCTTGAAGAGGAGCTGGAGCGGGTGCGCGGCGCCATCCGGGCGAAGTCGGACTATCTGAGCGAGGCGGACTCGCTCTTCAAGAGCTAGCTTCGCCTCCGTCCAGCAGAGCGCGGATGGCGGTGAGGCCTATCGGGGCACCGTCGTATTCGTCCATCGCGTCGAGCAGCGCACCCCACAGATAGACCGCGGACGCGAGGTCGGTGATCAGGTCGAAGGCCGGCACCGCGCCGAGGTCGCCCCGGATCACGATCACGTTGAGGCGCGCGACGTTGGTCTGGGCGATGGCCTCAGCCGCGAAGGCCTGGGGCCTCAAGTCGACGGCGCAGACCTTGGCGAGCATCGAGGGCGCGTGCGCGCCGGTGAGAAGCAGCCAGCAGCTCGTCTCGTCCCGCGCGACGCGAAAGCAGCCGTCGGCCTCCGCCATGCTCCAGGCCTGGCCCAGGCTCTCGATCAGGGGGCCGGCCCCACTGCGGTCCGCGAGGACGAGCGCCTCGCCGGGCGCGAGCCGCGCGATGCGGGTGCCGTCGGCCTGAGGATAGGCCCGGTTGCTCGCCTCGCCCATCTCGGCGCCGTTGCCCGCGAGCCAGGGGGCGATGTTCCAGCCCTTGAAGCCGACACGGGGGAACGGCGTGAGGTCGGCAAGACCCAGGGATTCCGCCTGCGCCGCCTCGGCTGCAGCATCTTTGCCGAAGTCGCTGGTCACCGCATAGCCGCCCAGCGTCTCGAAGCGCGCGCCGTGCGCCTCCAGTGCACGGTAGAGCGGCGAGCGGCGCGGTTCCTCTGCGGGGATTGCCACCGTCAGAGCTCCTGCCGCGCGCCGTCGGGGTCGAAGAACGGGATTTTCGCCACCGTCGCGCTCACCATGCGCGCACCATCCACCCTGATCTCGATCCGGCTGCCGGGCTCGCTCTGGTCGGGCGCGACGTAGGCGAGGCCGACGATCTTGTCCAGATTGGGCGAATAGGCGACCGAGGTGACCCGTCCGGTGATCTCGCCCCCGCGGATCACCAGATGGCACTCCTTGGGCTGCTCCACGCCGACGCCCGGCATCTCGAACCCAACCAGCTTGCGGGTGAGCTCCTTCGCCGCCTGCATGCGCACCGAGCGGATGCCGACGTGGAAGGGCTTCTTCTTGGCGAGCGCCCAGGCCATGTCGGCCTCGTGGGGGGTGGTGAGGCCGTCGGTATCCTGGCCGATGAGGATGTGGCCCTTCTCGAGCCGGAGCAGGCGCTGCGCCTCGACGCCGAAGGGCCGGATGCCGTGGGCCTTGCCGGCCTCCATCAGCGCATCCCAGAGCGCCTCGCCCTGGCTCGCCGGCACGTGCAGCTCGTAGCCGAGCTCGCCCACGAATCCGACCCTGAGGAAGATCGTGGGGATGCCGGCGACGTGGCCCTCGCGCACGCCCATGTAGGGGAAGCCCTCGGGCGAGAGGTCGACATCGTCGCAGAGCGTCTCCAGCACCGGGCGGCAGTTGGGGCCCGCGATGTTGACGCCGGCGAGCGCCGCGGTGACGTTGGTCACGTCGACCTTGAGCCGCCACTGGGCGTTGTACCAGAGCATCTCGCGGTAGACGTTGTCGACGCCCGAGGTCGTCGCGGTGACGTAGAAGTGGTCCTCGTGCATGCGGCAGGCGACGCCGTCGTCCACCACCACGCCACCGAGGTCGGTCATCAGCACGTAGCGCGAGCGGCCCACCGGCTGCTTGAGGTAGGCGAAGGTGTACATGCGGTTCATGAACTCGGCCGCGTCCGGCCCCCGCACGTCGAGCCCGCCCAAGGTGGAGACATCGATGATGCCCACGTTGTCGCGGACGTTCTTGGCCTCCTCCCGGATCAGCGCCTGGCGCCGCGCCTTGTCGCCGTAGAACTCGGGCCGGAGCCAGAGCCCCGCCGGCATCATGGTGGCGCCGGCCTCCAGATGACGGAAATGCATCGCCGTGTAGCGCACCGGCTCGAAGCTGCGGCCCGCAAGATGGCCCATGGTGACCGGCACGATCGGCTGGCGCACCGTGGTGACGCCGGTCTCGTCGACGCTCCGCGCCTTGGCCCGCGACAGAATGCGCACTGCGTTCAGCGACGAGTGGCGGCCCTGCGACGGCCCCATGCCGTTGGTGGTGAAGCGCTTGAGCAGCTCGACGTGGTCGTAGCCCTCGGCGATCGCGTCCTCCAGATCGTGGACCTGCACGTCCTCGTCCAGATCGACGAAGGCCTTGTGATCGGGATGCGGGAAGATCGGCCACGCGGCTTTCGCTGCCGTGGGCTGCGCTTCCGCGGGGGCGGCGTCAGGCTCGGGGCCAGCGTCGAGGCCCACGGCCTGCGCTGCCTGCCAGCCGGCGCGGCGGCCGTCGGCCATCGCGGCATCGAGGCCGGACGTCCCGGCCACCCCGCCCGCGGCGAAGACGTCGGGCGGAAGCTCCGCGACGGTGGTCGCATGGCGCGCGCTGTCGTAGGCGAACGTGGCGCCCGCCTGGCGAAGCAGCGCCGCCGCCGGTGCATGGCCGCCGCTCACAACCAGGAGGTCGCAGGAGAAACTGTCGACCGAGGGCGCGCAGACGCCGTCCTCCTCGATCCGGGCGACGCGGACGCGCGCGAGCCTCGGCCCCTTGCGCTGGGGCACGGCCTCCCACGGCGCCTGGGCGGCGTGGACCGGCACCCGGCGCGCGGCGAGCGTGTCGCTCGTCGCGGTGCGCGGCGCATCCATGCGCAGATCGACCACCGCCGCCACTTCGACACCCGCATCCAGCAGGTCGAGGGCTGCGCCGTAGCCCTCGTCGCCCGCCGTCGCGACCACGGCGCGGCGGCCGGGCTTCACGCCGTAGAGCTTGATCAGCCGCTGGGCCGCGCTGCTCAGCATGACGCCCGGCAGGTCGTTGTTGCGGAAAACCAAGGGCTGCTCGAGCGAGCCTGTGGCGACCACCAGGGCTTTTGTCCTGAGCTTGTAGAGGCGGTTGCCGCGCGCCAGCGGCAGCCAGTTGTCGGCGTAACGGCCGAGGCACGCGGTCTCGGTCATCACGGAGATACGGTCGGAGCCCTCGACCTCGCCGACCAGCCGGGCGCGCTCCTCTTCGGCGCGGATGCCGCCGGCGTCCGCGCGGCCATAGAGCAGCCCGCCGCCGAGCGCCGCGTTCTCGTCCACGAGAATGACCTCGGCGCCGGCGGCCGCCGCTTGCGATGCCGCTGCGAGCCCCGCCGCGCCGCCGCCCACCACGAGCACGTCGCAGAAGAGGTACTGCTTGTCGAAATAGCCGTGCGGGGCGTTGGTGTCGACGGTACCGAGTCCGGCAATCCGGCGGATCATCTTGGCCCAGAGCGGCCAGGTCCAGCGCGGCTTGTAGAACGCCTTGTAGTAGAAGCCGACGGGGAAGAAGCGGTGCAGCAGGCCGAACACCGCCAGCCGATCATGCCGCAGCGTCCCCCAGTAGTTCTGGCCCATCACCTCCAGATTGGGGGTGAGAGGCTCGCGGTCCGCGAAGCGGTTGGGTGCGGGGCCGACCTGGACCAGCGTGTTCGCATCGAGGCCGGAGAGCGAATGGATGCCGCGCGGGCGGTGATACTTGAAGGAGCGCGAGAGCACCGAGACGTCGTTCGCCGCCAGCGCGCTCGCCACCGTATCGCCGCGATAGCCCCGGTACTGCCTGCCCTCGAAGCGGAACGCGATGGGTTCCGTGCGGTCGAGAAGCAGCCCGGCGGGCTCGGGCAGGCGCGCCATCATGCCGCCGGGTCCTTGGGCTCGCGAGACGGCGCGTCGTCGGCGGATGCTTCGTCAGCGGGCGCGTCTTCGGCAGGTGCAGGGGCGTCGTCCGCAGTCGCGGACTCTTCCGGCGCCGCATCGGCCGGTGCAGCGGCCTCAGGGGCGTCCGGCGTTTCCGAGGCGGCCTCGGCGGGTTCGGCTTGCGGCTCAGGCTCGGGCGCGGCCGGCTCCTCCTGTGCGACGTCTGCGGGTGCTGCTTCGGCAGTCGGAGGCGGCGGTGGCGGCGCGGCTTCCTTCGGCGGCTCCGGCTTGGCCTCGGCCGCCTCGGGCGGCGGCGGCAGGGGCTCGAAATCGACGCGCTCGGAGAAGATCCGGTCGGCCGGATAGGTTGCCAGGATCTCGTCGGTCACCGTGTTGCGCTCGGCGACGAACCAGTAGGACGTGGCGACGTGACACCACCACTCGCGCACCACGCCGGCCAGGTTCTCCTCCATCCAGACGTGCTCGGTCCATTCGTGGTCTGTGCACCGGTTCGGGTCGGGATGCGGCTCCACCGGACCCGCGCAGATGAACTCCTGGATGTTGCGCGGCCCGTTGAGCGGGCAGGGCATGATCTTCATGGCGGCGTGACCCCTGCCCTAATGCCCGACCGAGGCCGCGCCCTTCTCGCCCAGGAGCGAGAAGTCGCGGAAGCGGTCGAGGCGGAATTCCTCGATCAGCGTGGGCACGCGGCCGGTCGCGATCATCTCCGCCATGGTGGTGCCGCAGACCGGCGTCGCCTTGAAGCCCCAGGTGCCCCAGCCTGAATCGATGTAGTAGTTCTCGACCGGCGTGAGCCCCATGACCGGAGCGAAGTCGGGCGTCATGTCGGTCATGCCCGCCCACTGGCGCAGCACGGGCACGTCGACCATGAACGGGAAGAGCTCCAGAATGTGCGCCATCAGCCCCTCCATGAAATCGAGGGTCGACGAGGTCTGATAGCGCGGGTAGGGGTCGGTCGCGCCGCCCATCACCAGCTCGCCCCGGTCGGACTGCGAGATGTAGACGTGCAGGCTGCCCGAGACGATGATCGGGTCGAGGAAGGGTTTCAGCGGCAGCGAGACGCAGGCCTGCAGCGGCACGGTGCGGATCGGCAGCGTGAAGCCGGCGAGCCGCGCGACCTGTCCGCTGAGGCCCGCCACCGCCTGCATGGCCTTGCCGCAGGCGACCGGGCCCCGGCTGGTCTCGAGCCCGACGACGCGCCCGTTCTCGATCTTGATGCCGGTGACCTCGGTCTCCTGATGGATCTCGA
>JAPPNV010000021.1 GCA_028818565.1 Rhodospirillales bacterium | reverse complement strand
TGGCAGCGCAACTGCAACCGGGATTGACAGCGGCTTGCTACAAACCGCAATATATGGGGCATGGCACAAGGCGCCACAGAAACCGCCCCCAAAAAAAGCCGCGCCGCGTATTTTCGGGAGTACCGGAAGCGGAAGCGGGCGGAGCGGGAGCGCGACGAAGCCGAGAGCATGGCGAAGGCCGTCCAGGAGCCGACCTGGGAGGGGCCGGTTGATCTCGCGGCGACAATCGCCTGGATCGAAGACACGCTGAAGGTTCCGAACGGTCCGCTCGCGGGACGGCCGTTCCGGGTCGAAGGCTGGCAGGCCGAATGGCTCCACGAGGCGTTCGCGGACGGCGTGCGCGAAGCCGGCATGAGCGTGGCGCGGAAGAACGGCAAGTCGGGTTTCATCGCCGCCGTGCTGCTGGCCGGCCTCCTGGGGCCGATGAACCGGCGCGACTGGCGCGGCGTGGTGACTTCGATGACGGGGTTTCTCGCCGCCGAGCTGCGGGACGCCATCCTTTCCACGGCGAAGGCGTCCAACCTCTTCGACCGGATCTCGCTCTACAAGGCGCCGCCGCCCGGCCGGATCATCGGGCGCCGGGGCGCGCGGCTCGATTTCCTCGCGGCGGACAAGGCGACCGGCCATGCCATCGGCTGTGACCTGGCGCTGCTGGATGAGGCCGGCCTCATGCAGGAGAACCAGCGCGCGCTGTGGAACGCGATCTTCTCATCCGTGTCGGGGCGCGACGGCCGGTTCTGGGCAATATCGATCCAAGGCACCGGGCCGATGTTCGCCGAGATGGAGAAACGCGCCGGGTCGCCGTCGCTGCACTGGCGGAAATGGTCCGCGCCGCTGGAGTGCGAGATTGATGACGAAGACGCCTGGCACGCGGCCAACCCCGGCTTGATCGGCGGTATCAAGTCGCGCGACTACATGCGGGACGCGGCGGAACGGGCGCGCGGCGCGTCCGGCAACGAAATGTACTTCCGCCAGTATGATCTCAATCAGCCGGTGGACGCCGAGCGGCAAGTCATTGTCCAGGTGCGCGACTACCGCGCCTGCATCGCTGAAGACGCGCCGGACCTCGCCGGCGACATTGTGCTCGGTATCGATCTCGGCGGATCGGTGTCGATGACGTGCGCAGCCGCCTACAGCCTGGAGACAAAGCGCCTCAAGACGTGGGGCGCGTTCGGCGACGATCCGCCGCTATCGAAGCGCGCGAAGTCGGACCGGATGGGCAGCCTCTACGACCGCATGGTGCGCGAGGGCGAACTACGGTTGTATCCGGGCCGCATTACACCTGTAATCCCGTTCCTCGAACAGGTGTTCGCCGAGATCGCCGGCAAGGGCCGCGTGATCGCCATCGGCGCCGACAGGCACCGCAAAGAGGAAGCGCGGACGGCCTTCGACACCGCGAACATTTCCTACGTGCCGGTCAAGTGGCGCGGGCAGGGCGCGTCGGCCACGGCGGACGGCTCGCATGACGTGCGCGCCTTCCAGCGGGCGATCTTCGACAAACGCATCTGTACGCCGGGCAGCACCATGCTCGAAAGCGCTATCGCATCGTCGGTGCTCCGCTTCGACAAGGCCGGCAATCCGGCAATCGACAAGGCCGCGAACAACGCGCGGATCGATGCACTGTCCGCCAGCGTCATCGCGCTCGGCCTCGCCGAGCTGGTCAAGCCGGCGCCGCTGCTACAGGTGCACGTGGTATGAGCCGGCATCATGACCGCAAGTACCGGACCGCGTGGTGGCGCCAGCGGCGCCGCGCCGTGTTCGAACGCGACAACTATGCCTGCGTCGCCTGCGGCAAGCGCTCGCGCCTCGAATGCGACCATATCGTCGCCGTGGCGGACGGCGGCAGCGACGATCTTGAGAACCTGCGCACGCTCTGCCGCTGGTGCCACATGAACCGTAACCGGGACGATAACAAAACGTATACGGTCGCCGGACAGGACGAGTGGGAGGCGTTCGTTGCCTGACTTCAACGATATCGCGCAAGTCCGGGTGGACAGCGGACGCGAGACCGTCGCCCGAATGCCGATCAGCGTGGCGGCGCCGGCTTCCCATAGTTTCGTCTTCAGCTATGCCGAGGCCGGTATCACGCGGCGGCAGGGTGCCCAGACGGCGGCGGATATCTGGGAAGCCTGGGCGCCGGCTGCCATCACGTCGAAGGCGTCCGGCGATCTCTCACTGCCGTTCCTGTTCAACGATGACGGGGCCGTGGTGGACGCTACCGACGAAATCAAGGCCATCGCGGACGGCACGGAACGGCGCCTGCGGCTCACGCTGCCGGAAGCCGTGCCGGACCAGGTGCTCGTGGTGACAGTGAACGTCGAAGGCGGAAGCGGAAGCGCCACGGATCGGGCGTTCTTTGCACTTGAGGGGAGCGACGCGACCGCCCGCGCGGGCGACTACTCCGATAACCATCAAGCCGCATGGGACGCCGGCGGCTTCCTCCAGGGACAACCGGTCCAGGTGGACGTGTGGAACGCGACGGCGAACGCCTTTCAGGACTTCCTGCCCAAGCGGCCGGTGCTCGAAAACCGTCCGATCTGGGTGCGCCGCGATGACGTGCTCGGCGACTTCAACACGCTCGCGATCACCGGCGAGGACGTACTCGAGAGCGTTGCCACGAAATCCGTGACACTCACCGCAGCGTATGATCCGCTACTGGAGGACCTCGATACGCAGGTGGTCTACGGCACCGATGCGAACGGCGAGGCGATCATCTGGCGCATCGCGAGCACCGCGCGGCAGGAACGCTTCATCCAGCTCAACCTCGCGACGCAGGTTGTGTGATGACGATCCAGGTGCACGTCGATGAACGGGCGCTGCGGCAAGTCGCCAACCTCACGCGGAACGTCCGCGAGCGCATCATCTGGCGCACCATGGCGCGCGCGCGGCGCCAGATCGCGACGGCGTTCAAGCGCCGGATCGTCGCCGAGATACGGGCGCGCGGCCACGTTGACACCGGGGCCATGCTGCGGGTGGAGATCAAGTCATCCACCTATCGGCCCGGACTGGCAATCCGGTTCTTTCCGCAGTTTCCACGAACGTTCTACCAGACGCCGCGCGGCCGTGGACGGCAGGGCGCGTCGAAACAGGGACAGTACGCCTTCGTGGTGAACCATCAATCGCAGTTCATCCAGGCGGCACAGGCGAGGCTACAGGCCAGCGGCGAGGCGCAGGCGATCTTCAACAAGCACCTCGCATTCATCATCAACCAATCCCTCTAAGGAAGGTGACATGAACGAAACAATCCGGGCGGCTCTCCGCGCACAAGCCGAGGCGCGCGCCGCATGGAACGCGCTTCCCGAAGACGCCGAAGATGCGCAGCGCACGGAAGCCCGCGCGGCTCTCGAAGCGGCCGATCAGGCGGTCATCGAGGCGCTCGATAGCGCCGCAACCGCACCGCCGGAACTGCGGGACCGGATCAGCCTGGGGCGCTACCTCGAAGCCATCGCCGGCCAGACCGTGCCGGATGGCGCGGAAGCGGAACTCCGGCAGGAGCTGAACCTCTCCGATCAAGCGGTCCCGCTCGAAGCGCTGCTGCCGACGCCGGAAGAGCGCGCCGACGCGGTATCGCCGCAGGACGCGGCGGGCAATGCGCTCGCGGCCGGCACGATCAACATATCGACCGGGCCGATGCTGACGCGGCTCTTCACGGCGACCGACGCCGCCTTCCTCGGCGTCTCCATGCCGACGGTCCCGGCTGGCCAGCGGCGCTATCCCGTCATGGTTGGCGGCACGACGGCCGCCATGCAGGCGCGGGGCGCCGAGCCGGACGCCGGCGCGGCCAAGTTCACCGTGGTGGACGCCAGCCCGCACCGGCTCACCGGGCGCTACGTGCTCGACCTCGAGGGCGTCGCCGAAATGGGCGGCTTGCTCGAAAGCACGCTCCGTGGCGACCTCCGCACCGAAATGGGCTATCAACTCGATTTGCAGATATTCGGCGGGTCCGGCGCGGATGCGCAGGTGAACGGCATTCTCAACGCGCTCGACCTCGACAACCCGCCCGGCACGGCGAAGGGCAAGGACAGCGCGCAGTTGACGTGGGCGAACGCGCGCCAGATCGCGACTGATGGCCTCGACGGGAAGCTGGCGCGGACCGAACGCGATATCCGGCTGTTGATCGGGGGCGCGACCTACAGCCAAATGCGCCAGCTATACCGGAACAACGATGCGGAGATCGACGCCATCGGCGCGCTGGCCGCGCTCGGTACGCGCGTCAGCCGCTCGTTCCAAATGCCGGCGCCCGGCGTGGTCAAGATCGATAATACTGGCGCGGCTGCCGCCGACAGCACCAAGCAGCATCAGCGCGCAATCGCCAACTCGGAACCGGGCGCCGCCGTCGCGCCGGTCTGGCAGGGCATCACCATCATCCGCGATCCCTACTCGAACGCGGGCAAGGCGCAGGTAGTGCTCACGGCGCACATGATGTTCGACTTCCTGTTCCGGCGGAAAGACGGGTGGCATCAGTACGCCATCAACGTCGCGAACACCGGGGTCTGACATGGAGCCGGAACGGCGCTTCGCCGAGTTCCGCGTCGAAGCAGACGGCGTCATAGCGGGAACGGCGATCCGCTATGGCGACACGGCGAAGATCGGCAACTTCGCCGAGCGTTTCGAGCCGGGCGCGCTCCGGTTCTCGGACGTGATCGCCAACCTCATGCACCGCAGGGAGGCGCCGGTAGCCCGCACCGGCGCCGGCCTCACGCTCACGGACGGTCCAAGCTCGCTCGAAGCGCGTATCGAGCTGCCCGATACGGTCTACGGCCGGGAAGCCCGCGAGCTGGTACAGGCGCGCATCCTGCGGGGCTTCTCAATCGAGTTCCGAGCGGAGGAACAGCGCTGGGAAGGCAAGACGCGGATCATCACGCGCGCCTCGCTCACCGGGCTTGGCGTGGTGGACCGGCCGGCTTACCCCGACAGTGTGATTGCGGAACGGATGCAAGCCGTATACGACGGTAATGCACCGCGTCCATATCGTCCGCACCTGGCGTTCTGATGCCGGTCACGATCACGGTCCAGGAAGTCGCCGTCGCCATCCGCGCGACGGCGGATGACGGCGAGATACCGGCCGCGATCTCGACGACACTCGGCTTCCTGTTCCCGGCCGCGTCTGCGCTCGTCGTCGAATATGCGCCGGACGCGCCGGACGCGGTGCAGAACGCGGCTGCCGTCCGGCTCACGGGTTGGCTCTTCGACGCCGACCCGACCGACCCGCGCCTGGGGCAGGCGATGCAGGTGAGCGGCGCCGCGCCGCTGCTCGCCAAGTGGCGGGTGCACCGGGCCGGGGCTATCGGGCCGGCGTCCGGCGGCGCGGCACCCGGTCCGGCGCCGGCGCCTGGCGCGGGGCTGCCGGACGTGCCTGGCGATGGGTCGTTCATTCTCACAGTCAATAACGGAGTACTGGCATGGGTCGCATTTCCGCTGCCGTAGGCGCTCTCGCGCTCGCGGCGTTCATCGCAGCGTGGTCCGCCGGGGCGTTCGGCCAAACGCCGGAGATGATCTACGGCACGGCGGACGGGAAGATAACCCTGTTCACGCCTGGCGCCGTGGTGACCGCCGGCGGCGGGGGGGGCACGGCCACACCGCTCTCTGACGCCGTGCCGAAAGTCGAGAGCGGCGGCGGCGCGGCCGGCGTCGCCACGGCCGCGAGCCGGGGCGACCACGTGCATCCGGCCGCCGGCGGCGGCGGCACGGCCACGCCGCTCTCTGACAAGACGCCGCTCGTGGAAAGCGGAAGCGGTGCGGCGGGCAGCGGCGACGCGGCGAGCCGCGAAGACCACGTGCACCCCGCCCGGGCGCTGCCGGCGATACCGCAGCCGAGCACTGCCGCTCCGCTCGCGGCCGGGACCGCGAACGCCGGCTCGCTCGCAACGTGGTCGCGCGGCGACCATGTGCATCCGGGCGCGGCGCCGCCGGCCATGCAGGTTGACGCCACCTGCGAGCTGGCGGAGAGCATCAATATCAACAATGCGGCGACCACGGCGGTGACGTGGAAGGCGGATGCGCTGCTCGGCTTCGAAGGACGGCCGACGGGTGCGCCGACGCAAACGGGCGTCAAGTTCTTTCTCGGACCGGCAACCAGCGCGTCCACGCGGTTCGCCGGCACGTGGCCGCTCTCCACGTCGCAGGACACGGATTTCAACGTGCTCGTTCAGCGAAGCGCGAGCAACATCATATCGATCAGCCGTTCCGGCACAGGGACTTTCGCGTGGTGGGCGATCTACACCGTGGACTGCAGCGTCGCCACGACCGACGCCGCGCTGTCCGACGCCGTGCCGAAGGTCGAGAGCGGCGCCGGCACGGGCGGTTCGCAGGACACCGCCTCTCGCGGCGACCACGTGCATCCGGCGCGCACCATCCCGAAGCAGCCGCTGTCATCATTCGGCACTGTGGGTTCGGCCGGCACGTGCGCGAAGGCGAACAGCAGCCGCAACGGGCTGGCCTACGGCGACTGCGGCTCGCCGCGCACGCTGTCGGAACGTGACCCTGCGGCGCCTGGCACGGCCGATCCGGGCAACCGGACTGACGTGAGCCGGTCCGACCACGTGCATCCTGCGCAGACCGTCGCCGTGCCGCAGCCCAGCACGGCCGTCCCCAAGGTCGAGAGCGGAACGGGCACTGCCGGCGCGGCGGCGGCCTATTCCAGGGGCGATCACGTGCATCCGGCCGCAGGCGGCGGCGGAAGCGCGACGCCGCTCTCCGATCAGACGCCGCAGAACGTCGGCGCTGCCGGCAAGGCCGGGACGGCCGACAGCGCCAGCCGCGAGGATCACGTGCATGGGCGCGGCGCCGTGCCGCGCGAAGTGCCGGCGCCGAGCAACGCGGTCAAGCTCGATATTCCGCGCGTGAACAGCGGGGGCAGCGCCTACGAGCTGGTTGATCCGCACGTCGCCGTTCTCTCCGGCCTGCCGGCGATCACCGGGCATGGCGGGAACGCGCTGTTCGTGAACGCGGCCGAGACTGGCGTGGAGTGGAAGGCGGCGGCCGGCGGGGGGGGCGGAAGCAGCGCGGCCTGGGAAACGTTGCTTACACTGGACCTGTCAAGCCACAGCACCGCTTCTACTTTCTTCAATATCCGCATTCCGCAAACTGACCGGGCGCCCCTCGCTCGAATGTTTGGCAGCAATATCCTGGCGCGCGTCATGTGGGGACGCGGAGGAGACAACGGCGACAGTTTCGGCTGCAATCTGCCGGGTGAGTTGCTTGGCAGCGCGCCAAGTGCCTCTTTCGCTTGCGTCATCGGCGTTCCAAACTCGTTAGCCGAGGCCATCGTTTGGCTGGATGGTTGCCATAGCTCCGGCGCGACCGCCGGATGCACCAGTGTACTCCTTTGGGGTGCGGCCAACTTCAAGCCGAGCGACTTCTCGCCGTTAGTGGTGCAGGCAATATCAATCGGCGGCGGCGGCGGATCGTCCGGGCCGTCCATCCCGGCGCCGACTGCGGCCGGCGCGTCCAAGTACCTGCGGGTCAACGCGGCCGGCGCGGCCTACGAGCTCGGCGCGGACCTCGACGCCGACGTGGATGAGATCGAAGAAGGGATCGCCGCTCTCCAGCGGGCTACGCAGGACCTCAGCGTTGCGGCCGTCGCCACGCCATGGGCTACCAGCACCGTCCAGGGGGCCGGGATCGCGACCGGCACGTGCTCAACCAGCGCCGCGCCGTCATCCGGTTACGCTGCGACCAAGGCGCGTCCGCAGGCGGGTTGGCCGACGAATACCTGCATCTTCGCCCAGCTTCCCAAGGGCGCGGACAGGACCACGTATCGCGTCGTGGAACCGCAGGGCGATAGCGCCACGTTCTTCGATCCGGGGGGCAGCTGGCGGCTCAAGCTCGCCAGCCCGTCCAGCGCCACGCGCGACTACTACCTGGTCAATACCGTCTCGCCGGGCGATGCGTCGCTCACCCTCCAGCACGGGGGCACCATCCAGCGCACTACGTTTCGGGGCCGCGTCGCCGCATGGGGCGGCGACCTGCCGGCGATACCGGGAGACACGGCGACCAAGGACTATGCGCTTCAGCCGAAGGCAGACGGGAGCGGCGTGGAATGGTCCAACGAAGCGTTCTCGTCGCTGATGGTCAACGCTCAGGATATCGGCGAAGCGCTTGAGCGCGTCGGCCACATCGACAAGCCGGGCGACGCGGAAGCGACCAAGAGCACGCTCGCGGCCGGCCAGGTGTGGGAGATCAAGTCCTGCAAGGACAGTGCGGGCAGCCGCACTTGCACGGCCGGGTTCAGTGCCGAGCGGCATACGCAGCATCGGCTGGTCACGCATGGCACGGGCGCGCCAAACGCCACGTCGCAGAGCTTTGCCGGCACGGGCCGGCTCACGCAACACGCGCTGATTTCCGGCACGTCCTACGATGAGTTCCTCATCGTGGTGCGGCATGTGAGCGGCAACCCTGTGCGGACGCATATCCGGTCCTGCCGGATACCGGGCATCCAGGGGGACTGGCTCGCGAACGCGGCGCATGACGTGGTGCTGACCGGCGAAGGGGGCGCGTGCACGCTCACGGCGCCGGCGACGGGCAACCTCACGCTCACCTGGGTTACGCCGCTCAGCGGCAACAAAATACTCGGCGACATGTGGCGCCTCTACGGGTTGGACTGGCAATGAAGCTGCTTCCCTTCCGGCGCCGCAGCGCCGACGAAACACCGTCCGAATACAGAGGGTATACGGACGTAATCACCAATGCGCTTATCGACGCGAGCGCGGACACGGCGGCGACGGCTTACCTGGCCGCGCTCGAGATCGCGGCCGGGCACCTGTCGCGCGCCTTCGCGAGCGCAACAGTCAGCGGCGCCGGCGCCGGCGGCTTCACCGTGCCGGTCATGGCACAGATAGGCCGGGCGCTCATCGAGGCCGGCGAAGCAGTCTACGTCCGGCAGGGGAACCGCCTGGTGCGCGGCTTGCAGTACAGCATCCTGCCGGACGGCCGGTACCAAGCGGAGACGCCGTTCGGTCAGATTGTGGTGCCGGCGGACCGCGCCTTCCACGCCACGTGGAACCTCGATGTCATGTCGCAACGCGGCGTGGCGCCGCTCACGAACGCGCGGACCTTGCGCGACCTGGTGCGGAAGCTCGAGGCGAGCATGGGCGAGGAAGCCGGCGCGGCCGTGGGCTATCTGCTTCCCATCCCCTCGGACGGCGACGGCGGCAATATCGAGAGCCTCAAGCAGGACCTCGCGGCGCTGAAAGGCCGCATCGCCGTCATCGAGACTACGCGGGGCGGATGGGGCGAAGGCACTACGGGCGCGCCGCGCCGGGACTACGAGCTGGTCCGCATGGGCGCCAACATTCCGGAGGGCAACGTCGCGCTCTACACGCAAGCCACGGAGACGGCCCTCGCGGCCTGTGGCGTGCCCGTGCAGCTCGTTCAGAAGTCGGACGGGACTGCGCAGCGCGAAGCGTGGCGGCGCTTCCTGCACGGCACCGTGGCGCCCATGGGGCGCATCGTCGAAGCGGAGGCCGCGCGCATCGGCCTCGCAATCTCTCTCGATTGGGACCAACTGTTCGCGTCGGACATTCAGGGCCGGGCGCGCGCGTTCCAATCGCTCGTCAACGGGGGCATGTCGCTTCAGGCGGCGGCGGCTGCGTCCGGTATTCTCACGCCGTCAGACTGAATGGAGGAACCATGGGACCGTTCGCGGTACTGAAGGGCCTGGCGAACCTGCCAGGCGCGGTGAAGGACATCGAAGACGCCGTTGAGAAGCTCAACGACGCGATCAACAAGGCGGAGGCCGATCAGAACCTGGGCGAGATCGGCGCCGACCTGGTAGCGGCGGGCAAGGACGTGCTCGCGGCGATAGGTGAGCTGTGAGCCGCGAGAACACGCCGGCGGACGGCTACGTCATCGAGCACGAACAGGGAGGCGAGACCTACATGCTCGGCTTCCATTCCGTGACCGGCTTCCAGGCGGCCGTCTTGCCGCAGGAAGCCGCCGAGAAGATCGCCAAGCGGCTCGGCAGCGTCTACGGGCGCCCGTTCAACGTCGTGCCGGCGCCGTCCGCTTGATCCTGGGGCCGTGGGCGCGCGAAACGAGGCGGAGGGTATGTCAGGTGCCAGAAACCGTCCGGCGCGCGCTCACGGGCTTCCTGTGGCTGTGAGAGGCCGCTTCCGATAACCGCAAAGAAATGGCCCGGTGCGATGAGCCGTCGCAGCCGGGCCGGTAGGAGATGAAGTGAAGACCTCCATCCTCATCCGAGATTGCCGCGCTGTCAAGGGCGCAACCAAGGCCGTGCTCGCGGCGCTTGGGACCTACGCGGACCGCAACGGCTGCAACGCCTTCCCCTCACAGGCGACGCTGGCGGACGCGGCCGGCTATACCGTGCGGACGGTCCAGCGTGCGCTGCGCGAGCTTGAGGACGTGGGCTTGATCCGCCGCACGGGCGGCGTGAAAAGCCGGCGCGGGCGATGCGTCGTGGTCTGGCGGATCGCGCTGGCGGCTCTAAAATACGACACGCTGTCGGATAGACCTGCCAAACCACTACAGAAACAAAAGGCTCGGCAGGAAAAGATAGGCCGCGAGGCGGCATTTCGCATCCTCGCGGCCCGGTACGGGTGGTCGAAGCTCCAGGAATGGAGCGAAGACGCGATAGAGCGGGCTATTTCCCGCGTGTCAGGTACGCATCTATCGCTCTCCGCATGAACTCGGACCGCGAAAGTTCGAACAGACCGTCCTTTCTCTGCTTATCGATCTCGGCGACCGCGCGTTGCGACAGTCGCACAAGTATCGTTTCGGTCAGCTTGCCGCCGGCGATCGGCGCCTGTGCGGCTTCTGCGGCCGCAAGAGCCGCCTTCTGCTTCTGCCGGCGCTCGCGGTAGTAGGCGTTCCGCGTGCCGGCGCGCTTGTCGGCGGTCATCGGATGAAACCTACCGGGTGCCGCGCCAAAAGAGCCAGATCGGTCACGATTTCGCCGGATCGGATGCCCTCAAGCACGCAGTCGGCACAGGTGGGCCGGTCAACCTTGAGGCCGCACGCCTCGTAAGCCTGTCGCTGCGGCTCCCACGTGGGCGACGGCGGGAAGGTGAATATTTCGCAGCCGCAGCTGCAAACGAACGGCTTCATTACGTCCTCCATACATTGCGAATGCAGACCATATACACTACGCCGCACCGGCACGCAAGGGGGCATGGGGACCCCTGCCCGCG
>JAPPNV010000139.1 GCA_028818565.1 Rhodospirillales bacterium | reverse complement strand
TCGACAGCGATTCCGGCGGGGCCTTCCAGATCGTGCTCACCGAGGAGGCGGTGGAAGGCCGCCGCCTCGCGGCGGTGAACCAGTCGATCGAGATCATCCGCCGCCGCATCGACGAGACCGGCGTACGGGAGCCCACCATCCAGCGCCAGGGCGAGGACCGCATTCTCGTTCAGTTGCCTGGCGTGGACGACCCCGAGCGCATCAAGCGCCTGCTGGGCCGGACGGCGAAGCTCTCCTTCCATCTGCTCGACGAGAACGTGACCGCGCAGGACCGGCGCAGCGGCCGCGTGCCGCTGGGCTCGCAGCGGCTGCCCGGCGACGAGCTCGATGCGGAGGGCGAGGAGATCTTCTACATCATCCGCAAGCGGGTCATGGTGAGCGGCGATTCGCTGGTCGATGCGGCGACCACGCGCGACCAGACCGGGCAGTGGGCGGTGAGCTTCCGCTTCGATTCCACCGGCGCGCGCAAGTTCGGCGACGTCACGACCGAGAACGTCGGCAGGCCCTTCGCCATCGTGCTGGACGGCCGGGTCATCAGCGCGCCGGTGATCCGCGAGCCCATCGTCGGCGGCAACGGGCAGATCACCGGCAACTTCACCGTCGAGGAAGCCAACGACCTCTCGCTCCTGCTGCGCGCCGGTGCGCTGCCCGCACCGATGAAAATTCTGGAGGAGCGCACGGTCGGGCCCGACCTCGGCGCCGATTCCATCGAAGCCGGCAAGATCGCCTGCATCATCGGGCTCGCGGCGGTGATCGTGTTCATGGTGCTCTACTACGGCCTGTTCGGCCTGGTCGCCGATCTGGCGCTGATCCTCAACCTGATCATCATGCTGGGCGTGCTGTCGCTGCTGCAGGCGACGCTGACGCTGCCCGGCATCGCCGGCATCGTGCTCACCATCGGCATGGCGGTCGATGCCAACGTGCTGATCTTCGAGCGAATACGGGAGGAAGCGCGCGCCGGCCGGGCGCCGTTCTCGGCCATGGAGGCCGGCTATCGCCGCGCCTTCACCACGATCATCGACTCGAACCTGACGACGCTGATCGCCGCCATCATTCTATTCATCATCGGCACCGGGCCGGTGAAGGGCTTCGCCGTCACGCTCGGAATCGGGATTGCCACCTCCATGTTCACCGCCATGCTGGTGAGCCGGATCATCCTGGTCGCCTGGCTGCGCCAGCGCCGGCCCGCAGCGTTGCCGCTCTAGGGTCCGCGACATGTGGCGTTTCCGACTCATCCCCGACAACACGAAGATCCCGTTCCTGCGGCTGCGCCGCACGTTCTTTATCGTCTCCATCGTGCTCGCGGTGCTCTCGGTCGCGGTCCTGCTGGGCCGCGGGCTCAACTTCGGGATCGATTTCGCCGGCGGCATCCTGATCGAGGTGGGCACGGAGCGGGAAGCCGACATCGGGCAGATGCGGAGCGCGCTCACCGGCCTCGGCCTCGGCGAGATCGCGCTGCAGGAGTTCGGCTCGCCCACCGAGGTCCTCATTCGCATCGAGCGCCAGCCGGGCGATGCGGGGGCCCAGCAGGTGGCCGTTACCGCCGTGCGCGAGGCCTTGAGCGCGAACTACAGCGACACGCTGAGCTACCGCCGGGTCGAGACGGTGGGGCCCAAGGTCGGCGGCGAGCTCATCCAGGCCGGCATCATCGCGGTGGTGGTCTCGGTCTTCCTGATGCTGGTCTATATCTGGTTCCGGTTCGAGTTGCCCTTCGCCATCGGCGCGGTGATCGCGCTGCTTCACGACGTGCTGCTCTCGCTCGGAATCTTTGCGGCGCTCGGACTGGAATTCAATTTGCCCATTGTCGCCGCGATTCTGCTCATCGTCGGCTATTCGATGAACGACACCGTGGTCGTGTACGACCGCGTGCGCGAGAACCTGCGCAAATACAAGACGATGCCGCTCCTCGCGTTACTCAACCAGAGCGTCAACGAGACCCTCGCGCGCACCGTCATCACCTCGCTGACGACAATGCTCGCCTTGCTTGCCCTGCTCATCTTTGGCGGCGCCGTCATCCGCGATTTCAGCTTCGCCATGATCTGGGGCGTGATCGTCGGCACCTATTCGTCGATCTTCATTGCGGGCGCGCTGCTGCTCTACGTGCAGCCGCAGCGGGGCGGCCAGAAGAAGACCGTCGGCCAGGCCGAGCGAACTGCCGCCCTCGACGAGGATCTGCCGCCCGCACGGTTTGCCGCCGAGCCAGAGGCCGCCCTGCCGGAGCCCGAAGCGCCAGCGGCCAGTGTGGCCGACATCGCCCGGGCCGCCGAGGAGGCAGAGGCCGCGCTCGCCGATGAGGACGGGGACGCGCCCGAGCCCGAACCCGAACCCACCGGCTCCCGCAGGCAGCGGCGCGCGAGTTCCGCGCGGGATCGCAAGCGCCGGCGACGCAAGCGCGGCAAGCGCTGAGTTTGCCCGGTGGACATCACGCCGCTCGTCCCCGAAGGCCGGCAGATCATCGAGAGCTACGGCGACGACGGCTTCAGAATTAGCGGCGAGCGTTATCCGGGTTCGGTCATCGTCTGGCCCGAGGGCGTGGTTCCCTGGGCGATATCGGCTATCGAGGCTGCCGTGATCGAGACGCTCCATGCGGTGTTCTCCACCGAGCCTCCAATCGAGATTCTGCTGATCGGAAGCGGCGCCACCTTCGAAATGGCGCCAGCGGCGTTGCGCTCGGCGCTCGGCACGCGCGGCGTCTCCGTCGAGAGCATGGACACCGGCGCCGCCTGCCGCACCTACAACGTGCTGATGGCCGAAGACCGGCGCGTCGCCGCAGCGCTCATTCCCGCGCGGGAGGGCTGAACGCCCCCTTCACCTTAGCGGGATGTCGCTGTCGTCCTTCGAGGCCTGGTAGAGCGACGAGAGCTCGTCGTAGAGCGTGCGGATGCTGGAGATGCGGTCATTCGGATCCCTGCTCTCGCTACCGATCAGGTCCTCGATGGACCGGCTTCGCCAGAACGCGTTCTCGCGCGCGTAGTCTCCGTTCTCGATGCGGAAGACCTCGCTCAGAATCCGCAGGTCGTGGGGGATGTTGAAGGCGTCCCGGGTATCCACATAGCCGAACAGGTAGTGGAAGTTGTCGAACCCGGCCCAGGTGATCGCCGACAGGCACAACGAGCAGGGCTCATGCGTGGAGAGGAACAGGCACTCCTCG
This sequence comes from Rhodospirillales bacterium, assembly GCA_028818565.1. Taxonomy (GTDB): domain Bacteria; phylum Pseudomonadota; class Alphaproteobacteria; order UBA828; family UBA828; genus WTGU01. The sequence continues at coordinate 8,159 of JAPPNV010000139.1, read as the reverse complement.
GGTGCAGGACGCGCCTCCCCCGGTAGCGCGAAGAACGCGTTCAGTGTCGAGATTTCACCGTGGTACAGCGGATTCTCGGTCTCGCGGTTGGTTGCGGCGATGACGAGCGTGAGGTCCGACTTGCGGAGGATCGCGCCGCCGAACACCTTGTCGCCGCGCGCCACGCCCGCCCGCGTCAGCGGAACGATGTCGTGCTCGATCACATCCAGGAAGCGGCTGGCCAGCGCGCGATCGGAATGAGTCATGGTCAGGCTCCCGCCTCTGACGCCACATAGCTCTCCAATCGGCTGAGCAAGCCGCGCTGCTCTTCCGCCGGCAGCCAGCTCGCCTCGAAGGCGTTGGCGGCGAGCCGGACGACCTGATCCCGGCTCAGATCGGCCTCCTTCTGGGTCGCAACCAGGTTCTCCTGCACGTACCCGAGGAAATAGGCGGGATCGTCGGAGTTGACCGTTGCCCGCATGCCCTTCTCCAGCATGCGCCGAATCTCCACCGCCTTGAGGCTGCCGGTGATGCACTTGTTGGAGATCGGGCAGACCGTGAGCGCCAGGCCCCGTTGCACGATCTCGTCGCAGAGCGCCTCGTCCTCAAGAGAGTTGACGCCGTGGTCGATCCTGTCGACGCCGATGTCCTCGAGCGTCTGCCAGATGTGCCGGGTCGAGTTCTCCTGATCCACGTCGCAGTGCATGGTCAGCCCGTAGCCCTCGGCACGCGCCCGGTCGAACACAGCCTTGAACTTGATCGGCGGATTGCCCTTCTCGTCGGAGTCCAGGCCGACGCCGACGAGCCAGTCCCTGTACGGCAGGGACTGCTCCAGCGTCGCCATCGCGGAGTCGGCGCTCATGTCCCGCAGGAAGCACATGATGAGCTGGGTGCGGATGCCGAGTCTGTCCTGCGCGTCCACCTGCGCCCGGCGAATGCCGCGAATCACCGTGTCGTAGTCGATGCCGCGCGTGGTGTGCGCCTGGGGGTCGAAGAACATCTCCGCATAGACCACGTTTTGAGAGTGTGCCTTGGTGAGGTAGGCGGTGGTGAGATCGTAGAAGTCCTGCTCGGCTTGGAGGACGCCCATGCCCTCGTAATACATCTTGAGGAACGACGGCAGATCGTCGAAATCGTAAGCTGCCCGCATCTCCTCGGCCGATCGGTAAGGCAGCGCGATGTCGTTACGCCGGGCGAGGTCGAACTTCATCTCCGGCTCCAGCGTCCCCTCCACGTGAACGTGCAGCTCGGCCTTCGGCATGCGTTCGATGAAGCGTCTCATGTCCGTCATGACTTCAAGCCTGTGGTTCGCGCGTGGTCGGCCTCACGGAAACCCGAGAATTCAATAGGTTGCCACACTGTTCGGCGCCCAGCCAGCACGCCGAACGGCAAAACGGAACCACGATTTGCCGTCGATAATTGCAACCGCTCGTTCACACACTATGCTACGCAATTGCGATTCGGGATTGCAGGGGGGCACAAGACATGACCAACCCGCTGACATCGCTTACGAAAACCGTGATCATGGGGGTCGCGCTCACCGTGATCATCGTCGCGATTCTCTACGGCATAAGCTGACCGAGGGGGTGAGAAGATGGACATTCCCTTGGTCGACTACCACTGGTGGGCATTCTTCTTCCGCTGGACCCACGTTCTTGCGGGCGTCATGTGGATCGGGCTGCTCTGGTATTTCAACTTCGTCCAGATCCCGAACATGCCGAAGATCCCGGACGAGCAGAAACCGGCGATCGGCAAGGTGATCGCGCCGGCGGCGCTCTTCTGGTTCCGCTGGGCCGCGCTCGCCACGGTCGCGACCGGCATCGTGCTCGCGCTGATGAACGAATATTTCTCCGATGCCATCACCTTCGGCATCCTCGGCGCCGCCACCGACGGGCACGTGCTGAGACACACCGCAATCGGCATCGGGATGTGGCTCGGCATTATCATGATGCTGAACGTCTGGGTCATCATCTGGCCAAACCAGAAACGAGCCCTCGGAATCGTGGAGGTCGAGGCCGATCGCAAGGCGCGATCGGCGCGATACGCCATGCTGGCGTCGCGCACCAACACGATGCTCTCGATTCCGATGCTCTACTCGATGGTCTCGGCGCAGAACGTCTACTGACGCGATAGCGCACAGGCACCCGCCCGGCCGCCGGATCGTCCGGCGCCGGGTGGGGCCGTTCCTCGGATCAGACGGTGGCGAGCGCGCGCAGCGCGTGCTGCGCCGCGGTAACACCCGAACGCACCGCCCCCTCGATGGTGGCGGGCAACCCGGTCGCGGTCCAGTCGCCGGCGAGGAAGAGGTTGCGAAGGCGGGTCTCGGCCGGGGGTCTCAGCGGCAAGGCAGAGGGGATCTGGGCGAAGGTCGCGCGCTTCTCCTTCACAATCCGCACCGCAGGCATGGCGGGCGGGTGGTAATCCAGGGCCTGGGAAACGTCGGCCCACAGCATCTTGGCGATCTCTGCCGCCGGGCGCTCCGCCAGCGCGCCCGCCGCGCTCACGGTGACGGACGCAATATCTCCGCGGGCGAAGATCCACTGCGCCGTGCCGCCCACCACACCGAGGATCGCGCTGCCGCCCGGCATCGGCACCGGCCGGTCCAGGCGGAAGTGCGCGTTGACGATGGGCCGGGTCTCCAGCGGCGCCGGAATCTCGGGCAGGAGCTGCGTGCAGACCTGCGGCGTCACCGCCAGCACGGCGACGTCGCCGGGTGCGAATGCCGCCCCGTCGTCGCCATTGCCGGCGAAATCGAGGGCCGTCACGGCGCGCCCGTCGTGCTCGATGGCGCGCAGCCGACGGTTGTAGAGGAGCCGGCCGCCGCCGCGCTCCACGTAGCGCACGCCCGGCTCCACCAGATTGGGCCCGAGCCCGTCGCGGGTGAGATAGGCGCGGCAGGCCGCCTCGCCCTTGCCGAAGGTGAGGCGCACGACCGGCCAGAGCAGGCGCGCGGACGCCTCCTCCACCGAGGCATTGAGCACGGCCACGGTCAGCGGCTCCCACAGCCGCTCCAGCAGCGGCCCGGTGCCGCTCAGCCGTTCTGCGGCGGTGTCGCCGTCCTGCGCGCAGGCGAGGGCGAGGCCGGCCAGATAGTGGCGCGCGCGGCTGCCCGGCACGCGGCGCCCCGGCGCCAAGATCCACCAGGGCAGCGCTCCGGCATTGGGGCGCACGGTCCAGCGCTCGCCCGAGCGCAGGTCGACGAAGGGGAAGGCCGCACGCTCCTGGCCTGCCAGCCCGTCGCGCGCGCCGATGGTCTCCAGGTACCCGAACACCGCGGGATTGGCGCCCAGGATCAGGTGGTTGCCATTGTCGATGGTCCGGTCCAGGGTGGCGTCGTGGAACGAGCGGCAGCGGCCGCCCGCTTGCGCCGCCGCTTCCCAAAGGACGACGCGCTGCCTCGCCTTCACCAGCTCCACGGCGCAGGAAAGCCCCGCCATGCCGGCGCCGATCACGTGAACGGTCGCCATGCTCCCTCGCATCCTTCCGGGCGCGTCCATGTATAGGGGAGGGGAGGCGGCTGGCAAACGTGCGGTGGGGCGGGGGAGGAACTGAGTGACTCCGTCGCTCTCGCCCGTCGGTGCGCTCGCGCGGGCGGCCGACTATGACCGCTACCTCTCCGCCGTGTTCGCGCCGGCCGCATGCCGCGAGGCATTGTTCGCGCTGATCGCCTTCAACCACGAGATCGCGCGCATTCCCGAAGCGGTGAGCGAGCCGATGTTGGGCCGCATCCGGCTGCAATGGTGGCGCGAGGTCCTCGACGCGGTCTATGCCGGAGTGTCCGCCCGGCGCCACGAGGTGGCGGTGCCGCTGGCGGACGCGATCCGCGCCTGCGCTCTCGACCGCGCCCCGTTCGACGCGCTGCTGGATGCGCGGGAGGCCGATCTCGAGTCGGAAGGCCCGGCCGATCTCGCGACGTTGGAGCTCTACGCCGCCGCGACCAGCGGCAGCCTGACGGAACTCATGGTGCGGGCCTCCGGCGTCGCCTCCGGCCCGGCGCTGGAGGCCGGGCGGCAAATCGGCACCGCCTGGGCGTTGATCGGGACCCTGCGCGCGGCGCCCCACGCGGTTGCACAGGGCCGGGTCATGCTCCCGGCCGACCTCTTCACTCAGGCGGGGATCACTGCAGACGATTTGCAGGCGGGCCGGGGGGTCGAGCGGTTCGCCGCCGTTGCCGAGCCGGTGGCTGGCCGCGCTGCGGAGCTGCTAACGAAGGCGCGGCAGGCCCGTCGCGTGGTGCCCCGGCAGGGCCGCGGCGTGCTGCTGATCGCCCGTCTCGCCGATCTCTACCGCGCGCGGCTGCGCCGCGCGGGATGGGACCCGCGCGACCCGCGTCTTGTCGCAAGTCCGCTCCGCAAGCAGGCGGCCATGCTGTGGGGTTCCATCGCCGGTCTATACTGAGGCGGTCTGCTCAACGGTTCGGACCATGGTGCGATGCACGGCCCGCGCCCGGCGCATCAGCATCACTCTATGCAAGAAGGAGAGAACACCCCCACCTTCTATCTCACCTGACTGCCGTCAGGGGCGGAGAGGGAGAACGGGCGGCGCAGCCACGTCCCCCCTCCGCCCGTTGGGGGAGGGGGACAGGGGGAGGTGGGCTCGTCGTTTTCGCTACTCTCTCCCGCGCGCAAGACGCTTGGGATGGCGTGGCTCCATCCCGGGTTATGCCGCCTCGAATTTATTGTCTGCCGTGCAACCCGAGCCGCCGGACCGCTTCGAGAGGTCCGGTTCAGGCAGCGGCCGCGGGGCCGGCCCTCAGCGAGCGGCCGGGATCCGCGCGGGCGCAGCGGTTAACCGAGCGCCCTCACCCATATTCAATGTTCCCGGCTTCCTGCCCGAGGTCAGGTCCGGCCGGTCGCCTCCCTACTCGATCGGGGTCCAGGTGCCGTCGTCCCCAACGCCGTTGAGGGAGTAGGTGCCGGCCACGTCGCCGTTCTCGTCGAACTCGATGGCGCCGGACGCGCCCTCGTAGTTGATGTCCTCGCCGGCCGCGATGGCTTCCTTCGCCTTGGCCCACTCGCCGGGGCGAATGACCGTGCCGGGGGCATTGGCCACATCGCGAAGCGCTGCCGAGATCATGCTGCGGTCGGCGGAGCCCGCCTTCTCGATCGCGAGCGCGGCGAGGAAGGCGATATCGTAGCCGTGGGCGACGAAGGGAGCGCCCGCGTTCTCGAAGGCGGCGGCGAAGGCCTTGTACGACGCGCCCTCGGTGTCGGAGGCGGGCTGCGAAAGCAGGATGTTGCCGCGCAGGTTGTCGGCGCCGATTTGCTCGATGACGGAAGTGTCCATCATGCCGTCCGCCCCGAGGAACTTGCCGAAGAGCGCGTTCTCGAGGCTGTTGCGCAGGATGGTGATGCCGCTCCCGCCGAAGTAGGCGAAGAGGGCGAGTCCTTCCGCCTCGCCGGCCGCGAGTGTCGCGAGTTCGGCGCGGTACGATGCCTTGTTGGGCTCGTGCGCCTCGTTGCCGGTGATCGTGCCGCCGAGCTCGGTAAAGGCGCTCGCGAACACACCGGCAAGGCCCGAGTTGTAGTCGTCGTTGGCGTAGGTGACCGCGAGCTTGCGGTAGCCCTGCGCCCAGGCGTGCTCGGCGAGGGACCGTCCCTGGTATGCGTCGGAGGGCGCGACCCGGAACACGAGGTCGTTGTCGTCGAGATCCGAGATCGAGGGCGCGGTCGCGGTGTCGGAAAGCATCACCACGCCCGCCGGGATGGTGACGGACTGGGCCATGCCGTTGGTGGCGCCCGAGCAGTTGGGGCCGATGACCGCCACGGCCTGCTCGACATTGACGAGCTTCGCGCCCGCATCGACTGCGGCCTTCGGGTCACACTGCGAATCGCCCTGCACGAGCCGGTAGGTGTCTCCGCCGAGCAGGCCGCCCTGCTCGTTCACGTGGCTCGCGGCGAGGTTGCGGGCAGCGACGATATCTACCACCAGCTCCGCGATGGGGCCGGTAACGCCCGCCGCGGAGCCCACATTGATGTCGCCCGCGCTGGCGGCGGCGCCGTTCAGGGCGAGCGCGCCCGCGGCGACGGCTATCATCATTCTCTTCATGGCGGTTGCTCCCTGTTTGGGGTTGAAGGAGCGGTGCGGAAGCGGCGCTCGCGGAAGATGCCGTCCGGGTAACGCTGCAGGATGAACTGCAAAGCAAGGCCCACGAGGAAAATCCGCAGGTAAGCCGACTTGACCGCCCACTCCGGGGGTAGTCGCGCAATCAGTATCTCGGCTGCCGACCAGATAGTCCAGATCAGGATGGCGCCGAAGACCGCGCCCCGGTTGTTCCCTGAGCCGCCGACGACGAGCATGACCCAGACCAGGAAGGTGGCGGAGATCGGCTCCGCCGCGTTCGGCTCGATGAACTTGATGTGGTGCGCCATCAGCGCCCCGCCGAGACCCATGAGGGCACCGCCGAGGACGAAGGCTTCGATGCGCAGGCGCTCGACGTTCTTTCCAGCCGCCCGCGCTGCCGCCTCGTTTTCGCGGATCGCGGCCATCACCCGTCCCCAGGGAGAACGCCGCGCCCGTTCGAGCAGGACGTAGAGCACGGCGACCACCGCGATAACCAGCAGCAGCATCCCGATATGATTCCACGGCTCGGCGTACTGCTCGAAAGGCTTGGGGATGAGGGAAATCCCGCGCGGGCCGTTGGTCGCCCACACTTCGTTCTTGAGGACGAGCCGGAAGATTTCCGCGATTCCGAGGGTGGCGATCGCGAGGTAGTCGGCGCGGAGTCGAATACAGATCCGCCCCACGCCCCAGGCGATGATCGCGCTCGCAATCATCGCGGCGGCCATGCCCGCTGCCGGCGACAGGCCGAAGCCGCCCAGGTGCCGCTCGGAGGCAGCGGAGGTCACGATGGCGGTGGTGTAGGCGCCGATCGCGAAGAAGCCCGCCACCCCGGCGTTGAAAAGCCCCGTGAAGCCCCAATGGATGTTGAGCCCGAGGGTAAGCACCGCGTAGATCCCGCCCATCGTGAGCAGAAACACGCCGTAGAGGAAGATGCCGTAAAGCTGTTCCATCTACGCGGCCCGTCCCTTGCGCGAGGGATTCGCATTGGGCGGTATGGGCGTCGAGGGCGTCATGGCCTAGAACACCCGACCCCGGAAGAGGCCGCTCGGCCGCCAGATCAGGATGGCGACCATGATCGCGAAGGCGACCCCGGTCTTGTAACCGGGCGGGACGAGGGCATCGGTGCCGATCCACGGGTAGGTGGAGAGCTCTTCGACGAGACCGATCACCAGGCCCCCCGCCATCGCACCGTAGGGCCGACCAATTCCCCCGAGCAGGGCGGCGGCGAAGATCGGCAGCAGCAGCTTGAAGCCCAGCTGCGATTCGACATGGGTGTCGTAGGCGAGGAAGACTCCGGCGGCGGCCGCAAGCCCCGCGCCGACGATCCAGGTGGTGAGGATCACCCGTTCGGTATCGATGCCGGTGAGCCGGGCGAGGTCGGGCGAGTCGGCCATTGCGCGCATCGCCTTGCCGGCCCGGGTGCGCGTAAGCAGCAGGTGCGCAGCCAGCATCAGAACAACGGCGGAGCAGACGATGGTGACATGCTTGGGGAAGATGCGCAGCGCGTCGAAGAGCACCCAGGGAAGCTGGATGCCCGGACCGAAGGACTGGAGCTTCGCGCCCCAGATCAGCTGCACCAGGGAGCGCACCATCAGCATCAGCCCGAAGGAGGCGATCACGAGGATGATGGTCGAGCCGTGGCGGAGTGGCCGGAAGAAGAGCCGGTCCAGGCCGAGCACCGCGAGCGCGGTGAACGCCATCGCCAGGGGAAGGACGGCGAAGGGGTGCCAGCCGGTGAAGGAGGCGAGCGAGAGGGCGATGAAGGCGCCGAGCGTCATCGTCTCGCCGTGCGCGAAGTTCGCAAAGCGCAGAATGCCGAAGGTAAGGGTCACGCCGATCGCGCCGAGCGCGTAGATGCTGCCGAGCACCAGGCCCGGGATCAGGTAGAAGTTGAGGAACTCGATCACGACCCGGTCGTTCCTCGCGCGGGCCCGTCTTCACCGGCGGCCATGTCGTCCCCGCGCCCGCCGAGGAACATCGCGCCCACCGCGGGGTCCGCGAGAAGCGCGGCGCCGCTGCCGTCCAGGCGGTTGCGTCCGTCGACGAGGACGTAGCCTCGGTCGGCGATGCCAAGCGCCTGGCGCGCGTTCTGCTCCACCATGAGGACGGGGACGCCG
>JAPPNV010000144.1 GCA_028818565.1 Rhodospirillales bacterium | reverse complement strand
CGCCTCAACCCACTGGCCCAAAATGACAAATCAGACGACCTGGGCAGTTACGAAAGTTCTTGAAATGATGGACGGCGTGGCGATCCCCGCAACCGTCGACGAGACGCTCGCGCTGCTCTCCGGCGGCGACTACGTGGCGGATCGCAACCTGGCGACCAGCCTGTTCATCGCGTTCCGCCTGAACCGGCCGTTGTTTCTGGAGGGCGAGGCCGGTGTCGGCAAGACCGCGCTGGCCGCCGTGCTGTCCGAGCGGCTCGGTCGCTCCTTGCTGCGCCTTCAATGCTACGAAGGGCTCGACGTCTCCTCCGCGGTCTACGAGTGGAACTACGCGCGGCAGATGATCGAGATTCGCCTGTCGGAGGCGATGGGCGACCGCGACCGCCAGACCCTTGCCGGCGACATCTTCTCGGAGCGCTTCCTCATCAGCCGGCCGCTGCTGGAGGCGCTCCGCCCCCACGACTCAGGCCCGCCGGTGCTGCTGATCGACGAGCTCGACCGTGCCGACGAGCCCTTCGAGGCCTTCCTGCTGGAGGTCCTCGCCGACTATCAGATCACGATCCCGGAGATCGGCACCATCCGCGCGGCGGAGCCGCCGATCGTGCTGATCACCTCCAACCGCACCCGCGAAATTCACGACGCCCTCAAGCGGCGCTGCCTCTATCACTGGATCGACTATCCCGACGCCCAGCGCGAGCGCGAAATCCTGCGCGTGCGTGTGCCGGACGCCGACCCGCGGCTGACGCACGAAGTCGTGGCTTTCGTGCAGCAACTGCGGGAGGTGGACTTCTTCAAGTCGCCGGGCGTCGCCGAGAGCATCGACTGGCTGCGCGCGCTCTCCACGCTGGCGCAAGAGAGCCTCGATCCCCCGATTGTCGATCAGACCCTCGGTGTCCTGCTCAAGTATCAGGACGATATCGACAAGGCGCGCGGCGGCGAAACGCAGCGTATTCTTGCGGATGTCGGCGCCGGGATGACCGCCGTCGCGGAGTAGGGCGAGGGTGCCCGCCGCCCGCCGCCCGTGCTTCGGCATAGTGAGGGAGGGAAGCCGGATGAACCCGGAAGAGGCCGGAAGAGAGGACATTCTGGGCACCGCCGCCCGCTGGCGCGACGAGGGCAGGGAGGTCGCGCTCGCCACCGTCATCGCGACCTGGGGCTCCTCGCCCCGCCCGGTCGGCAGCCAGCTCGTCGCCGACGGCGACGGCCGCTTCGAGGGCTCGGTCTCCGGCGGATGCATCGAAGGGGCGGTGATCGAGGAGGCACGCAAGGTCATGGGCGAAGGCCAGCCGAGCGTGCTCGAGTTCGGCGTCTCCAACGAGCAGGCGTGGGAGGTCGGGCTCGCCTGCGGCGGCACGGTTCGCGTGCTGGTCGAACGGGTCGAGTGAGCTGGCAGCGATGCAACGCGCGATCCTCGACCGGCTGAACGGCGACCGCGCCGCCGATCGCGCGGTCGCCCTCGTCACCGCTCTCGACGGCGGCGCGCAGGCGCTGGTCTACGCCGACGGCGGGACTGCGGGCGATGCGCTGCCCGACGCAGCGGCGGAGGCAGCCCGCGACGCGCTCCGCGCGGATCAGAGCCGGCAGGTGGAGGCCGGTGACGAGACCTACTTCGTCCACGTCCACAACCCGCCCGCCCGCATGGTCATCGTCGGCGCCGTCCACATCACGCAGGCGCTGGCGGGGATGGCCGAGGCCGCAGGCTATTCCGTCATTGTCTGCGATCCACGCCGCGCCTTCGCCGACGCCGCGCGCTTCCCCGCCATCGAGGTCTCGACCGAGTGGCCCGACGACGCGCTGAACCGGCTCGTGCCCGACCATCGCACCGCCGTGGTGACGCTGACCCACGATCCCAAGATCGACGATCCCGCGCTGGAGGTCGCAGTGCGTGCGCCGGTCTTCTACATCGGATCGCTGGGCAGCCGGCGGACCCACGCCAAGCGGCTGGAGCGCCTGCGGGAGAAGGGATTCTCGGACGACGAGCTCGGGCGCATCCACGCCCCCATCGGGCTCGCCATCGGCGCGCGCTCGCCGGCCGAGATCGCGGTCTCGATCATGGCCGAGGTGACGCAGGTGCGCCGGCAGCCGCCCGGCGGCAACGCCAAGTGATCGTCGTCCCATGATCTTCGGCGACGTGCCGGTCGCAGAGGCGCAAGGGCTGATCCTCGCCCACAGCGTGCGCCTGCCCGGCGGCGCCTTCAAGAAGGGGCGCGTGCTCTCCGCCGAGGACATCCAGGTCCTGTTGACCGCGAAGATCGAGACCGTCTCCGGCGCCCGGCTGGAGCCCGACGACGTGGGCGAGGACGAGGCGGCCGAGGCCGTCGCGCGTGCGGTCGCCGGGCCGGGGCTTACGCTCGGCGATGCCTTCACAGGCCGCTGCAACATCTTCGCCGAAGGCCACGGTCTCGCCGTCATCGACGATGAGCGGGTAGACCGGCTCAATCTGCTCGACGAGGCCATGACCCTTGGCACCGTGGCGCCTCACGCCCTGATCGAGGCAGGCCAGATGGTGGCCACGGTCAAGGTGATCCCCTTCGCTGCCTCGCGCGCCGTGGTCGATCGCTGCATCGAGATCGCGGCCGAGGGCGGGCCGATGCTGCGCCTCGCGCCGCTCGGGACGCGCACGGTCGGCCTGATCCAGACCCGCCTGCCGGGGACACGGGAGAGCGTGCTCGATTCGACCACGGGCGCGGTCGCGACGCGTCTCGCCCAGCTCGACGGCGCGCTCGCCGCCGAGGTCCGCTGCGCCCACAGCCGCGACGAGGTAGCGGAGGCGGTGGGCCAGCTTCATGGGAAAGGCTGCGACATCATCCTCATCGCCGGCGCCTCCGCCATCGTCGACCGGCGGGACGTGGTGCCGGCGGCGGTTGTGGAGGCGGGCGGCGCCATCGACCACTTCGGCATGCCGGTGGACCCCGGCAATCTCCTGCTCCTGGCTCGCCTCGGCGAGGCGCGGGTGCTTGGGCTTCCCGGCTGCGCCCGCTCGCTCAAGCTCAACGGCTTCGACTGGGTGCTGCAGCGCATCTTCGCCGGCGTCGATATCACTGCGTCCGACATCATGCGCATGGGGGCGGGCGGTCTTCTGATGGAGATCCCCAGCCGGCCCTTGCCCCGCAACCGCGCCTCGCCCCGGAGCGCGGACCGCAAGGATGAGGCGGTCGCCCCCGCCGCCCCGCCCCGCATTGCGGCGGTGGTGCTCGCGGCCGGGCAGTCGCGCCGCATGGGCGCGCTCAACAAGCTTCTGATCGAGGTGGACGGCGAGCCCATGGTGCGCCGCGTGGCGGCGGCGGCGCTTGCGTCCAAGGCCGTGCCGGTGGCTGTCGTGACCGGCCACGAGGCCGAGCACGTGCGGGCAGCGCTTGATGGACTCGATGTGACGTTCGCGCACAATCCCGACTACGCCGAAGGCATGAGCAGCTCGCTCCATTGCGGCATCGAAGCGCTCGACCCCGCGCTTGACGGCGCGCTGGTCTGCCTCGGCGACATGCCGCGCACGTCGGCGGAGCTGATCGATCGGCTGATCGCGGGCTTCAACCCGCTGGAAGGCCGCGCCATCGGCGTGCCGACCTACCGCGGCAAGCGCGGCAATCCCGTGCTGTGGGCGGCGCGGTTCTTCGGTGAGATGCGAAACCTCTCGGGCGATGTCGGGGCGCGCCACCTGATCGGCGACCACGCGGACGCGGTGTACGAGATCGAGAGCCCCGATCACTCCGTGACCATCGACGTGGATACGCCCGAAGCCCTCGATGCGCTCGGCCGTGCCGCCGCCCGCTGACGGCGGAGGAGGCGGGGGCGCCGAGACCGTCCTCCTCACCCCCGGCCCGCTCACCACCCGGCCCGAGACCCGCGCGGCCATGGACCGCGACTGGGGCTCGCGCGATCCCGCGTTCATCGAGCTCACCGCACAGGTGCGCCGGCGCCTGCTCGCGCTCGCCAACGCCGGCGAGGGCTTCACCTGCGTGCCGATGCAAGGCAGCGGCACCTTCGCGGTGGAAGCCCAGCTCGGCACGCTGGTCCCGCGCGACGGCCGGCTTCTGATTCTCGTCAACGGCGCCTACGGCCGGCGCATGACGGAGATTTGCCGCCGCGCAGGTCGTGCGTACAGCGTGCTGGAGACCGGCGAGACCGAGCCGCCCGAGAGGGCGGCAGCGCTCGCCGGGCGTCTCGCGGACGAGCCCGACATCACCGACGTCGCTCTGGTCCACTGCGAGACCACGACCGGCATCCTCAACCCGCTCGCCGATCTCGCCGCTGCCGTGAGCGAAGCCGGACGCCGCCTGCACGTGGACGCCATGAGCTCCTTCGGCGGCATCCCCATCGACCTCGCGCGGCTGCCGGTCACGAGTCTCGCGGCGTCCGCCAACAAGTGCCTCGAAGGGGCACCCGGCGTCGGCTTCGTCCTCGCACGCACCGAGCACCTCGCTGCCTGCGCCGACAATGCCCATGCCGTGAGCCTCGACCTGCACGGCCAATGGGCGGGGCTGGAGGCCAACGGCCAGTGGCGCTTCACGCCGCCCACGCACGTCCTCGCCGCGCTCGACCGGGCCTTGGATGCGCTCGACGACGAAGGCGGCGTTGCCGGCCGCTTCGCCCGCTACTGGGAGAACTGCCGCACCCTGGTGGACGGCATGCGCGGCCTCGGCTTCGAGACGCTGCTGGAGGACGCCGTGCAGGCGCCGATCATCGTGACCTTCCGGGCGCCCGCCGATCCAGCCTGGCATTTCCAGACGTTCTACGACCGGCTGGCGGAACGCGGGTTCGTGATCTATCCCGGCAAGCTCGCGCAGGTGGAGAGCTTCCGGGTCGGCTGCATCGGCGCCTTCCGCGCCGATACCATGGCCCGCTTCGTCGCAGCCACCGAGGGCGTGCTGAGCGAGATGGGCGTCGCCAGCGGAGGATCTGCGCTCTAACCCTGATGACGGCTGGTTATGCCGCATCACCGGCTTCCACAGGAAAACACATCCGTGTAGAACGCCCGCACCCGGCAGTCGGGCGAACGGGCGGATCGATGAGCGGCTTCGAACGAGTACTGGTGGCGAACCGGGGCGAGATCGCCATTCGCGTCCTGCGCGCCGCCTACGAGATGGGCAAGGCCACGGTCGCGGTCTACGCGGAGGAGGATCACCTCTCGCTCCACCGCTTCAAGGCCGACGAGTCCTACCGCATCGGCGCAGGCCGCGGCCCCGTCACCGCCTACCTTGCCGTGGACGACATCATCAAGGTTGCCACGGACACGCGAAGCGACGCGATCCATCCGGGCTACGGCTTCCTCTCCGAATCGCCGGAGTTCGCCGAAGCCTGCACCGATGCCGGGATCGCCTTCATCGGCCCGCGGCCGGAGACGCTGCGCCTGCTCGGCGACAAGGTCTCCGCGCGGGAGATCGCGGGGCGCGCCGGCGTGCCCACGGTGCCTGCCACCGACGCGCTGCCCGCGGACCCGGCCGCGGCGCTCGCGCTTGCGCGCGACGTGGGCTTCCCCGGCATGCTCAAGGCGAGCTGGGGCGGCGGCGGGCGCGGCATGCGGATCGTCGAGACCGAGGACGATTTCGAGGCAGCCCTGCTCGCGGCACGGCGCGAGGCGGACGCCGCCTTCGGCAAGGACGACGTCTACCTCGAGCGTTTCATTCGCCGCGCCCGCCACCTGGAGGTCCAGATCCTGGCGGATGCCCACGGCCGGACCGTGCACCTCTTCGAGCGTGACTGCTCGGTACAGCGGCGCAACCAGAAGATCGTGGAGTGCGCGCCGGCCCCCGGCCTCAGCCCCGCGCAGCGAGACGAGCTCACCGGCTACGCGCTCGCCATCGCCCGTAACGCGGATTACCTCAACGCCGGCACGGTGGAGTTCCTGCACGATCTCGACACCGGCGGCTTTCACTTCATCGAGGTCAACCCGCGCATCCAGGTCGAGCACACCGTCACCGAGCAGGTGACGGGCATCGACCTGGTGCGGGCCCAGATCCGCGTCGCCGAAGGCGGCGTCATCGGCGACGAGCCTGACGACGCCTGCCCGCCGCAGGATGCGATTGCGCTCAGCGGCCACGCCGTGCAGTGCCGGATCACCACCGAGGACCCGCTCGACCGCTTCATCCCCGACTACGGGCGGATCACCGCTTACCGCGCCGCCACCGGCTTCGGCATTCGCCTCGACGGCGGCACCGCCTACACGGGTGCGGTCATCACCCGCCACTACGATTCGCTTCTGGAGAAGGTCACCGCGTGGGCATCCTCGCGCGAGGGCGCGATCGACCGCATGCGGCGCGCGCTTCAGGAGTTCCGCATCAGGGGGGTCGCGACCAACATCGACTTTCTCGAACGCCTGGTCGGCGACGAGGCGTTTCGGCAAGGCCAGGTGACGACCCGCTTCATCGACGACAACCCGGAGCTGCTGGCTTTCGCCCGCCCGCGCGACCGGGCGAGCCGCCTGTTGCGCTACATCGCCGAGACCACCGTCAACGGCCATCCCGAGGTGAAGGACCGGCCCGCGCCGCCGGCCTACGCGCGCAATCCCAAGCTGCCGCCGCTCCACGCGAAGAAGCCTGCGGAAGGCGCGAAAGCGCTGCTCGACGCCGAAGGGCCGGAGGCGGTCGCGGCTTGGATGCTGGCGCAGACCCGCGTGCTGGTCACCGACACCACCATGCGGGACGCGCATCAGTCGCTGCTCGCGACCCGGATGCGGACCCACGACCTCTGCCAAGTCGCCGACGCCTACGCCCACAACCTGCCGCAACTCTTCTCGCTCGAATGCTGGGGCGGGGCCACCTTCGACGTGGCGCTGCGCTTCCTGGGCGAGTGCCCGTGGGAGCGCCTGGAGCGCCTCCGCACGCAGGTCCCGAACATCCTGCTGCAGATGCTGCTGCGCGCCTCCAACGGGGTCGGCTACACCAACTACCCGGACAACGTGGTGCAGGGCTTCGTGGGGCAGGCCGCGGACTCGGGCATCGACGTCTTCCGCATCTTCGATCCCCTGAACTCGGTCGAGAACATGCGCGTCGCGGTCGATGCGGTGCTGGAGACCGGGAAGCTTTGCGAGGCGGCGATCTGCTACACCGGCGACCTCCACGACGAGAGCCGCAGCCGCTACGACCTCGACTACTACGTGCGCATGGCCCGCGCGCTGCGCGATGCCGGTACCCACATCCTCGGCATCAAGGACATGGCCGGGCTGGTCAAACCCGCCGCCGCCCGCGAGCTGGTCCATGCGCTGAAGCAGGAGACCGGGCTTCCCGTCCACTTCCACACCCACGACACCTCCGGCATCGCCGCAGCCAGCGTGCTGGCGGCGGTGGACGTGGGCGTCGACGCGGTGGACCTCGCGATGGACAGCCTCTCCGGCTTCACCTCCCAGCCCTGCCTCGGCTCGGTGGTGGAGGCGCTGCGCGGGCAGCCGCGCGATACCGGGCTCGACCCCGCCTGCGTGCGCGAGATTTCGGACTACTGGGAGGTGGTGCGCGCGGAGTATGCGGCGTTCGAGACCGACATGCGGGCGCCGGCGTCCGAGGTCTATCTGCACGAAATGCCGGGCGGGCAGTTCACGAACCTGCGTGAGCAGGCGCGCGCCCTCGGCCTCGCCGAGCGGTGGCACGAGGTGGCCGAGGCCTATGCCGAGGTCAACCGGATGTTCGGCGACATCGTGAAGGTGACGCCGACCTCCAAGGTCGTCGGCGATCTCGCGCTGGTGATGGTCTCGGGCGGACTCACGCGCGCCGATGTCGAGGACGCGGACCGCGAGATCGCGTTCCCGGAATCGGTCGTGGGCCTCTTTCGGGGCGAGCTTGGCCGCATGCCCGGCGGCTTCCCCGAGCCGCTCGCGAGCAAGATTCTGAAGGGCGAGCCGCCGATGGAGGGGCGTCCCGGCGCTGTCCTCCCGCCCGTGGATTTCGAGGCGGAGCGCGGGCGGGCGAAGGAGGAGACCGGCTGGTCGCTCTCCGACGAGGACCTCTACTCCTGGCTCTTCTACCCCAAGGTGTTCGCGGACTATGCGGCGCGGAACGAGATTTACGGGCCGGTCTCGGCGCTGCCCACCGATGTGTACTTCTACGGCCTGGCGCCCCGGCGCGAGGTCTCGGTCGAGATCGAGCGCGGGCACACCCTGGTCATCCGCTGCCTCGCGGTGGGGGAGACCGACGAGGAAGGCGCGGTGCGTGTCTTCTTCGAGCTGAACGGCCAGCCCCGCACGGTCAAGATCGAGAACCGCGAGGCGTCGGCGAGCGTGGTGCGCCGGCCCAAGGCCGATCCGGCCAACTCCTGCCACGTCTCGGCTCCGATGCCGGGGGTCGTGGCCTCGATCGCGGTGGCCAGCGGGCGCCCCGTGGTGGCGGGCGACCTGCTGATGACCATCGAGGCGATGAAGATGGAGACCGCGCTCCATGCCGAGCGCGACGGCACCGTCGCGGCCCTTCACGTGGCGGCCGGCCAGTCCGTCGAAGCCAAGGACTTGCTGCTCGAATACGCCGAGGCGTGATTGCCCGCGCGAAATGGGATTCGTATGAATCAGGCTGCGTCAACGGCGCGCCCCGGCTGGGTGTCGGAAGAGATGTTTCCGTTCGAGAGCCGCTTCTTCACCACCCCCTCGGGCCATCGGATGCACTACGTGGACGAGGGCGAGGGAGAACCCATCGTCTTCGTGCACGGCAACCCCTCTTGGTCCTTCGAGTTCCGGAACCTGATCGCAGGCCTTCGTTCGGAACGCCGTTGCGTCGCCCCCGACCACATCGGCTTCGGGCTGTCTGCGCGGAGCGACCGACGCGAGGACCATCACCCCGAAGCCCACGCGAGAGCCTTCGCCGCCCTGCTCGATCATCTCGATCTGAAGGACATCACGCTCTTCATGACCGACTGGGGCGGGCCCATCGGCCTGGATTTCGCGCGCCTTCAGCCGGATCGTGTCAAGCGCATCGTAGTCGCCAACACATGGTGCTGGCCCGTCGCCGACGACTTTCACTTCACCTGCTTCAGCTTCCTCATGTCGAGCTGGCTCGGGCAGTTCATGGTCAAGCGGCGCAATATGTTCGTCACCAGGGTCATGCCCAAGGCGGTGGGCGACAGGAGTTGCCTGACGCCGGAGGTCATCGCGCATTACCGCAACGCACAGTCAACGCCCCATGCGCGGGCTGCGCTCGCCGCGCTGCCGGGGCATATCGTCGGTGCAAGCGATTGGTTGGGAACGATCTGGCGCGACCGCGCGGCCTTCGCCGACAAGCCCGCGCTCATCCTCTGGGGCCACAAGGACATCGCCTTTCGCAAGAAGGAGCTCGGACTTTGGCGTGCCGCGCTTTCCCAAGCCGAAGTGCGTGAGTTCCCCGATTGCGGGCATTTTCTGGCGGAAGAGGCGCCGAAGGAGGTGCTCGGGACTCTCCGGGATTTTATGGGATAGATCTGACCGGAGCGTCCCTCGTTCACGCCGTCGGTCCTCCGTCGGCCGCCTCCCACTCGCCGCCATAGGTGCGCTCGATGTGGGATCGAGCGGGACGCAGGCCGCTGGTGCTGGCGATGACGGCCTCGCGCCGCGCGCGGGCGTCGAGGTCTTCCGCCGGTGACGCGTCGCGCCGGATGCGGGGCGTTGCCGCGCCCGGAAAGTTCCACTGGGTGAGCCAGCGGGCGAGGGTGCCATTGAGCGCATCGTCGAGCAGCCGGCAATCGGCGGCCACGGTCTCGTCGCGCACGTCGCGCTGCACTTCCGCAGTGCCGCGCCAGGGTCCCATGTCGGTGGTGGCGGATTGCCCGAGGATGGTGGTGGCGATGGCGCGGTCGAGGTAGGCGACGAAGGCCTGGAAGTCGCCGCCGGCGCGGCGCGCGCTCTCGACGATCTCGATCTCCTGCCCCTCGGGCAGGATGACGCCGAGGCTGGTGGCGAAGGACTGCACCAGGTCGAGGAGGTCCGCCTTCTGCTCGGCGCTGGCATTGCGCGGATACGTGCCCTTGACGCCGGGCGCGCCGAACTTCTCGAGGGCCACGGACCAGAACTTGAGCCCGTGGCGCTTGAGCCAGACCGGCCAGAAGCACCAGCGCGCGAGTCCCGGCCCGTGGGGCAGGTCGCCGTGCTCGCCGGGGCGGCGGAGGATCACGAACTTTCCCACCGGCAGCGGCTCTCCCAGGGGGCGAGCGTCGGTGCGGAGCAGGGGCTCGCCCTCCGCCGACCAACGGAAGCGGTCGGGCGCGCGCACCACGAGGCGGTCGAGCGCCACCCGCTCGCCCTCGCGGGCCCAGAGCGCCTCGGCGATGGCGTAGCCGTACCAGACCCCGTGCAGGAGCTGGCGGCTGACGGCGTCGAAGCCCACGCCCGCGAGCTGGCGGGCGAGATCGTCGGCAGCGGCGCGGTCCTGCGCACCGTCGCCGCCGGGCTCGACCGTCCAGGGCCGCGCGATGGCGGCATCGAGGCGCTGGTCGAGGGCCGCCTGGCAGCGCTCGTCCCGCAGGATGTCGCGATAGATGCGGAGTGCCGCGCCCTCGTCGCGGTAGCGATCGGCGTAGCGCGAGGGCTGGCGCGGGTTGAGCGGCAGCTCACCGATGTAAGGCTGGAGGCGGCCGGCGATGCTGGCGGCGGCGACCTCGCCATAGGGCGGCCCCGCCGGCACGCTGGTGCGAGAGGGAGGGAGCAGCCGGCGGAGCCGGCCGGCCAGACTGGTGGCCGGCATCAGGTGAAGCTCTCGCAGATGGGGAGAGGGGCGGAGATTCGGGCGTTCGTCATGCCCCGATCATTGCGGCCTCGGCGCCTCCTGTGCACCGGACCATGGTGCGGGGTCTTTCCGCGCACCTCGGGCGTTGCTGCCAGTCAATAGAAGCCCGCCAACGAAGCCGCGCGGGGGCCGGCGCTGGCGCCCTCGACGGTCGCGTTGCCGTCCCGGGCGGCGGTGCAGGCCAGAGCCAGAGCCCAGAATCGATCGGCGTGGCCGTCTGTGCCCGAACGTTCGGCAAGCAGTCGCGGCGCCCCGGTCGGCCCGGCCTCGGCACGAACGGCATGGAGGTCGCGGCGCAGCTCGGCGTCGGGTGGGATGCGGAGCCGCCGATCCTCCACCGCCTCGCGCAGAGCCGTCGCCACATCGAGCCGGCGCGGCCCGGTCATCAGCACGCCCTCGACGACGGTCCGGCCGAGGTCTTCCTGCAGCTGCTCCACCACGGCTTCGCCCATGCCGGTCTGGTCCACGGCGATGCGCACCGGGCGGTAGCGCGCGGCAAGGGCGCCCACGATCGCCCGCTGCTGGCTGAAGGGGATGCCCTGTTGGACTGCCATCTCACGCAACCAGAGCACGTCGCCCACCTGCTCGAACACCGCCGCGACCCAGAGGTCGCGCCTTCTGGCCACATCCACACCGACGGTGGCGGCACCCCCCGCGAAGGCGGCGGG
>JAPPNV010000164.1 GCA_028818565.1 Rhodospirillales bacterium | reverse complement strand
CCGATGCTCTTGGCGACGAAGGGCACGGTGCGGCTCGCCCGCGGGTTGACCTCCAGCACATAGACCGTGCCGGCCTGCACGGCGTACTGAACGTTCATCAGGCCGCGCACGTCGAGCGCGCGGGCGAGCGCGACGGTCTGGCGGCGCAGCTCGTCGACCGTCTCCTCGTTCAGCGAATGCGGCGGCAGCGAGCAGGCCGAATCGCCCGAATGGATGCCCGCCTCCTCGATGTGCTCCATGATTCCGGCAACGGCCACGTTCTCGCCGTCCGCCAGCGCATCGACATCCACCTCCACCGCGTCCTTGAGGTAGCGGTCGAGCAGGATCGGCCCGTCGCCGAAGGCCTCCACCGCGTCGCGCATGTAGCGGTTGAGACCGTCGCTGTCGCTGACGACCTCCATGGCCCGCCCGCCCAGCACGTAGGAGGGGCGGACCACGACGGGATAGCCGATGCGCTCGGCAATGGCCTGTGCCTCCTCGCTCGATGTGCAGGTCTCGTTCGCCGGTTGGCGAAGCCCCAGATCCCGTAGCAGCGTGCGAAAGCGGTCGCGGTCTTCGGCCAGATCGATGGCGTCGGGTGCCGTGCCCAGAATCGGCACACCCGCTGCCTCCAGCGCCTTGGCGAGCTTGAGCGGTGTCTGCCCGCCGAACTGGATGTTGAGCCCGACCAGCTCGCCCGCGCTCTGCTCGACGCGGACGATGTCGAGCACGGTCTCCGTAGTCAGCGGCTCGAAATAAAGCCGGTCGGAGGTGTCGTAGTCGGTGGAGACGGTCTCCGGATTGCAGTTGACCATGATGGTCTCGAAGCCCGCGTCCTTGAGCGCGTAGGCCGCGTGGACGCAGCAGTAATCGAATTCGATGCCTTGGCCGATCCGGTTGGGACCGCCGCCGAGGATCACGACCTTGCGCCGCGCGCTCGGGTCGGCTTCGCATTCGGGGGGCGCGTCGCCGGTCCCGGTCTCGTAGCAGGAATACATGTAGGGCGTACGCGATTCGAACTCCGCGGCGCAGGTGTCGATCCGCTTGAACACCGGGTGGACGCCGAGTTCCCCACGCCTTGCCGCGACCGTCGCCTCGTCGGTGCCCGCAAGCTCGGCCAGCCGCCCGTCGCCGAACCCCAACGACTTCAGCCGGCCGAGGTCTGCCGCGTCGACCGGCAGGCCATGCGCGCGAATCTCCGCCTCGGCACGCACGATTGCGTCGATCTCGCGCAGGAACCAGGGATCGACGGCGCAGGCGCGGTGCACCGCCTCGATAGCGATACCGCGCCGGAGCGCCTCGGCGATCACCAGCAGACGGTCGGGCCTGGGCTGGCCGAGCGCCGCGATGATCGCATCGTGATCGCCCTCCTCGGCCCCGGGGCTGGCGAACTCGTTGAGGCCGGTGAGTCCGGTCTCCATCGAGCGGAGCGCCTTCTGCAGCGATTCGCAGAATGTGCGCCCGATCGCCATGGCCTCGCCCACCGACTTCATCGAGGTAGTGAGCATGGGCTCGGCGCCGGGGAACTTCTCGAACGCGAAACGCGGGACCTTGGTCACCACGTAATCGATGCTGGGCTCGAAGGAGGCCGGCGTGACGCCCGTAATGTCGTTCGCGATCTCGTCGAGGGTGTAGCCGACCGCGAGCTTGGCAGCGACCTTGGCGATGGGGAACCCGGTCGCCTTGGACGCCAGTGCCGACGAGCGCGAGACCCGCGGGTTCATCTCGATCACGACGAGGCGGCCCGTGGCCGGGTCCACGGCGAACTGGACGTTGGAGCCGCCGGTCTCGACGCCCACCTTGCGCAGCACCGCGATGGCGGCGTTGCGCATCAGCTGATACTCCTTGTCGGTGAGCGTGAGCGCCGGTGCCACGGTGATCGAATCGCCGGTATGGATGCCCATCGGGTCAACGTTCTCGATGGAGCAGACGATGATGGCGTTGTCGGCCTTGTCCCGCACGACCTCCATCTCGAACTCTTTCCAGCCGAGCACCGATTCCTCGACCAGAATTTCGCCGGCAGGCGAAGCGTCGATACCGCCTGCAGCGAGCTCTACGAACTCCTCGCGGTTGTAGGCAATGCCGCCGCCGGTACCGCCCAGGGTGTAGGAGGGCCGGATGATGGTTGGCAGCCCCACCAGGTCGAGCGCCTTGCGCGCCTCGTCGAGCGAGCGCGCGATGCGGCTTTTCGGGCATTCCAGCCCGATCTCGCCCATCGCCTCGCGGAAGGCCTCTCGGTCCTCCGCGATCTCGATCGCGGCCCGCGAAGCGCCGATAAGGTCCACACCGTGGCGCGCCAGCGTGCCGTCGTCGGCGAGCGCGAGCGCTGTGTTCAGCGCGGTCTGGCCGCCCATGGTCGGCAGCAGGGCATCCGGCTTCTCCGCAGCGATAATCCGCGCCACGATGGCGGGCGTGATCGGTTCGACGTAGGTCGCGTCGGCGAACTCCGGGTCGGTCATGATCGTCGCCGGGTTCGAGTTCACCAGGATCACCCGGTAGCCTTCGTCCTTGAGCGCCTTGCAGGCCTGCGTGCCCGAATAGTCGAACTCGCAGGCTTGGCCGATCACGATAGGGCCGGCGCCGATCACCATGATCGAGCCTATGTCGGTGCGCTTCGGCATCGTGCGTGCGCCTGCCTTCAGTCCATCAGCGCCACGAACCGAGCGAAGAGATGCTGGGCATCCTGCGGCCCGGGCGACGCTTCCGGGTGGTACTGGACCGAGAAGACCGGCCGATCGTCGACGGTGAGGCCTTCCAGCGTGCCGTCGAATAGCGAGACGTGGGTGGCCGTGACGCCGGCAGGCAGCGAGTCGACCATGACCTCGAAGCCGTGGTTCTGGCTGGTGATCTCGACCCGTCCGGTCGCCAGTTCCTTGACTGGATGGTTGGCGCCACGATGGCCGAAGGGCATCTTCCTGGTCTCGGCGCCGAGGGCGAGCGCGAGCAGCTGATGGCCGAGGCAGATGCCGAAGATCGGCAGCCCGCTCGCGATCAGCGTCTGGATGACCGGCACCGCGTATTCGCCGGTGGCGGCGGGATCCCCCGGCCCGTTGGAGAGAAAGATTCCGTCCGGCTCATGGGCGAGGATGGTCTCTGCGCCGGCCGTGGCGGGCACGACGGTCACATCGCAGCCGGCGGTGGCGAGCGAGCGAAGGATGTTGCGCTTGGCGCCGTAATCGACCGCGACCACGCGGTGGCGCGGCGCGGCGCGAGTGCCGTAGGCACCGGTCTCGACATCCCAGGTGGTCTCGGTCCAGCCGTAGGCCTGGCGGCAGCAAACATCCTTGGCGAGGTCCATGCCTTCCAACCCCGGCCAGGCGCGGGCCTTCGCGACGAGCGCGGCCTCGTCGATGGCCTCGGGCTCCGACGTGTGGATCAGCGCGCCGTCCTGTGCGCCGCCGGTGCGCAACAGGCGGGTCAGCCGCCGGGTATCGACGCCGGCGATGCCGATGAGGCCACGCCGTTCCAGCCAGCCTTCGAGGTGTTGGACAGCACGCCAGTTCGAGGGCTCGGTCACGTCCGCGCGCAGCACTAGCCCGAGCGCTGCCGGCGTTCCCGCCTCCAGGTCGTCCTCGTTGGTCCCGACATTGCCGATATGAGGGAAGGTGAAGGTGATGATCTGTCCGGCGTATGACGGATCGGTGAGAATTTCCTGATAGCCGCTCATCGCGGTGTTGAAGCAGATTTCGCCCACCGCCTCGCCTCGCGCACCGAGGCCGCGGCCGCGAAAGACCGTTCCGTCGGCGAGCGCGAGCGCCGCAGTTGCGGTAGGCGATCCAGTCCCTGACATCGAAATTCCTGCGGACCGGCAGCACCTTATCGCCGCCCGGTCCGACTCGTAATGCGCGCGGAGTCGAAGGTGCGCGCAGTGTAGTCGGGGCCATGCTGCGGTCAAGCGCGCGCACTGAAATCCGGCGGGCGCTCGGTCGCTGCTGCTGCCGGCCGTCACGGAACCGCAATCGATGCCCTTGTCAAGCGCGAAACACCGTTGATCCACGTCATCGGGTGTCTATAGTCCTCGGCATTCCAAATGACGGGGGATGCCCATGCTGCGACCGCAGCTGGAGGACGCGCTTAAGCGTGCCATGAAGGCGCGCGAGCAGTGCCGGGTGGCGACCATCAGGCTTATTCTTGCGGCGCTCAAGGACCGCGACATAGCCGAGCGTGGCAAGGGCAATGGCGAGCTGGACGACAACCAGATTCTGGGTCTGTTGCAGACGATGATCCGCCAACGTCGCGAAAGCATCGAGCAATACGAACGGGGCGGCCGGATCGACCTCGCCGAGCGCGAGGCCGAGGAGATCGCCGTGATCCAGACCTTCCTGCCGCCCGCGATCGAGGGCGACGATCTGGTGTCGGCCGTGCGCGGCGTCGTGGACGACCTGAATGCCAGCACAATCAAAGACATGGGCCGCACGATGGCATGCCTGAAGCAAAAGTATTCGGGCCGCATGGACTTCGCCAAGGCGAGCGGACTGGTGAGGGAGCTGCTCGCCTCGAGCTGATCCGCCGGGGCCGGCCGCCGCCGTGCCGGCAGACGGGGAGAGACCCGTCCCGTGAGGGTTACAAGGGCTGGGAAACCGGCGCGAGCCGGTCCATGATGAGCGCTCAGCCAGGCGTGAGGGGATGACGTTCCCACCGCAGATTCTGGACGAGATTCGCGCACGCGTTCCGCTGGAAGACGTGATCGGCAAGCGCGTGCGGCTGTTGCGCCGCGGGCGCGAATTGATCGGGCTCTGCCCCTTCCACAAGGAGAAGACACCCTCCTTCACGGTGAACGAGGAGAAGGGCTTCTTCCATTGCTTCGGCTGCGGCGCCCACGGCGACGTCATCGGCTTCCTCATG
The DNA here is from genome assembly GCA_028818565.1 of Rhodospirillales bacterium. Classification (GTDB taxonomy): domain Bacteria; phylum Pseudomonadota; class Alphaproteobacteria; order UBA828; family UBA828; genus WTGU01. The sequence goes on along the minus strand of JAPPNV010000164.1, from coordinate 6,570 downwards.
CGGGACGAGGGCCTGCCGTTCCCCGAGGCGGTTGAGCGCCTGGCGGGCGATGCCGGCCTGGCGCTTCCCGCGCGCGACCCACGAGCCGAGGCGCGGGAGAAGGAGCGGCACTCGCTGTACGGCGTCGTCGAGGCCGCGGCCGCCTGGTTCGAGGCCGAACTGGCGGGGCAGCGCGGCGCGGCGGCGCGGCGCTATCTCGACGCGCGCGGCGTGGACGAGGCGACCCGCGCGCATTTCCGTCTCGGCTTCGCGCCCGACAGCCGTAGCGCCCTCCGCACCGCGTTGGAGAAGGACGGAATCACCGAGGCGATGCTGCTCGATGCCGGTCTCATCGTCACGCCGGACGATGACCGCCCGCCTTACGATCGATTCCGCGGCCGGGTGATCTTCCCCATCTGCGACCGGCGCGGCCGGGTCGTCGCCTTCGGCGGCCGGGCGCTGGGCGAGCGCCAGCCGAAATACCTCAACTCGCCGGAAACCCCGCTCTTCGCCAAGGGCAGCCTGCTCTACGGTCACCATCTCGCCGCGCCCGCCGCCCGCAAGGCCAACCGGGTGATCGCGGTCGAGGGCTACATGGACGTGATCGCGTTGCACCAGGCGGGCATCGCCGAGGCGGTGGCGCCGCTCGGCACTGCGCTCACCGAACAGCAACTGGAGGCTCTCTGGCGGCTCGTGGAGGACCCGGTGCTCTGCTTTGACGGTGACGAAGCCGGCGCCCGCGCCGCCGCACGTGCGGTCGAGCGAGCCTTGCCCCGGCTCAGCGCGAAGCGCTCGTTGCGGTTCGCGACGCTCCCCTCGGGCCAGGACCCCGACACGATGGTGCGCGATCGCGGCCGCCGCGCGATGGCCGAGATCGTCAACGCCGCGGTCCCGCTCTCCGACCAGCTCTGGGCGATGGCGGCGGGCGGCCGCACGCTCGACACGCCGGAGGCGCGGGCCCGCGTCAGCAAGCAGCTCAACGACCAGGTCGCGCGAATTCCCGACCGCGACCTCGGCTTTCGATTTATGGAGGATTATCGGCAGCGCCTGCGGCTGCCGTGGCAGGGGCGGAGGCAGGGTGGTTCGCCGTCGTTCGTTGCTCCCGAGCCGCCGGTGCGACGCGGCGAGGCGCTCGGCTCTGGCGGGCAGGGCGTCGCGCAGCCCCGCGAACGCGCCCTACTTCAGATTCTGCTCAGCTTCCCCGCGCTGGCGGTGGAGCAGCGCGAAGCGCTGTCCGGGCTCCAACTGGAGACGCCCCGATTCGCGGCAGTCGTTGCCGCAATTGTCGACTGGGCCGAGTCGGGACCCGAGCCGGAGAGTTCAGATCTCCGCGCCGCCCTCGCGGGTCAGGGTCTGGACGGTGTGGTCGAAGAGCTGGTGGGGCAGGGCGCCCATTTTCTTGATCGGCCAGCCAGCATCGACCAGGCGCGCGATCTGTTCGTGGATGCCCTGAAGAGGCAGCACCAGCGGCTCGAAGAGCAGGCGACGCGGGTCGAGGCCGAAGGTGCCCACAATGACGAAGAGACGTGGCAGCACACCCGCGAACGGATTCTGCGTCTGCAGGAGACCGCGAAGGCGGATGCGGACATACCCGATTTGGGCGCCACTCCCAGGGCAAGCGGGGCGCGGTGACACGAGCCGCCCCATCGACCCTGCTATGCCGCCAGTCAAGGTGCGCTTGACACTCGCTCGAAGGTTTTTCAGACTGGTTCGCATAGGGGAGGCTTGACCCGGAGGCCTCCGACCCCACATCACCCCAATCGGGCGCGAGCGGCGCAGATGCGCCCCGAACCGTCCGCTGGGTCCAGCGCGTGCGCGAGCCCGAGCGGTGCCCGCCCGATCCCGAGGTCCGGAAAGGAAGAGCCGCATGGCGACGAAGCCCGCAAAGCAGGCCGAGACCACCGAACGCACAGAGGAGCAGGCCGACAGCCCGATCCTCGATTCGCTTACCGCGCCCGTGCGCAAGATGGTCGCGCGCGGCAAGGAGCGCGGCTACGTCACCTACGACGAGCTGAACAAGGCGCTGCCGTCCGACGAGGTGAACTCCGAGCAGATCGAGGACACGATGACGATGCTCTCCGAAATGGGCATCAACGTCATCGAGAGCGAAGAGTCCGAGGAGGGCGCGACCGAGGAGCAGCCGGAAGCGGCGCCTGCTGCCGCGACGCCCGCGACGGTCGACGAAGACGACCTCGGCCGCACCGACGATCCGGTGCGCATGTATCTGCGCGAGATGGGCAGCGTGGAGCTGCTCTCCCGCGAGGGCGAGATCGCGATCGCCAAGCGCATTGAGGCAGGGCGCCAGACCATGATCGGCGGCATCTGCGAGAGCCCGCTGACCATGCGCGCGATCATCGAGTGGCGGGACGCGCTCGCCGAAGGCACGATGTTGCTCCGCGACGTGATCGACCTCGAGGCGACTTACGGCGGTGGGCCGGAAGGTGCGGCCGCTCGCGCCGAGGCGGCGAAGGCCGCCGAGTCGGGCGCCAGCGACGGTGAGGCGGACGGCGAGGACGGTACAGAACAGGCGGACGGCACCGAGAAGAGCGAGGGCGAAGAGGACTTCGACGAGGGAAACGTCTCCCTCTCGGCGATGGAGGCCGCAGTCCGCCCTCAGGTAATCGAGACCTTCGACGCGATCGCGGTCGCCTACAAGAAATTCCGCCGTCTCCAGGACCTGCGCCTCGAACTCGCGCAGAAGAACGAGACTCTGACCGAGTCTCAAACCCGGCGCTACAACAGGCTCAAGCGCGAGCTTGTGGAGCTCATGCAGAGCGTGAGGCTCAACAACAATCGTATCGAGGCGTCGGTCGACGAGCTCTATGGCCTCAACCGGGGCCTGATGAACCACGAGGGCAAGCTGCTTCGCCTCGCCAGGAAGTGCGGTGTCTCCCGCGAGAAGTTCCTGAAGCACTACGTGGGGCGGGAGCTCGACCCGCGCTGGCTCTCCCGCGTCGGGCGGCTGAAGGACGAAGGCTGGAAACGCTTCGCCAAGGAGAAGCGCCCCGAGATCGTGGTCCTTCGCAAAAACATCATGGCGGTGGTCCAGAACACGGGGCTGGAGCCCACCGAATTCAAGCGAATCGTTGCCATCGTTCAGAAGGGCGAGCGCGATGCCAGCCAGGCCAAGAAGGAGATGGTCGAGGCCAACCTCCGCCTGGTGATCTCGATCGCCAAGAAATACACCAACCGCGGCCTGCAGTTCCTGGACCTGATCCAGGAGGGCAACATCGGCCTGATGAAGGCAGTGGACAAGTTCGAATACCGCCGCGGCTACAAGTTCTCAACCTACGCCACGTGGTGGATCCGCCAAGCGATTACGCGCTCCATCGCCGACCAGGCGCGTACCATCCGCATCCCCGTGCACATGATCGAGACGATCAACAAGCTGGTGCGCTCTTCACGCCAGATGCTGCACGAGATCGGGCGGGAGCCCACGCCCGAGGAGCTCGCCGAGCGGCTCGGCATGCCGCTCGACAAGGTGCGCAAGGTGATGAAGATCGCGAAGGAGCCGATCAGCCTGGAGACGCCGATCGGCGACGAGGAGGACAGCCACCTCGGCGACTTCATCGAGGACAAGAACGCGGTCCTGCCGGTCGAAGCGGCGATCCAGTCCAACCTGCGCGAGGCCACGACGCGGGTGCTGGCGAGCCTCACGGCACGGGAGGAGCGCGTGCTCCGCATGCGCTTCGGCATCGGCATGAACACCGACCACACCCTGGAGGAGGTCGGCCAGCAGTTCTCGGTCACCCGCGAGCGCATCCGCCAGATCGAAGCCAAGGCGCTGCGCAAGCTGAAGCACCCGTCGCGCTCCCGCAAGCTGCGGAGCTTCCTCGACATTTAGGCTCTGCGGTCGAGGCGACGGGGCGAAAAGGCAAGACTCGCAAGACGAGTCCAATTTCGCGAAGCCATTGAACCAATTGCATTGCTGAGCGCATTGTGACGGCGCGGGCTGCCGCTCGGGCCGGCCAGCCGCCGCGTGCTATGGTCTCCCGGCAACGGCATGGTGAGCGACATGGCGCCCGGCGAAGCGACGACCGCACCAGAATCGCCGCCGTCGCGTCGTCACCAGCTTGTATCCTTCGCGCTTCTCATCGTCTGCGGCGGCACCTTCGGGCTGATCTTCTCGGCCAACAAGATCGCCGTCACCGGCGGCATTCCCTTCTTCGCCTATGTCTTCTGGCAGACGCTCGGCGGTGGCCTGGTTCTGTTGCTGCTTGCCGGCGCGCTCCGCCGGCGCCCGCGCCTGAGCTGGCCCCATGTCAGGGCCTATTTCGTGATCGGCTTCTTCACGCTGGCCTTTCCCTTCGTTCTCCTGGCCTTCATCGCGCCCAAGTTGCCGGCCGGGGTGATCAGTCTGGGCGGCACGCTCAGCCCGACCATCACCTATATCCTGGCGCTGGCGCTCGCGATGGATCGATTTCGCTGGCTCCGGATCGGCGGCATTTCGCTCGGGCTCGCCGGCGTTCTGCTGGTGGTTTTGCCGGAGACGAGCCTGCCCGAGCCCGGCATGGCCGGCTGGGTGCTGCTCAGCCTGTTGGTCCCGGTGAGCTACGCCTCCGGCACGATCGCGGCCGCCCGCCTCGCGCCGGCCGACGGCGATTCGCTCACCACGGGTAGCGGGCTGCTCTTCGCCTCGTCCATCATGGTCTTCCCCTTCATGGCGGGGAGCGGACAGTGGTGGTTCTTTTCCGGCCCGATGAGCGATGCCGACTGGGCGCAGATCGGCGCCGTTCTGATCAACGCCGCGTTCTTCTACCTGCTCCTGGAGATCGTCAGGCGCGCCGGGCCGGTCTTCTTCTCGACGCAGAACTATGTCGCCACGCTGGCGGGCATCGGCTGGGGAATTCTGATCCTGGCCGAGAGCCACAGCGTCTACATTTGGGGCGCGCTCGCGCTGCTCTTCGCTGGCCTCTTCTTGGTGACCCGCCGGGGACCGCGCGCCGCGTAGCGCGGCGGCGATTGCGGTGAGGAATCCGGTCTAGGGCTCCGCGACGAGGTCCAGCAGGCGCTGGGTCAGGAGCTCGCCCTCGGGCCATGCGAGGCCCCGGTCGGCGAGATAGCGGCGCACGGCGCTGTGCGTCTGTTCGCCGGGAATGCCGTCTGCCGGCCCCGGGTCGTAGCCGTGGGCGGCAAGGCGCCGTTGCAGCGTCTCGACCTGACGCTCGGAGAGAATCAGGGTGACCGCTGCCGAGCGGATCGGCGCTTCCTCCGGGCGCGGTGTGAAGGCGCGCGCGCGGGCCTGCGCAGCCTCGAGCTTGCCTTCCTCGAGCAGCGGCGTCAGTTGGGCTGCCGCTTCGGCAGCCTGCTCTTGCTCCACACCTTCGCCGAGCCGTGCCGCGACCTCCAGCCAGAAGAGGGCCTGCGCCACGTCCTGCGCCACGCCCCGCCCGACCTGGTGGAGCAGCGCCAGATTGTACTGCGCCCGAACCATGCCTTGTCGCGCGGCCCGTTCGTACCAGCCGGCAGCCTCGGCCGGTTCCTCGGCCACGCCCCGCCCGGTCTCGTGCAGGAGGCCCAGGTTGAACTGCGCCAACGCGTCGCCGTCCTCGGCGAGAGGGCGCCATATTTTGGCCGCCTCGGCATAGTCGCCGGCCTCGTAGGCAGCGGCGCCCTCGGCCAGCAGGTCGGCTGCCGGCGTCGGCCCTGCCGCCGACGTCCACAGAGCTGCGGCCGCGAGCAGCGGCGCGAACGTCGCGAACGCGGCCTTAACGACTCGGATTGCGGGATTTGGTGTCACGGCGCCGCAACATTATCCCGATTCGCGTAGCGGGCAATAGAAAGCAACCCTCCGCCATGCTTGCCCGGTCTTCTGCCATACCCGTCGAACCATGACCCGGGCGAGACATGCGGGCTAAGATGCGGCGCGCCGTCGGGCACCGCCCAGCGGCCTTGGGAAGCAAGGGAGAGCAGAATGCCGACAGGTCCAGTACCGCCGAGCGCGAAGAAGGTTCAGGAGTTGGCCGAGTCGTTCGGCTTCACGATGAGCGACGCCGACGCCGACCTCTACAGCGAGATGATGGCGGGCACGCTGAACAGCTACCGCCGCCTCGACGCGATGCAGGAGACCAAGCCGCCGGTGAAGTATCCGCGCGCCGGCTCCTACCGGCCGGGGCCGGAGGAGGACCCGTACAATGCCTGGTACGTGAAGGGCGAGATCAAGGGCGCGGCGGACGGCGTGCTCGCCGGCAAGCGGGTCGGCATCAAGGATGCGATCTGCGTTGCAGGCTTCCCCATGATCAACGGCGCCAAGGGGATGGAGGGCTACATCCCCGACATCGACGCCACCGTGGTGACCCGCGTGCTCGATGCCGGCGGGACCATCCTCGGCAAGACCAACAGCGAGGACTGCTCGTTCTCCGGCGGCAGCCACACCTCCGCCTACGGGCCTGTCCGCAACCCGCACAAGCCGACCCATTCGACCGGCGCGTCTTCCAACGGCAACGGCGCCGCCGTCGCGGCCGGCGATGTCGACGCGACCATCGGCGGCGACCAGGGCGGCTCGATCCGCATCCCGGCGAGCTGGAGCGGCATCGTCGGCCTCAAGCCCACCTACGGCCTCGTGCCCTACACCGGCGCCATGATGATCGA
>JAPPNV010000444.1 GCA_028818565.1 Rhodospirillales bacterium | reverse complement strand
AAGAGAAGCCGTCTCGATGCTTGACTCCAAGGGCCTCATAAAAGGGTATCCACGACCAGAGTCGCGTTGTCGTCCGGTGCTGAACTTGCCGCTGCAGGCTGCGATGCCAGCCATTCGAGGAAGGCGCGGTCGGCGATCTCGTCGCCCAAGGATTTGCGCAGCGTGGCAAGTTTGCGCGCCTGTCCCTTGGTCAAGCTGGACTCCTCAATCTGCATTGCAGCCATGGAACAACTCCCTCGGGTCGTTGGACGGTATTCGGTGCATATATCCTACGCCACCCGCTATTGCCGATGAAACGCACCGGACGTGCATGGCGGGAGCAGGCATCCATCTTCGGTCTACCGGTGGAAAGGCCCAGTGCTGCACGCAGGTCCGCCGACGATCGTCGGCGCCGGGCGTCCGAACGGGCGGGGCACGATCGCCGAGCCGGCGATGCCGGAGTCGATGGAGCCCGTCGGGGATGGCTCGCGCGGCAGGGCTTGGGATCGCCGGTTAGACTGCGGCGCAGGTGGGCAGAATATGCGCACCCCGCCCGCCGGGGGTAGTCCCGAAGGCGCCGCCGGCGAGCCCGCGCCCAGGATCATGGTGACACCCGCGAAGCCGTGCCGGCCGGCCCGCGAGTTCGGGCCGTCAATATGCCTCGTGAAGGGTGTGCTTCAGAGCCCTCATCTCTTCGAGGCAGCGGCCGGTGCCCAGCGCCACGCAGCGCAGCGGCTGATCCGCGATCGAGATCGGCAGTCCCGTCGCGTGGCGCAGCACCTGATCGAGGCTGCCGAGCAGCGCACCGCCGCCGGTCAGCACGATGCCCCTATCCACGATATCCGCCGCAAGCTCCGGCTCCGTGTTCTCCAGGCCCACCTTCACCGTGTCGATGATGGCGCCCACAGGCTCCGCCAGGCTCTCGGATATCTGGCGCTGGGTCAGAACGATCTCCTTGGGAACCCCGTTCATCAGGTCGCGGCCCTTGATGTTCACCCTTTCGCCGTCGCCATCCTCCGGCGGGCACGCCGAGCCCATCTCCTTCTTGATCCGTTCCGCGCTGCTCTCGCCAAGAAGCAGGTTGTGGGTGCGGCGCACGTGGGAGATGATGCTCTCGTCCATCTTGTCGCCGCCCACGCGTACAGAGCGCGAATACACGATGCCGCCGAGCGAGAGCACGGCTACCTCGGTGGTGCCGCCTCCCACGTCGATCACCATCGAGCCGGTCGGCTCCGTCACCGGCAGGTTGGAGCCTATGGCGGCCGCCATAGGCTCCTCGATCAGAAAGACCTGCCGCGCGCCCGCGCTCTCGGCCGCTTCCCGGATCGCTCGGCGCTCCACGGGGGTGGAGCCGGAGGGCACGCAGATGACGATCCGGGGGCTTACGAAGCTGCGCCGCCTGTGCACCTTGCGGATGAAGTGCTTGATCATGTCCTCCGCAACTTCGAAGTCGGCGATGACGCCGTCGCGAAGCGGGCGGACCGCCTCGATGTTTCCAGGCGTCCGGCCCAGCATCTGCTTGGCCTCGTCGCCGACCGCGAGCACCTGCTTCCTGCCCCTCCAGATGGTGAAGGCCACCACCGAGGGCTCGTCGAGGACGATGCCCTGGGACTTCACGTAGACAAGGGTGTTCGCTGTCCCCAGGTCGATCGCCATGTCGGCGGACAGGAACTCCAGTGCCTTCGAGAACATGCGCTGCTCCTTTCGAACGGCGAGACGACGCGCGGGCCGCAACGGATAACCGCAGGCGCGGCGCAAGGCCGAATCCCCGTGTCCGGGCAGGTAGACCGATTCGGCGCACCCAGGCAACCGGTGCGCTCGGCATCGCCGACTGGGCGCAACCATCGCAGCGCTCGCCGTGGGCTGCCGGATGCCGGCGCCCGGGGCGGTGGCAACGGGGAACGGGAGCCGCACGAACGGATCGGACCGCGACGCCGGGGCTTGCAGAGTGCGCGCCGCTCTGACCAATTGCGCGCCGTCCTGCCGGAGACGAAGTTCATGACCGATCCGATCTCGCTGACGCGCGTGCGTTATCCGCCGCGGCCGTTCGACGGCCGGTATGCGACGGAGAGCGGGCGGGGCGGGCGCCGTGCTGGGCCTGATCTGGCTGCCGGCGGGCAGCTGCCTCGCGTTCGCGGCGGCCGGAGGCACGCCCGTGCCGCTGGCGCTGACAGTCTGGCCCGACCTCGTGCTGCTGGCGCCGGCGGGTCTGCTGCTGGCTTTGCCTGTCGGAGCGCTGAGGCGCAGGGGCCGCACAAGAACGGCGTGGTGGCTGACGGCGGTTCTGGCCCTGCTGACTGCTGCAGGGTGCGCGCAGGCTGTCACGCTCGGGCCGCACGCGGTCGCGGTCTGCGCGGCGGCCGGAGGCCTGCCCGCGTGGGCGGCGCTGGCTTTCCTGCGCCGCCGCGCCGGGCGGAGCAACCGCATCCGCTTTGCGCGCTGACGTTAGCCCCTGATCGGGAACGCGGTCGGGGTTCGACAAAGCCGTGCGTGTGCTCGTTTTGGAGGCGGGCGCATCCGGCAAGTCCCCCGAGCCGGTATCGGCATTACGGCGCCAGGATCAGACGGCGAATCGCGAAGCTGCGCCGCTCAAGCAGACGCAGAAGCCCATCCTCGCCGGGAAGATGCATCGCACCGACCGCAACGACGATGTGCGGGACCGCTTCGCTCCACTCCAGAAGCCGCCGCATCCACTCTCGGTTCCGTGCGACGACGAGAACCTGGTGCAGCCGGTCGAACCACTCCTTCACCGCCGCGCCGTCACCGGTGAGCGCGACAGCGCGGGCGCGGGCCGCCTCCCAGCCCACAGCCACCTCCCCGTCCTGCCAGCTGCGCACAAGCGTCACAATCTGGCTGCCGTCCGACGTGTGGGACGCAAGCGTCAGGCGAAGTAGATCGAGCTGCTCACCCTCCGGCAGGCCGGAGAAGTAGGACAGGAGTCGACCGGCATCCTCGTCGAGGCCGCCGACGGCCGCACCCGCCTCACGGGCAAGTGCCTCAACCCGATCGTCGAGAATCTTTCCGCCGCCCGCACTCGCCGCAACGTCGCAGGGCGCATGCTCCAGCATGGCGGCGGCAAACCACGGCCGCATCCGCTCGACCACCTCCGTCTCGATGCCCCGGACCAGGAGCGCACGGAGGAGGATGGCCCACTCCCGAGGTGCGAGACGGCTCCGAAGACCTGGGCCGTCAACATCGAACGACAGCGAGTAATCCTCCGCCAGTGCTTGCCGGAAGGCCGTCATCACCTCCGGCGTCGCTTCCAGCAGAACGAGGTCAGCCGAGCGGATGCGCGCGGCGATATCGTCCGGGACGTGGACGCCCGGATCGTACACGCGAACCGTGCCGAACAGGGTCAGCCGGCTCTCGCCGCGGACCGCCTCGAATGCGATCCCCCGGTGAAACGGCACCTGCGCGAGGCGGTCCCGTATCTCCTGCATCGCCTCCGGCGTAAGCTGGGCGCGCCAGTCCTGCCCCTCGCAGGCGGCATAGGCCAACGATGGGAATGCGAGAAGCGCGGCAACGAGAGCGATGATGAGCATGGTCGATTGATCCTGTTGCGAATTCGGGCGTTTGCGCCGCGGCCCCCTGACGATGGCGGTGGGTCCCCGTCCGTTCCTCAGGGTGCCGCTCGGCGCGGGGCGTGCTCCAGGCCTTCATTGCGCGCGAGGCCGGAAAGCACACGCTGAACGGGCTCGGCCGGCCGGCGAGAGGGCTACACGGCCATTCGCGCCCGGCCGGGAATCAGTCGTTACGTTGTCGATCATCGACTTCGCCGCCGTTACCTTCGGGACGATTAGACAAAGCCGTCGTCGAATGCCCGTCTCTGTCGGTCGCGCTGCTCTTCTTCACGGTCGTCCTCCCTTTTCTCCTTGTTGTGCAGGAGAAGGACGATCATGGCGATAACGGTAAACAGCTCGGCCGCATCGTCGTCTTTCACGACCTCTACGACATGGGTGTCCCGAAGGCTGACCAGCCGCTTGTTCGCCTGGGCCACCAGCGTCTCGTCCAGCGCAATCATGAACCTGGCGTCCCACAGGTTGCCCCTCACCTCTGCACCGTGGAAGGGGCCGCCCTTCACATCGTAGATCCGCCTCAGCGAAAGTATTCTCGCTCTGATCGCGAAGTCGACCGCCTTGCCTTCAACGAGCCAGGTGGGAGTCCACGAGAATAGCTTGCGCTTGACGCGGGCGACTTCGGCCTCTCCGGCAACGACGACGAATGACCTTGGAGAGAACAGAGACACACGCGAGCAGCTGTAAATCACCGTGTCGGTGCCGTCGAATATCTCGATCCGGTCCCGGAGAGACAGAAGCTTGTTGCTGATGCGCAGAGCTCGTGGCATGAGCCAGCCTGCAAGGCCGAAGCAGTTCCTGAGAGCGGAGGCGCTTGTCGCATCCAGCGAGCTCGGCGGTCAATGTCTCAAGTGAAAGCACGGAGGCGTGCCGTAGGGGCAACGCACGGCTTTCTGAAGCCGGGACCCATCGGATGAGCGGCCGCCCGCAGACCGGCCGGAGAAACCGGCGCCGGGGCGGCCGGATTGGATTGCGGCATGACTGCATCGTCCGATGCACGCTTCGCCGGGGAGGCGTGTCAGGATCGAACTCCGCACGCATGAGGGTGCCGCCCTCGAGGCTGACTTGGCCACCGCCGGCGACCGGAGGGGCGATGCGCGAGCTGTCGACTGTGGCGCAGGCGCGGTCGAGATCGTAGAGCCGCTACAATGCCAGCCGCGACTCTGCGGTCATGCCCAGGGTCCGACCGATGCGCAGCGCCATGGCCGCGGCCGACAAGGAATGGAGTGTTGAAGCAGGCAGCGGCATGAGCCCGGTCGTGGTGAACGAGGCATGGGAGCCGCGCACCTGCCACTCCTACCGCCGGATCGGCGTCTGGGAGTTCCTGTCCGACTGCACCCACGACATGGCGGGCCAGAAGGTCCCGATGATCGACTTCCCGGAGAACTATCGTGTCCAGGCCATGCCACCACTGCGGCGGCGTGCGGTTCGTCCGCCCGACTCGGTCGAAGCACCGGCGTCCGTGCCTTGAGGGGCTCCCCGATGAAGGCGAGGATCTGTAATCGGGGCCGCTACGGAAGGGCGAGTGACTGGCGTCTCTTCCGATTCCGGGGTTGCCCGCCTGCAGGTGCCGCGGTACTCCGCTTCCGCCGACCGACCGCGACGGGCACTGCCTGGAGCGCTTTAGCGACGATCCGCTGACCGAGGCGCGTGCGAACGTGATTGTAGGCTGGTAGGCCGCCCGAAAACCAAGTCGATCTTCGAGAGCCGCAGCAACCTCCTCGCTCTCATTGCGCTCGCCGATACCGGCTCGATGAACCGCGCAGGTATCAGGCTCGAAATGTCTCATGCCGCGCTGTGGAGGAAACTCGCGTTCCTGGAGGAGGTGTCCGGCACCAAGCTGTTCGATCGCAGCGTCCAGGGCGTTCGGCCGACAGTGACGGGTGCCGTTGCGGTCGAGCGGGCCCGCCGCATCTTGGCCGAGATGGATGATGCCGATGATGTCCTAGCCCAGACACGAAGGGTGAGTGACGGCAAGATTCCCTGAACTAAGGGCGCGTCGGGCGAACAGCGGGGCAACGGCCGGCGCCTGGGCCATAGTGCGGGGCATCCGCTGCTGCTTTAGCCGAAGATACCGATACTGAGACGCGAAGGGGCGCCGACGGAAGTCGACGCCCCTTCTGATTCTGCCGAGTGCAGCTTCAGCTGGCCCCTCCGCACACGACCCAGACGGTGTGACCATCTCGGATATACGGGCCCTCACATCGCCGGGTGTTGCCTTCGATCAGGCAGAAGCATCGTCCGAATGAGCCGGCGGGATTCGGTTTCACCGTGCGGTCGAGGTTCAGGCCCAAAGTCACGCGCAACACGCGTCCGTTGTTAACCGGGATCGTCTCCTCCGCGATCTTGTGTTGTTCCTGCGGATCCTTCGGCCAGTCTCCCGTCCAGAAGATCAAGGCGTCGCCAGAGCCCTGCGCGCCAACCACGGAGGCATCGGTCGTCCGATCGTCAATCGGCTTCCAGTCGCCCGTGTCGGGTGGTCGAGACCTCGGCGGTCAATGCCTCAAGTGGAAGCATGGAGGCGCGCCACAGTGGCAACGCGCGGCCTTCTGAAGCCGGGCAGCGGCATGAGCCCGGTCGTGAGGCGGTGCCGGCGAAAGACGCTGTAGAAGCCGTTGAGCGGTCGCGCGAGAATTTCAAGTGTGCGTGCGCGCCGCGCCCTGGACTCGTCGGCGCCTGCACCGCGACCGTCGGGAGCTGGAACATCAAGGCGTTTCGCTCTCCGGCGGCGCCACCGTCACCGGCGTAAGGGCGGAGAAGCCGCCAAGGAAGCTGCCGCTGCTGCCGTCTGCCTCATCGAAGCGGACATCCGCTAGACCCACGACCCGGCGGGGATTGCCGTGCGAATCCGGAACGTTGGAAAACTGTCCCCCCAATACGCCCTCGGTCTCCGTCACCGTCCGCTCGGGGTGGCTTACCGTGATGTCGGTGTTCTCGAAGGTTCCGTTCGCCTGGAAGGGCGTGTGGCCGAGATGGATCTCGTAATCCGCCGGCAGGGCGTCCGGGGGCGGACCCCTCCAGGCCACGATCGGATAAAGGTGAAGCGTCTCTGCCACGACGTCTCCCGTGCAGCCGATGCAGCCCCCGATGGACGCGTCGGAAAAGTCCGCAGTGAGCTCGATGGGAGCGCTGAACTCGACGTACTGGCTCTCCCCCTGCAACTCCTCGCGCCAACCGCTGCCGTACCGGTACTCGTAGAGACCGCCGATGGCGCCCAGGTAGGTCGCCTCGCCGCTCGGCGGCATCTCGGGGGGATTCGAGAGATCGAGCTCCGGGCCGTCCATGAACACGCCGAGCTCGGCCGCTTCCAATTCCCGGAAGGAGACCCCGACAGGAAGGTGCATCCACCAGCCGAAGGCCATGTAATCGTCGGGGTTCTCGTCGTCCCATTCCACCAGCGCATAGAGAAGGGTTCGACCGTCGTGACGGTTTTCCGAAAGCAGGAACTCGCGGCTGACGAATCCCGGGATGGGCGGCGCCGGCGCGTAGAGTCCCCACTCGGCCTCGAGATGTCTGGCGCTGGTGAGGATCCGGGGGCTCCCGTCCCGGCGTCGCGCCTCGACGGTCACCACCCCGTCGACGAAGCCGGTCGTCGTCTTGAAGCGCTTCAGGGTTTCGCTGAGCTCGATGTGCGCCATCGGGGGCTCGTCGTTCGACGTGCCGACGCAGCCGGCCGTCACCGGCAACGCTGAAATGCCCAAGGCGACGGCGGCGGTTCTCATGGCGGTGATCTTTCGTAGGGTTGATCGTACCCGCCCGGCTGGATCGCGGCGCGATTTCATCGCCGGGCGCCCGCTCCGTCGAGGCGCCATAGCCTACTACCGCACATAGGTCGTGGCACGCATGAGGATGCCGCCTTTGCGGTTAATTCAGCTGCGGGTGGCGACCAGTGGATCGATACGCAAGACGTCGACGGCAGCACGGGCACGGTCGAAGTCGTAGAGCCGCTGCAACGCCAGCCACGATTCCGCCGTCATGCCCAGCGCCCGGCCGATGCGCAGCGCCATATCCGCACGTAACGTCCGACAGGAGCATCGCGTCCACTCAGCCTATGTCAGGATCGCAGCGAGGCGTGCGAGCACCTCGTCCATGACCGCCTCCGGAACGGCCTCCAACCGTTTCCCGTTCCGGGCGGCAAGATCAAGAACGCGGGGCTGGTCGCAGCGGATCACCCCTCTCGTGCGGGTGCCGGCATCGTCGAGAGATACCGCGAACCCGCGCCGGCGCGCGAAGCTCCCGCCGGTGGTGACGGGCAGCACTATCGGCGTCCCGGTCAGCGCGTTGAACGGCGCGGGGGAGACGATCACAACCGGACGGGTTCCCCGCTGCTCATGGCCGGCCGTCGGGTCGAGGCTGACAAGCCAGATTTCGCCGCGCTGCACTACAGCAGCTCGTCGCCGGCGGGCTTGGCGTCGAGCCAGGCGCGGTCTTCAGCGTCGTCAGGAGCGGTCCCATCGCATTGGCTCAGAAGCTCTTCAAGCGAGTAGGTCGGGTGCGTCCTGGGCTCGACGACTAGGCGACCGTCCATGATGCCGACGTTGACTTGGGCACCGGCCCGCAACTCAAGAAGATCGAGCAGCGGCGGAGGAACCGCCAGCATGACCGAGCCCCCGACCTTGAGAAGACTGGTAGTGTGCATGCTCGCCTCCAACGTCAAATCGGAATGGGCTAGCCGGACACGAGCGGATGAGCGTCAATGCTCGCCGCTCAGCGGCCTGCCTGATGAAGATGTGCACCATCCGCCTCACGGTGCCTGTACAGGTCAGCGCCGATGCTGGCCGCGACCTTCGCCGCCGACTCCTTGACGGAATCCCGTGCCAGATGCGCGTACCGCGCCGTGGTCTCGACCTGCGTGTGACCGAGAAGCCTGCCGATCATCGGAAGCGATTCCCCCAGCGCCAGCGCCCTGCTCGCCCAGCTGTGCCGCAGGTCATGAAGCCGCACGTCGTCGAGCTTCGCCCGGCGGCGGATGAGCTCCCACGGCTGGTTGATATTGCGCAGGTGCTCGCCCCGCTTCCTGCTCGCGATCACCCAGGGGTTGCCGGGGACGCGCGGAAGCTCGGAGAGCACCCGCGCCGCCGCCGGCGACAGCGGAACCGCCCGAGGACCAGTCTTGGAATCTTCAAGGTGCAGCACGTTCGCCTCAAGGTCCACGTCGGTCCAGCGCAGGCCCAGAACTTCGCTGCGCCGGCACCCCGTCAACATCAGCAGGCGCAGTGCCGCCACCGCGTGCGCCGATATGCCACCCTCATGGGCCGCGTCGCTGAGCACGCGGCCCAGCCGGCGGAATTCCTCCTCGGTCAGAAAGCGCTCATGCTTGTGAGACTTGTACTTGGGAAACGCCCGGCACGGATTGGTGCCCTCCGGGATAAGTCCCCACCCCTCTGCCCGGTTGAACATGCGCGACAGGGTGGCGACCACATGGTTCGCCGTCGCAGGCCTGTCGCGCAGACGGTAGTGGAGATCGGCCACCTGCTTCCGCTCCAGGCCTTCGACGGGGACATGGCCCAGATTGGGGATGATGTGGTTCGACAGCAGCAGGCGGCACAACGTTACCGTCTTCGGCTTGCAGCGAACCTCCACGTAGTCCTTCAGGTAGCGCTCGGCCAAAATTTCGATCGTCAGGCCGTCTTGCTCGCCCGATACCGGATGCGCGGCACTCGCTTCCTTCCCCGCCTTGAGGCGGGCGATCATGAGTATCGCCCGCTGGCGCGCCTGATCGGCCGTCAGCACCCCGTGACGGCCCACCGTGGCCCGCTTCGACTCGCCCCTCGCGCGGGTCTGCACGATGTACACCTTCTTCCCGGACGCATAGGCGCGCAACCCGAACCCAGGCAGGTCCCGGTCCCAGAAGACCGTGTCCTTCTCGACCGTCAGCTCCTCGACCATGCGCCGGGAGATCGACCTGTAGAGCAGCTTGGCCATGGGTCCTGGCGTCCTCCTATGCGTCCGATGCTCCGAGGGTCACGCCGCCTCGGCGTGCGGCACCATGATGTCCGCCTCAATGCTGCCCGCCACCTTGGCCGCAGACGCCATCTCCGTGTCCTGCGCCAGGTGCGCATAGCGCGCCGTCGTCTGCACCTGCGTGTGACCGAGAAGCCGGCCGATCATCGGAAGGCTCTCGCCGAGCGCCAACGCCCTGCTCGCCCAGCTGTGCCTGAGGTCATGAAGGCGCACGTCCTTCAGGTCGGCCTCCACGCGCAGGCGAAACCACAAGTCGTTCACGTTCCTCAGGTGCTTCCCCGACTTCTTGCCGGCGATGACCCAGGGTGAGCCCGGTGTCCGGGGGATCGCGTCAAGCACCGCCTCCACCTCGGGGGTCAGCGGCACCATCCGTCCGCCCGTCTTGGCCTCCCTCAGGCGCAACTCGCCCGAGGTCCGGTCCACATCGTCCCATCGCAAGGACAATATCTCGTTGCGCCGGCAACCGGTCAGGATCAGAAGCCGGATCGCGGCAATCGCAGGGGGCCACGCCGTGCCACGGGCCTCGGTCTCGTCGAGAACACGGCCCAGGCGCTGGAACTCCTCGGCGCTCAGAAAGCGCTGACGCTTCTTCTCCTTGTACTTGCGCACGGACCGGCACGGGCTCTTCCCCGCCGGGTGCAATCCCCAGACCTCGGCCAGGGAATACATCTTGGTCAGGATGTCGACCGTCCGGTTCGCCGTGCTCGGCTGGTGTCGAAGCGTATGATGCAATTCTGCAACATCCTTGCGCTCCACCGAGCCCAGCGGCTTCGGCCCCAGCGCAGGCAGAATGGCGTTCTTCAGAATGCCCCGGTAGCGAACCGCCGTCGAAGGCTTGCAGTTGAGCGCGACATGCGCGCGCAGGAAGCGGTCGGCCAGGTCGGCTACGGTCGGCCCCGTATCACGCTCCGGGGTGGCAGGTACAGGCTCCAGCCCCGACTTGATCCGGTCGATGATAGCGGCGGCGTCTTTGCGTGCCCGGTCGGCGGTAATGTCCCCGTGACGGCCCACGGTGGCCCGCTTCGAGCCTCCCGGCCCCCGGCTCTGCACGACGTACACCTTGCGGCCCGAGGGGTAGACGCGAACGCCGAAGCCCTGCAAATCCCGGTCCCAGAAGATGGCGTCCTTGCCCTCGACGGACAAGCTATCCACGGTCCGCTTCGAGATCGTTCGCACCTGCCGCTCGGGCATGCGGTCCTCGCCGGGTCGGAATTGGTGCCTGCACCCAGTATGCACTTCCGTAAGCGCCACGCAAGCAGGTGGATTAAAACTCCTGCGTAGGGCTGCGTAGCCCTGTCGGTGAGACGATACAACGGCCGGGTCGGAAACGACTGATTTGTGTAGGGAATTAGCTACTTGAAGCCGTCACAGGTACGCGGGAGTACGAAATACGCACAGGGCCAATAATGCGCAGGCCCTTCTTCATGCTCCCATCCTCCTCATTCGCGCGATTAGAGAGTTCCATGCATGGATCCGCGACGACACGCCCCTTAACCGGTGCGGTCCGCCGCACCGAGAGAATGGTACACGCGGGGTCCGCGGCGCAACCCTGCGCAGCGCAAAATATGATGGAATTCAGTCACCCAGACATTTTCTTATCTCACTGTGACACAAATGCCACAGCTGGCTGTATCACCACCCACCCGCAGCCTCAGGGCTCAACCCGCACTCGAATCCAGGGCATAGCCGGCCGAGCGGACGGTCCTGATCAGATCCGGACGCCGCTCGGCATTGAGCGCCTGGCGCAAGCGGCGCACATGCACGTCGACGGTCCGGCTCTCGATGAAGATGTCCGGACCCCAGACCGAATCGAGGAGCTGCTCGCGCGAGAAGACGCGGCCGGGATGCTCCATCAGATGGCGCAGCAGCCGGAACTCGGTCGGCCCGAGGTGGATCGACTCGTCCCCCCGCGTGACCCTGTGCCCGGCGAGGTCCATCTTGAGGTCGGCATAGTGGAGCA
>JAPPNV010000342.1 GCA_028818565.1 Rhodospirillales bacterium | reverse complement strand
CCGGCCTGCGGTCGAGACCTCGGTCTCCTCGCCCTTGGCTGTGATCGTGCGGCGCAGCGTGCGGATCGAGCTCGTGGGCTTGACCACGAAGCGGACCACGACCGGCTGGCCGGTGGTGATGCCGCCGAGCACGCCGCCGGCATTGTTGGTGAGGAAGCGCGGCTGCCCGCTTTCCATGCGAATCTCGTCGCCGCTGACGTCGCCGCTCATGGCGGCGGCGGCGAAGCCTGCGCCGATCTCGACTCCCTTGACCGCGTTGATGCCCACCATGGCGGCGGCGAGGTCTGCGTCGACCTTGCCGTAGACCGGCGCACCGAGACCCGCCGGCACGCCCACCGCCTCCACCTCGATGATGGCACCGAGGGAGGTGCCGGCCTTGCGGGCCGTATCGAGCGCGTTCTCCCAGACCGCCACGATGGCGGCGTCGGGGCAGAAGAAGGGGTTCTGCGCGGTCTCCGCCCAATCCCAGCGATCGCGGTCCACGGTGTGCTCGCCAACCTGGATGACCGCGCCCCGGATCGTCACCCCCTCGCCCAGAATCTTCTGCGCGATGGCGCCGGCGGCCACGCGCATCGCGGTCTCGCGCGCGCTGGCCCGCCCGCCGCCCCGGTAATCGCGGATTCCGTACTTCGCGTCATAGGTGAAATCGGCATGGCCGGGGCGGTAGGTCTCCTTGATCGGGCCGTAGTCGCGGCTGCGCGCGTCCTCGTTCTCGATCACCAATGAGATGGGCGTGCCGGTGGTCTGGCCCTCGAAGACGCCGGAGAGGATGCGTACGGTGTCGGACTCGCGCCGCTGCGTGACGAAGCGGGAGGTGCCGGGCCGGCGCCGGTCGAGCGCGGGCTGGATGTCGGACTCGGCGAGAGACAGGCGCGGCGGCACGCCATCGACGACGCAGCCGATGGCCGGGCCGTGGCTCTCGCCCCAGGTCGTGACCTGGAAGAGCAGGCCGAAGCTGTTGCTCGCCATGGCAGAAGGTGGCGGCCCTAGACCACCGAGATGTCGGGCGCGTCCGGCCGCTTCATGCCGACGATGTGGTAGCCGCAGTCGACGTGATGGACCTCGCCGGTGACGCCGCGGCCCAGCTCGCTCAACAGATAGGTGGCGGCACCGCCCACCTCGTCGATCGTGACGTTGCGCCTGAGTGGGGCGTTATACTCGTTCCACTTCATGATGTAGCGGAAATCGCCGATCCCGGATGCAGCTAACGTCTTGACCGGGCCCGCAGAAATCGCGTTGACCCGGATGTTGCGATCGCCCAGATCGGCAGCGAGATAGCGCACGCTCGCCTCAAGCGCGGCCTTGGCGACGCCCATCACATTGTAGTGCGGCACCCAGCGCTCGGCGCCCATGTAGGTGAGCGTGAGCAGGCTGCCGCCGCCCTCGCCCATCAGCGGCACGGCGCGGCGGCTGAGCGCGGTGAAGGAGTAGCACGAGACCTGAAGCGTGGTCCGGAAGTTCTCGAGCGTGGTGTCGAGATAGCGCCCTTTCAGCTCCTCCTTGTCGGAGTAAGCGATTGCATGGACGAGGAAATCGAGGTGGCCCCAGCGCTCGGCGATGGCCTCGAAGGTGGCGTCGACGCTCGCCTCGTCGGTCACGTCGCAGGGGAGCAGGAAATCGGAGCCCACCGATTCGGCAAGCGGCCTGAGCCGCTTCTCGATCGCTTCGCCCTGAAAGGTGAAGGCCAGCTCCGCGCCGTGCTCGGCGAGGGAATGAGCCACACCCCAGGCGAGTGAGCGCGCGTTCGCGACGCCCATCACGATGCCCCGCTTGCCCGCCATCAGCGGCGAAGCATCCGCCATCGAAGCCTCGTTTTTGCTGGAATTCTCGCGTGTTGTCGCATCCTACACTAAACCCGCGGCGTCGCAACTTGCATGTCCCTCAAGCGCCGAGCGGTCGCGCCGTCCGGGCCTGCGGCCCGGCTCGCCCCTCGTCCCAAAACAGAGCGGCTGCCACCACACGGATATCGCTTGCGGCCGTGCTATAAGCTGCCGGCGTGAAGCCCGAAACCCCGAGCGGACCCCAAGTCGAGCCCGAACGCGCGCGCCAACTGATGCGCCGCGCGACCAATTTCGCGGTTGCCGCCGCCGCCTTGATGATCGCCGCCAAGCTGGGCGCCTGGCTCGTGACCGATTCCGTGAGCCTGCTCTCGTCGCTCGCCGATTCGGTGATGGACGTGCTCGCCTCGCTCATCAACCTGTTCGCCGTGCGCCAGGCGCTCCAGCCGGCGGACCGCGAGCACCGCTTCGGCCACGGCAAGGCGGAGCCGTTGGCGGGGCTCGGCCAGGCGGTCTTCATCACGGCATCGGCGATCTTTCTCATCGTCGAGGCGGTCGGTCGCATCATCGAGCCGGAGCCGATCGAACGCGCGCCGGTGGGGATCGGGGTCATGGTTTTCGCCACCCTCGTCACCACGGCGCTGGTGGCCTATCAGCGCCGGGTGGTGCGGCTCACCGGCTCGACCGCGATCAAGGCCGATTCCCTGCACTATGCCTCCGATATCCTGACGAACATCGGCGTGATCGCGGCGCTGGTTCTGGCAATGACCGTGGGCTGGGGGCTCGCCGACCCGATCATCGCGATCGCGATCGCGGGCGTCATCATCCATGCCGCAGTGCGCGTCGCGTGGAGCGCGATCGAGCAGCTGATGGACCATGAGCTCCCGGAGGCGGACCGCGCGCGCATCCGCCAAATCGTGCTGGAGCACCCGGAAGTGCTGGATTGCCACGACCTCCGGACCCGCCGCGCCGGCATCAGTTCCTTCATCCAGGTCCATGTCGAGATGGACCGCTCGCTCACGCTGCTCCGCGCCCACGAAATATCCGACGCCGTCGAGGACCGTATCCGCGAGGCCTTCCCTCACGCGGAGGTCTTCATCCATGCCGACCCCGAAGGCATCGAGGAGACCATGCCGAGCTTCGCCCGGCGCTGATCCGGACCGCTGGAACAGGGAGAACAAGCGCAATGCCGCGATGGGCGAGCGGGCCGGTGGGACAGCCGGCGTATTGGCAGGAGGCGCGGGCCGCGCTCGCCGCCGCCGACCCGACAATGGCTGCGCTCATCGCGAACTATGAGGGCGAGGGCCTTGTCGGCCAGGGCGACCTCTTCCTCACCCTCGCGCGCTCCATCGTGGCCCAGCAGATCTCGGTGCGCGCGGCGGACAGCATCTGGGCCCGGCTCGAGGCCTGCGTCGGCACCGTCGCGCCGCCCGAAGTCGCGGCCCGCACGCAAGACGAGCTGCGCGGCGCCGGCCTCACCCGCCAGAAGTCGGGCTACCTGCGCGACATCGCCATTGGCTTCGTCTCCGGGACTATCGACCCGGAGCGCTGGCAGGGCGCCGACGACGAGGCGGTGATCGAAGACCTGCTCGCGCTCAGGGGCGTGGGCCGATGGACCGCCGAGATGATCCTGATCTTCTACCTGCAACGGCCGGACGTGCTGCCGCTCGCCGACATCGGCGTGCGGCGCGCCATGGGCAAGCACTACGGCGACGGCGGCTCGATGGAGCCCGACGCGATCGCGGCCCGTGCCGAGTGCTGGCGGCCCTGGCGCTCGGTGGCGGTCTGGCATCTGTGGCGGAGCCTGGACCCGCTCCCGGTCGCCTACTGATGCCCCGTATGTCTCGGCCGGCAGCCGTCCCGAAGACCTGAATACGTCCGTGAGGTCAGAACGAATGCCTTATGAGATGCGACTGTTCGAGGACACCCTGTTCGGCGGCGAGGAGGTTCGCCTGGAGAAGCGCGCGCCGAGAGCGCTCTACGTCTCGGCCGGCAGCATCTCGGTCGATGGAAGCGATGTCCCGCTGGATGACGGAGTGGTCCTGACGGACGCGGTGACGCTGCGCGCCGGTGGTGACGGCGCCGCGGTCTGGCGCTGGGAGGTCGGGCCGTCCGGTTTGCACGCGGACGCCTACGCTCATCGGGCGACTCTTCGCCTTGCCGGCCCGGTCGATCCGGCCGCGATCGCCGACGAGCTCCTGATCCGGCTCGACAGCGTCGCGTTCCCGCCCGGGGGAACCGCCCTTCTTCACACCCATCAAGGCCCCGGAATCAGATGCCTGCGCGAGGGGGAGATACGGATCGATACGGAAGGCCGGTCCACGTCGTATGGCCCGGGCGGCGCCTGGTTCGAGAGCGGACCCGAACCCGTCTTTGCGCAAGCATCGATGAACGCCACCAGCCGCTTCATTCGAACGATGGTCCTGCCACGCGCGTTGCTCGGCGCGTCGTCCATCCGCTACGTCAATGCGGAGGACCGGGACAAGCCGAAGTCGCAGACCTATCGGGTGTTTGCGGAGAGACCCATCGAGCTCGATCCGGAATAGTCGGCGGGACATACGAGCAAGCGGAAGGAAACAGGCGATGCGTTGTAGCGGGAAGGTCGCGATTGTCACCGGCGGGGCGATGGGGATTGGACACGCATTCGTGCAGGGTCTGCTCGCGGAAGGGGCGAAGGTGGTCATCGCCGACCGCGACGGCGCCGAGGAGGCGGCGCAGGCGCTGGATAACGCCGGAGACAGCGTGATCGGCGTCCCCTGCGATGTGTCGAGCCAGAGCGAGACCGAGGCCATGGCGAGCGCCGCGCTTGAGGCGTTCGGCCGAATCGACGTGCTCGTGAACAACGCCGGGATCTACGCCGACCTAGAGCTGAAGCCCTTCGAGGACCTGGACGTCGACGAGTGGAAGCGCGTCCTCGAGGTGAACGTCATCGGGCAGGCGATGGCGACCCGCGCGGTGGTCCCCGTCATGCGGCAGCAGGGCGGCGGCTCGATCGTCAACGTCTCGTCGGGGACGCCCTTCAAGGGCGTTCCCTTCATGCTGCACTACGTAGCGAGCAAGGGCGCCCTCAACGCGATGACCAAGGCCCTGGCCAAGGAACTCGGCGCCGCCGACATCCGGGTCAATGCGGTGGCGCCGGGCTTCACGCTGTCCGACGGCGTGCTCGCGAACCCCCATCAGCTGGAAAAGCTTCAGGACATCTCACGGCAGGCGCGCGTCATCCAGCGGGATCAGCATCCGGACGACATCGTGGGCGCGGTGGTCTTCTTCGCGTCGCAAGACTCCGCCTTCGTCACGGGACAGACGCTCGTCGTCGATGGCGGTGCATACTTCCACTGATATCGGCGGGCAAAACTACAGATTCGCCGTGCCGTGGACCGCTGCGGCGGCGGTCTTCATAATGCGCGGGCGGCGCTTGGGTACAGTTGGCGCCGCGCCGGGAGAGGTCTTTATGTCGCTGCTTGACGACTTCGATTTCGATACCCTGTCCGCGCCGGTGGTCGCGGTCGATTCCGACGATTTCAGGGAAGGCATGCGCCAGCTCGCGGCCGGAGTCACCATCGTCACGACCTCCATCGGCGACCAACGCATCGGGCTCACCGCCACCGCTGTCTGCTCGCTGAGCGCGGAGCCGCCCATGCTGCTCGCCTGCGTCAACCGCGAGGCGGGCGCTCACGACCCCGCACTGCAAAGCCGGGTCTTCTGCGTCAACGTGCTGGGCGCGCAGCACCTGGACCTCGCTACGCAGTTCGCGTCTTCGGACAGGGCGCACGAGCGCTTCACCACGGGCGAGTGGGGCACGCTGGAGACCGGCGCGCCGGTGCTGATGGACTCGCTCGCGAGCTTCGACTGCCTGCTCGGCCAGACGCTCAGGGCCGAGACCCACACGGTGCTCACCGGCCGCGTGCAGGCGGTGCGGACCGACCCGGCCCAGGAGCCCCTGCTCTACTCCCGCGGCGCCTTCGGCACCTTCGCCGCGTAAACCCCCTCGGAAACCCACCAACCAATAGCGCCGGCAGCAAGACGCGCGCTTGACTCTCCTCGATATAACTATAAAACTAGTGATATGGTACAGACACACGTTCACCATTCCCTGCCGGAACCCGCGGTCGCGCTGGAAGAGGCTGCGCAGGGGTTCGCCGCCTGCGGCTCCGAGCCGCGGCTGGCGGTGCTGCGCCTGCTCGTGCGCGCCGGATACGAGGGGCTCTCCGTCGGCGAGATCCAGGAGCGCACGGCCATCCCGGCGTCCACCCTGGCCCATCACCTCGGGTTCCTCGCAGCCGGCGGACTGGTCGAGCAGGAACGCCGCGGGCGCACCGTGATCAACCGGGCCGCCTATCGGCGCCTCGAAGCGCTTGCCGCCTTCCTGCTGGAGGCCTGCTGCGCCGATGCCAAGCCCTCGCCTCAGGCCCGTGCCGCGCGGGCGGCGCTCAGCAGTCCATCGCCGTGACCGCGCTCGCTCTTCGCGGGGTCCACGGCTTGCGCACGCGGGCGCGGGACGTGCTGTCCGTCTGGGCCCTCATCATCCTCATCCCGGTCGCGGTGGCGCTGTTCGACACGCCGAGCGTCACCCACATCCTTCGCGCCGCCGCCGAGTCGTTTGCCGGAACCCTGCCCTACATCGCCGGCGCGGTCGTGCTCATCGCGTTGCTCAAGGCGACCGGGGCCACGGCGCTCGTATCCCGCTCCTTCGAGGGCCGCGAGACGCGCATGATCGTGCTGGCCGCGCTCCTGGGCGGCCTCGCCCCGTTCTGCTCGTGCGAGGTCATTCCACTGATCGCGGGCCTGCTCGCGGTCGGCGTCCCGCTCTCGGCCATCATGGCGTTCTGGCTCTCATCGCCGCTCATCGATCCCTCCACCCTGCTCATCACCGCCGCCGCGCTCGGCTGGGATTTCGCGGTGGGCAAGGCGGTCGCCGCCGTCGCGCTCGGCCTGTTCGGCGGCTTCGGGGTTCGCTTTCTCGTCTGGCGGGGTGCCTTCGCCGAACCGCTTCGCCCTGGCGTCGGCGGTTGCGGTGGCTGCGCCAGCGAGTTCGAGGATGGCAAGCCGGTGTGGCGCTTCTGGCGTGAGCCGGCGAGGATGGCCGCATTTCGTGCCGAAGCCATCGCCAACGGGCGGTTCCTCGTCAAGTGGCTCGCGCTGGCCTACCTGATCGAAGCCCTGCTGGTCGCCTACGTGCCGGCCGACCTGATTGCGGGTGTGGTCGGCGGGGAGGGGATCGCGCCGATCGCGCTGGGCGCGCTCGTGGGCGCACCGGCCTACCTCAACGGCTATGCCGCGCCCGCGCTCGTCGCCGGCCTCATGGAGCAGGGCATGGGCGCAGGCGCAGCGATGTCGTTCATGGTCGCGGGCTCGGTGAGCTGCATACCGGCCATGGTCGCGGTCTGGTCGCTCGTGCGCCGGCAGGTGTTCGCGGCCTACGTCTGCTTCGGCATCGCCGGCGCAATCCTCGGCGGCGTGCTGTTCGCAGCCCTGGTCTCGTGACCCTGGTGTGACGCCCGCGTCAGAGCTTGGCCATGATGCCGCCGTCGACGACGAGGTCGATGCCGGTGATGAACGACGCCTTGTCCGACAGCAGGAACAGGCACGCGTGGGCAATGTCCTTGGGGAGGCCGAGGCGGCCCAGGGGCGTGCGCGCGATCATGGCGTCCGCGCGGCTGGGATCGGCCTCGTAGGTCGGCGCCGTCATCGGCGTCAGGACCGCGCCGGGGCAGATGGTGTTGGAGCGGATGCCGTCGGGCCCGAGCTGCATGGAGAGCGAGCGCGAGAGCGCGGAGAGGCCGGCCTTCGACGCCTGGTAGGCGTCGATGGGCCCGTTCTCCAGAATGTTCTCCATGTTGCGCAGGCCCACCACGCTCGCGATGTGGACCATCGCTCCGCCCGCGCCGGTGCGCCGGAGGAACGGCACGGCATGGCGTGCCATCAGCGCGGACGCGGTGAGGTTGATCTCCATCACCCGGTGCCAGATCGCCATCTCCATCTCGGCGATGGAGCCGTCCCGGTCGTACCAGCCGACGCCTGCGGCATTGACCAGGTAGTCGAGGCGCGCGCTTGCGTCGAAGGCCTCGGCGACGGTGCGCGCGACCAGCTCTTCGTCGGTGGCATCGCCCTGGACGTAGCGCCCGGCGGCGCCCTCGGCGGACGCGAACTCGGGCGGCTCGGGCTTGAGGTCGATGGCGGTGACCGCGCAGCCTTCGGCGCGGAGCGCGCAGGCGATGGCAAGCCCCATGCCCCCGCCCGCGCCGGTCATCACGCAGGCCTTGCCGGCAAAGCCGTCGCTCATGGCATGGTTCCCTCTCTCAGCGGGCGAAGGCGGCCCGCAGCGCCGCTGCCGAGTCCGCCAGGCCCGCCTCGGCACTCTCGATCAGGCCGGTGATCGAGACGAAGCCGTGGATCATGCTCTCGTGGCAGCGGTAGTCGGTGGGCACGCCAGCCGCCTCCAGGCGTTTGGCGTAGGCCTCGCCCTCGTCCCGCAGCGGATCGAAGCCGGCGGTAAGCACGAAGGCCGGCGGCAGGTTCGAGAGGTCGGGCGCCAGCAGCGGCGAGGCGAGCGGGTCGGCCGCATCGCCCTCGGGCCCCAGGTAGCTGGCAACGTAGAAGGGCATCGAGTTGAGCAGGTAGCCCGAGGAATAGAGCCGCTTGGACTCGGTCTCGCCGGCGAGGTCGGTGGCCGGGTAGATCAGGAGCTGGAAGCAGATCGCGGGCCCGCCGCGCTCGCGCGCCCTGAGCGTCACGCCGCAGGCGATGTTGCCGCCGGCGCTGTCGCCGCCGATGGCCATGCGCTCCGGATCGGCGCCGAGATGCGCTGCGTTCTCCGCCACCCACCGGGTTGCGGCGTCGCAATCCTCGAGCGCGGCGGGGAAGCGGTGCTCGGGCGCGAGGCGATAGTCGACGGACGCCACCAGGCAGCCCGCGTGATGGCAGAGGTAGCGGCACACGTCGTCATGAGTGTCGAGGTCGCCCCGTATCCAGCCGCCGCCGTGGTAGTAGACGAGGATCGGCAGCGGGCTCTCGCCCACGCCCTCGGGCTCGTAAAGCCTGATCGCGAGCGGGCCGGCCGGCCCCGGCGCCTCGTGGGCGCTCACCGACTTCACTGGCAGCGGCTTGCCGGCAACGGCGGCCATCTCCTCCTTCCAGGTGGCGCGGGCGTCCTCGGGCGCCATCTCCTCGACCGGCGTCTCCTCGCTCGGGTCGAGCGAGGCGAGGATCTCCGCCAGCGCGGGGTCAAGCTTCATGGTCGCTTCGCCGGGGCGGCGGGTGTCAGGCGCTGGCGGTGGCGCGCAGGGCTTCGCCGCCCTCGAAATAGGGCGCCACCTCGTCGGCGAAACGGCCGAGCCAGGCCTGGCGGTGGCGGCGCGGCACGCCGGGCGTCGCCGTGTGGATGAGGAAGCTGTTGAAGCCCGCCTCCACATAATCCGCGACGCGCTGGCGCACGGTCTCCGGCGAGCCCACGAACTGGCCGTCGGCCCAGGGCGGGATGTTGGCGGGATCGGTGCGCGCCTTCATCTTGGCGAAGATCTTGGCCCAGGCGGTGTAGGTGGAGAGCGTCTCGAAATGGCCGTCGTCGGCCTCGTAATGGTCGATCTGCGCCTGCTGGAAGCGCGGGATGTAGCGCTTGGCGAGGTCGTAGGCCTCCCCGTCGGTGTCGGCGATGATGCAGTTGATCATCATCGGGTAGCGGCAGGCGTCCACGTCCATGCCGCGCGCCTGCGCTGCCTCCTTCCAGCCGCCGAGCGCCTCGCGCTGCAGCGGCAGGTTGCTGAAGGCGGTCATGATGGGCGAGAGCCCGAGCGCGGCCATCACCGCGCCCGAGTCGGGGCTGCCGCCGACGGCGCCATAGAAGCTGATCTTGCTCGTATCCGAGCGCGGGCGCAGCTCGACGCGCGTTGGCACGGTCAGATACTTGCCCTCGTAGCGGAAGCGCCCGCCGGCAAGCGCGGTGCTCACGATCTCCCAGACCTCGCGGAAGCGCTGCCGGCTCTCCTCCATCGGCACCCCGAAGGCGTCGTACTCGTATTTTGCCGTGCCCCGGCCGAGCCCCATGTGGAGCGGCCGGTCGGTGAGCAGGTTGAGCTGCGCGATTTCCTCCGCCAGGCGCAGCGGCTCGTACCAGGGCGTCACCAGCACGCAGGTGCCGAGCGCAAAATCGGGGAAGCGCGCGGCGATGTGGGAGAGGAAGGCGAGTGGATTGGGGGTCGGGAAGTAGTCCGAGAAGTGATGCTCGATCATCCAGGCTGCGCGATAGCCGGCCCGGTGGGCGAAGGCGCAGTCCGCCAGAATCTCCTTGTAGAGCGCGGCGTCGGAGAGCCCGTCCTCGCCCACCGGCGCCGCGACGAAGGCGAAGTCGATGCCGCTTACCCTGCCCATGGCTCCCCTGCGCCGCCCGCTGCGAACGGGCGGAGACTCGGGCCATCGGCGGCGACTGTCAATGGCGCGGGTGCCCGGCTCCCTTCGGCCCTCAGCCGCCGGCGGGCGGCGTGCCGCGGCGACGGGCGGAGCGCCCGAGGACGTGCGCTGATGGGCAGCGGTCGACGACAAGAGGAAGATCTGTGTCCAGAATTGGACGTACCATGCATCTCGCGCTATGAGGACAGATAGCGCTTAACGCTGACCGGACAGGGGGCCAGCTGTGGTGGAAGTGACATTCGAGCGGCTTGACGGTGTGCTGTTCATCTCCGCGAGCGGGCGGTTGGAAGCGGGTAGCGCCCCGGCCTTCCTGAAATCGGTCAGAGCCGAGATCGAGGACGTCGAGCGGGCCGTCATCATGGACTTCGAAAAGCTCGAGTACCTCGGCAGCGCAGGTCTTCGCGTCGTCTTCATGACCGCGTCAGAGCTCGAGAAGCGCGGTGCACGGCTCGCGGTGTGCTCGCCGCCCAAACCCATCGCGAAGGTGATTCGGCTCAGCGGTATGGAGCAGCTGATCCCGGTCCACCCCTCCAGGGAGGACGCCCTCGCCGCGCTCTGACCGGTTCTGCCCGGCCTTGTCGGGGTTAGAGCGTTTCCGTCCTGGACGGAAACGCTCTCCCATCTTTGTCGCTCACGGCAGCCGGCCGTCCTGCGATTCCGCGCGCCTGTCGGCGCGACCGGCCGACGCCTGCGCGGGCGCGCCGCAGTCGCGGCCTGTCGCGCGTCCGTCAAGGACGGACGCGCTCTAAGCCCGGCAATCCACGCTCAGACGGCGAGCGGGCGCTCAGGCAATATCTGGCCGCCGTCGAGCACGATGTCGTGGCCGGTGACGAAGCGGGCCTGGTCGGACGCAAGATAGAGCAGCGCGTAGGCCACGTCCTCCGGGTCGCCGAGGTGCCCGGCGGGGATCACCCGGCTGAATTCCTTCACCGCCTTGTCGCCCCGGGCCTGGGCGATGCCTTCGGTCAGGATCGAGCCGGGGGAGACCGTGTTGGCGGTGATGCCATAGGGCGCGAGCTCAAGCGCCGCCCCTCGTACGAAGGCATTTACGCCGCCCTTCGACGCCATGTAGCAGGTCACGTCGGGGAGGCCCACGCGAGGGCCGGTGATCGACGAGACGACGAGCAGCCGCCCCGTCTGCTGGCTCTTCATCTGCGGCAGGCACGCCTGGACCGCGAAGAACACGCCCTTGAGGTTCGTGTCCATCACGTCGTCCCACATCGCCTCGGTCATGTCGGCGATCAGCGCGTTGGGGTAGATGCCGGCGTTCAGACAGAGGATGTCGATGCGGCCGTAGCGCTCGATGCAGACCTGGGCCATGCGCTCCA
>JAPPNV010000188.1:5522-11561 GCA_028818565.1 Rhodospirillales bacterium | reverse complement strand
TGAACTACGGCTGGCCGGTGATCACCTACGGCAAGAGCTACATGGGCTTCAAGATTGGGGAAGGCACCCACAAGGAAGGAATGGCCCAGCCGGTGCATTACTGGGTGCCGTCCATCTCGCCGTCGGGCCTGATGATTTACGACGCAGACCGCTTCCCCGCCTGGCAAGGGAGTTTCTTTGCCGGTGCGCTCTCGGGCGAGCTTTTGGTGCGCCTGGAGGTCGTGGGCGGCAGGGTCGTGGTGGAGGAGCGTATGCTCGAAGACCTGGAGGAGCGCATCCGCGACGTCCGCCAGGGGCCGGACGGCCTCATCTACCTGCTCACCGACCACCCCGATGGCATGCTGCTCAGGCTGGAGCCGGCGGACTAAGCCCTCGATGGGAACGCCCATGAATATCACCGCGGTCACGCCGATCTCGATCGGCCAGTTCCTCTTTGTCGAGATCGAGACCGACGCCGGCATTACCGGGCTCGGCGAATCGGGCACCTGGGGGCATCTCGTAGCCTCGCGCGCCGCCATCGAGACCTTCGCCGAACACTTGGTGGGGGAGGACCCGGGGCCCATCGAGCGCCACTGGAACCTCATGCATCGCTTCAGCCACTTCCAGGGGGCGGCGATCAACGGCGCCATCGCGGCGATCGACATCGCGCTCTGGGACATCAAGGGCAAGGCGCTGGGCGTCCCGGTCCACTCGCTTCTCGGTGGGCCGTGCCGGGAGCGGGCGCGTGTCTACGGACACGCATACGGCAAGACGACCGACGAGCTGGTGGAGAACTGCGTCGCCCTCAAGGACGCCGGCTTCAACGCGGTCGGTCATATCAACCCGTTCCTGGACGAGCGCGAGGACGAGCCCTTCTTCGCCTCCCACGTCGCCCACATGAGCCGGGCAGTCGAGACCGTGCGCCGCGTGCGCAAGGCGCTCGGCGGCGAGGTCGACATGCTGCTGGAGCTGCACCGGCGGCTCACACCCGCCGAGGCCATCGATTTCATCCCGCGCATCGAGCCCTATCTGCCCTATTGGTGCGAGGACCCGATCCGGCCGGAGAACCCCGACGCCATGGCCGAGGTCGCACGCCGCGTGCATGCGCCCATCGCGACCGGCGAGCGTTACGCCTCGCTCCACGACTTTCGCGCCCTCTTCGCGCGCGACGGCGCGGGCTTTGCGCGCGTCGACGTCGCGCTCTGCGGCGGCATCACCGGCGCGCGCAAGGTGGCGGCGATGGCCGAGGCCCATCATGTGTTGGTGGCGCCCCACAACCCGCTCTCGCCCTTGGGCCTCGCCGCCTGCCTCCATCTCGCCGCGGCGATCCCCAACTTCGCGATCCAGGAGTACACGACCGGCTTCGAGGCGTTGAAGATGGAGACCAGCCTCGCGCTCCTCGGCTCGGACGTGGTCATCGGCGTGCCGCCGATGGAAGACGGCTTCGTCGCCATCCCCAATGTGCCCGGCCTCGGCGTAGCGATTGCGCCCGGCGCGGCGGAGAGCCGCCCGCCGATCCAGCGCCCGGTCACCATGCGGGAACACCGCGACGGCTTTGTCGTCGACCAGTAGAGCGCGTCCGTCTTTGGCGGACGCGCGACAGGCCGCGACCGCGGCCCGCCGCGAATGCGGCGCGCCCGCGCAGGCGCCGGCCGGTCGCGCCGGCAGGCGCGCGGAATCGCAGGACGGCCGGCTGCCGTGAGCGACAAAGAAGCAGAGCGTTTCCGTGTGCAACGGAAACGCTCTAGCCCGCCGAGCGACGCCCGCACCGTCGCGGCCCATGCGCTGGACGCGATCCTGCGCCGGGGCCGCACGCTCGACCAGTCACTCGACGCCGCGCCGGGACTGGATGCGCTCACCTCACGCGACTCGGCCTTCGCGCGCTTGCTGCTGCTCACCACACTCCGCCGCATCGGCCAGATCGACGCTTTTCTGACCGGGCTCATGGACCGGCCCCTACGGGCGCGGCGGGGAGCGGTGCAGGACCTGCTGCGTCTCGGTATCGCCCAGCTTGCCTTCCTCGAAACGCCCGCGCACGCGGCAGTGGCGAGCACCGTCGCGCTCGCGCAAGGTCAGCGGCTCGCGCCCTACCGCGGGCTGGTCAACGCGGTGCTGCGCCGCGCTGCCCGCGAGCACGGCGCAATCGCCGATCTCGACGCGCCACGGCTCAACACGCCCGACTGGCTTTGGCAGAGCTGGTGTTCGGCCTATGGCGAGGCGCGCTGTCGGGCCATCGCCGAAACCCACTCGAGCGAGCCGCCGCTCGATCTCTCGCTTGTGTCCGACGCGCCGGAACGTATCGCGGAGCTTTGCGCGGCGCTCGACGCGCGGCGTCTCCCTGGCGGTAGCCTGCGGCTGCGCGGCGCCGACGACGTGACGCGGCTCGCGGGCTACGAGGCGGGCCAGTGGTGGGTGCAGGATGCGGCGGCGGCGCTGCCGGCCCGCCTGCTCGGCCCGGTCGCCGGCAAGCGGGTGCTGGAAATCGGCGCCGCGCCCGGCGGCAAGACCGCTCAGCTCTCCGCAGCCGGCGCATTCGTGACCGCCGTCGACCGCTCGGCCGCTCGCCTCGGCCGGCTCAGGGAGAACCTCGCGCGGCTCGGTCTCAACGCCGAGATCGTCGAGGCCGATGCCCTCGACTGGCACCCGACTGAACCCTTCGACACGGTGCTTCTCGATGCGCCGTGCACCGCGACCGGGACGATTCGACGCCATCCCGACGTTCCGCATTTGCGCGCCCCCGCCGACGTGAACCGCCTCGCCGACTTGCAGACCCGGCTGCTGGCGCGCGCGGCCGCGTCGGTGGCGCGGGGCGGCATCCTGGTGTACGCGAGCTGCTCGCTCCAGCCGGAGGAATGCGAGCGCCGGGTGGAAGCGTTTCTCGAATCCGCGCCCAACTTCGCGCGACTTCCCGTGCGCGCAGACGAGCTTGAGGACCTGGGTGAGGCCGTCACTGCAGCCGGCGATCTGCGTACCCTGCCGTGCCATTGGGCGGAGCGTGGCGGGATGGACGGCTTCTACGCCGCGCGCTTGCGGCACCAACCCTAAGCTGGTACCAGACCTCGCCATGCAGCAGGAGCTTCGGATTGCGGCGTCCGTTCTGGCAGCGGACTTCTCGTGCCTTGGCGAGGAGGTGCGGGCGGTCTCGGACGCCGGTGCGGACTGGCTGCACGTCGACGTGATGGACGGCCACTTCGTGCCCAACCTGACCATCGGTGCAGGCGTCGTGGCGGCGCTCAGACCCCACACCACGCACACCTTCGACGTGCATTTGATGGTTTCGCCGGTCGATCCCTATGTCGAGCCGTTTGCTGAGGCCGGCGCCGACAGCATCACCGTTCACGTTGAGGCGGGCGCCCACCTGCACCGCACCCTTCAGCGCATCAAGAGCGCGGGCAAACGGGCCGGGGTCGCGCTCAATCCGGCGACGCCGGCTCACGCGGTCGAGCCCGTGCTGGGCGATGTCGATCTCGTGCTGGTGATGTCCGTCAACCCGGGCTTCGGCGGGCAGCGGTTCATTCCGAGTCAGCTCGGCAAGATCGAGGCGCTCAGGGCGCTGATCGACGCAAGCGGGCGGGCCATCGACTTGTCCGTCGACGGCGGGATCGACGAGCACACGGCCGGCCTTGCCACACGCGCCGGCGCCGACGTGCTGGTCGCGGGTTCCGCAAGCTTTGCCGGCGGCCGGGCCGAGTATCCCGGCAATATCGCGCGACTGAGGGCAGCCGGAGAGGCGGGACGAACGGCCTCGCACGGCACCCGGACGGGGCCGCGCGCAATCGGCGCGGCGACCTCCTAACCCTACCCGGCCCCATGGGCGCGAGCGACGGGCGGACCTCGGCGGTCTTTCTCGGCGCCCTGCGCTGGTTCCGCGGTCGCACCTCGGAGTCGCGGCGGCGCGGTGCGACCCACCGGCTCGTGCACCGCTCGATCGACCCCGTGCCCGGTGTCGCCGGGCGCGGCGATGCGCTGGTTGCGGGCCTCTACGATTTCGGCGGCCAGGCGGTCCGCGCCGACGAGGTCGGCGAGCGCGGCGAGACGCCCTGGCGCTATCGGGAAGCCGGCGACTACTGGCTCGCAGAGCTCCACGGCTTCGACTGGCTGCGCGACTTGCGCGCGGCGGGCACCGGTCTGGCGGCCGAGCGCGGCCGCTCCATCGTGCTCGACTGGCTGCGGCAGCATCGCTCGATCGATAGCACGACGGCCTGGACGCCGGAGGTCATCGGGCGACGCCTCTCGGCCTGGCTCGCCCACGGCGAGTTCCTGCTGCAGGGCGCCGATGACGAATTCACCCAGCGCTTCCATCAGGCGCTCGACCTTCAGGCTCGCCATCTGACACGGACCGCCCGCAACGCCGACGAGGGGCTGCCGCAATTGATCGCCTATCGGGGGTTGATCGAGAGCGGACTTTGCCTTCCCGACGGCGAGCGCCGCGTCACCCAAGGCCTCAAGCTCCTCGAAGCGGCGCTGGCGGAGCAGGTGCTCGGCGACGGCGGCTATGTCGAGCGCAACCCGTCCACGCACTTGGCAGCGATCTGGTCCCTTGCGGGATTGCGCGCGACTCTCGATGCGAGCGAGCGCCCGGCGGGGCAGACGCTCTCGGAGACAATCGCCCGGCTCGCGCCGATGCTCCGCACTTTCCGCCACGGCGACGGTGGCTTCGCTCTCTTCAACGGCGGTGTCGAGGAGGAGCGGGGCCCGATCGATCTCGCCCTCAGCCGGTCGGCAGCCAGTGGCGGCGGCGGCGCCCTCGATGCGCCCTATACCGGATTCCGGCGCGTCGAGGGCAGACACGCCACCTTGATCGCGGACACGGGCGCGCCGCCTGTCGCCGGGCGCTGGGCCCATGCCGGCACGTTAAGCTTCGAGATGAGCGCAGGCAGGGAGCGCCTTATCGTCAACTGCGGCGGCTGGCGCGGCGGTAACGCCGGGTGGCGCGAGGCACTGCGCGGCACTGCGGCCCACAGCACGCTCGTCGTCGACGACACCAACACCGCGACCCTCGGCGAGGACGGAGAGATTTCGGACGGCCCGACCACGGTGAAGGTCGAGCGGCGCGATCAGGACGGCGCGACCTGGATCGACTCGAGCCACGACGGCTACCTCGACACGCTCGGCCTGATCCACAAGCGCAGGCTCTACGTGGGCCGCGAAGGCGCCGATGTGCGCGGCGAGGACACGCTCACGCACATAAGGCGACGACGACAGCGGGGCCGGGAATTTGCGCTGCGCTTCCACCTGCATCCCGAGGTGACCTGCGCGATGACCGAGGATCGGCGGGCCGTCCTCCTGCGACTCGCCAGCGGTGCGATATGGCAGATGCGCGCTGCCGGCGCGTCGATGAGCATCGACGAGAGCGTCTACGCCGGAGACGGCGTAACCCGGCGGCGCACCTCGCAGATCGCGCTGACCGGCCCGATCGAGGATGCCACCACGGTCAAATGGGCGATCAAGCTGCTGCCGAAAGGGAACTGAGGGCTTCTCCCGCGCCAGCGGCAGGACGCGAAATCCCCTTGCAAACCGAGCAACAATGGACCAACAAGGGGGCGGTCGGTTGCACGTGACCTTGATGTATCTTCGCTGACTGGCTCCAGCCGGGCCAAGCTACTCTAGAGACACGCTGCGCCCTGAACACCCGCGATGCCGCCAAGCGCGGCGCGGGCGCTAAACTTTGCGAAAGGAGTAGTCATGGCGACTGGAACGGTGAAGTGGTTCAACTCGGTCAAAGGCTACGGCTTCATTCAGCCGAGCGATGGGTCCAAGGACGCGTTCGTCCATATTTCCGCTGTGGAGCGGGCGGGGCTCACCAACCTGCGCGAAGGCCAGAAGGTCGAGTACGAACTGACACCGGGGCGCGACGGCAGAGCGTCGGCGGAGAACCTGGTCGTGCTCGATTAAGTCCCGGCGGGACTCCCCCCAACTGGTACCGGCAGCAAGTGCTGCCGGGCGACATAGTGCTTCCCGTGGCCCCGGGGGGCCCCCCGGGGCGGGGGTGTACGGGGGCCGCCCGGGGGGGGGCCCCCCCCGGCCAAAATGAATGGGTTTGGCGGCAGCCCCCAAAAA
>JAPPNV010000188.1:0-5512 GCA_028818565.1 Rhodospirillales bacterium | reverse complement strand
GCCCCCCCCCCGGGCCGTCCTTTTTTCTTCCCCCCCCCCCCCCCCGCCCCCCCCCTTTCCCGGGGGGGGGGGGGGCCGCCCGGGGGGGCGCCCGCGCCGCGGGCCGCCCCCCGCCCCCCCCCCCCCGCCAGGCCAAAAGGAATGGAATGGCACGCAAGCCCAACTACCGCTTCGCCCGTCTCGAACGCGAGCGCAACAAGGCCGCGAGAAAGGCCGAACGCGCCAAGCTGAAGGCCGAGCGGGCGGAACTGAGGCGGAGGGAGAAATCCGACCAGCTCGCCGAAGGCGAAGCCGTCGATGAGGCCGGCGACCTGCCCGACGGCGCCTCGGACGAATCCCCTGCCGCGACGGCGCAGGACGGAAAGGTCGCCTGACCGAGCCCCCGTTCAGGGAATAGCGTTGGCTGTCAGTACAAACCAGCCCCGAATTAACTTCGCATCAGTCGGGCGTTGGGTTCTCGCGCAGATCAACGAACTTCGACAAGGACATCGCCTTCCTTGAGAGCGGATCCAATGGTCCGCAGATGCGGTGACAGCTTGGCCCGAAGCGAGGCGTTGGCCGTGTTGCCGAAGCGCAGCCAGATCACCTGCAATCCTTGGGAGTGCCGCGCTCGCTCGGCGAAATCGGCGTCCTTCGACCAGATGATTGCCCCCAGCTCTCGTGCTTTGGCTTCGATCATGTCATCGGAAGCCGCGCGCAGGCCGAGATCATCAATATGCTTGGAGGGATAGCCGTTCTCGGAAAGCCACCGGGCCGGGCCAGGGGGCAACTGCGCGTCGATCAGGAATAGCACTGTCAGGCGGCGAGAATGATGCGATGCGCACTTGCAGCCGCGCCATAGGCCAAGGCCGCCCTCAGGTCAGCTTCACTGAGGTATGGATAGTCGGCGAGGATCTCCTCCTTTGACACGCCTTCGGCCAACAGCTCCAGGATATCGGCCACCCTGACACGCGTGCCACGTATGTGCGGCCGCCCGCCGCAGATCGAAGCATCGATGTGGATGCGGTCGCGGACCTCCGGCTCGTTTACCATGGACATGCTGGGCTCCTCGAGCAGCATCGTGAGACAGCACAGAATACTGGACCAGGACGATCTCGTGTAGTTTGCAGCCGTGCGTCCGCCTGCCGGCCCAAACCCTTCCGCGTAGCCTTGTCAACTCCCGGTCCGGTGCGCCTTCGAGAGCTTGTCGGCAAGCCGCGTGGGCTCCGGCAGCCGATAGCGTGTTGCACATCTGAGGGTTAACGCCACCGCGGTCCTCAGCGACACCCGGTGCCCAGCCGAGACATAGACAGGCTTCACCCGCTCGCGCGTTCGCAGGACGGCGCCGAGACGCTCGCCCGGCCGTACGCCCTTGTCAGCGACGAGCCATGCGACATCGCCCTTCGCCGGGCCGGGCTCTTCGTGAGAACCGGTGAGCCGCGACTTTGCGACCCCGATTGCGGGCGTATCCAGCCAGAGCCCTAAGTGGCAGGCGAGCCCGAAGCGGCGCGGATGGGCATAGCCATGGCCGTCGCAGAGGATCAGATCGGGTGCCGCAGGGAGTTGCCCGAGCGCTTCCAGCAGCGCCGGCACCTCGCGAAAGGAGAGCAGTCCCGGCACGTAGGGAAAGGTCGCCGGACGTTCGACCAGCACACGGTCGGTCACGACCAACGCGGGGTAGTCCATCAGCACCGCTGCAACCCGGATCGTGCGCCCAGCATCGGCGAAGGCTGCATCGACTCCCGCCACCCGCTTGATTGCCCGACGCCCGCCAGGCCCGAAGCGGTCCGAACGAACCACCGCGCCGGCAAGGGCCTTCTGCAGCGCGATGGCCTCTTTAGGCGACAGGTCCCACGCGTGGAGCGACGCGGTGACCGGTGCTCTCACTCCGCGCTGGTCCCGCGCGGCGCGGGTCCATCCAGGGCCGTGCCCAGCCTCTCGCGCTTGCGCTGCTGGCGAGTCGCGACAATTGCCAGCAGCGGCGGCACGATTAATAGCGTGAGCACGGCGGAGAGCGCGAGGCCGCCGATCACCACCGAGCCGAGGCCCCGATAAAGCTCCGACCCCGCGCCGGGAAACAGCACCAGCGGCAACATGCCGAACACGCTCGTGAGCGTCGACATGAAGATCGGCCGGATGCGGTTCCTGGTTGCCGAGACGATCGCGTCGGCGACCGCCATCTGCTCCTCCCGCATGTGAAACAGGGTCTGGTGGACCAGCAGGATGGCGTTGTTCACGACGATGCCGACCAGGATGACGAAGCCGAGCAGCGTCAGCATGTCGAGAGGCTGGAACGCATAGGTGTTGACCGCCGCGATCCCCAGCACCCCGCCTGCAGCGGCGAGCGGCACCGAGAGCATGATGACGAAGGGATAGACGAAGCTCTCGAAGAGCACGGCCATGATCAGGTAGACGATCGCGATGGCGACCACCAGATTGATCGCCATCGCGTCCCACGTGGCCTCGAGGTCGTCGGCGGTGCCGGACAGCCTGATCTTCACTCCCGGCGGCAGCCCGCGTCCCTCCAACGCCTGAATGACGCCCGTCTCCAGCCTCTCCAGCGCGACCTCGAGCGGAATGTCGGAGGCGGGGCGGACCTCCAGGGTGATGGTGCGCTCGCGTTCGACGTGGCGAATCTTGGTCGGCCCCGCCGTGACGACGATATCGGCGAGCGAACTGGCCGGCACGATGGCGCCCGCCCTCGTGACCACCGGCAGGCTCTCGATGCCCTGCGTGCGATCCACGTTGGCGTCGGGCCCCGCCAGGATCAGGTCGAACCGCTTGGCATCGATGGTCACCTCATCCACCTTGAGGCCGTCGTTGTAGGCCTCGATCGTGGCGCCGAACTCGCGCGCAGAAACCCCGTTGTCGCCGAGCTTGATGGGATCGGGCAGCAGGCGCACCTCCGGCGCGCCGAGCTCCAGGCCTGGTTTGGGTCGGAACTGGTTTCCCTGATCGAAGGGCAGCGCCTGGGCCAGGAGGCCTGTCGCCTGCAGCGCGATTCCGAGCACGGTCTCCAGGTTCGGGCCTGAGATATCCACGTCGATCTTGCGCCCACCGCCGATCCCGCGACCGAACAAGGATGCCTGGCTGACGAAGCCGAAGGTGCCCGGCTCGAAGAATACCGGGGTGCGGATCGGGTCGATCAGCTCGCCGGCCCGGTCGGCCTCGACCGCGACCGCGCCCACGAAGGCCTGATCGCGAAAGGTAACGAAGAAGAAGCGCTCCATCTTCGGCGGCTCACCCGGCTGGGCGTCCGGCCCGGTCTCGGAGCGCCAGAGAGGGCGCACCGCGTCCTCGACCGAGCGCGCGATGCCCATGGTGGTTTCGAGGTTGTAGCCCGGCGGCGGCAGGAGGACGCCGAACACCAGGTTGCGGTTGCCGGTCGGCAGATAGTCGAGCCGGGGTAGCAACAGCCACGACACGAAGAGC
Organism: Rhodospirillales bacterium; assembly: GCA_028818565.1. Classification (GTDB taxonomy): domain Bacteria; phylum Pseudomonadota; class Alphaproteobacteria; order UBA828; family UBA828; genus WTGU01. The sequence goes on along the minus strand of JAPPNV010000188.1, from coordinate 2,101 downwards.
GCGCCGCCGCAGACCACGATCGCCACCCCAGCGGCACGCAACCGGCGGCGCACGACCCATCCGGTGAAAGCCAGGACGACGCGGACGAACAGCGCCGCGAAGTCGTCGATGATGGGCAGGCGAAGCCGGTACGGCGCTTCCTCCGTGACGGCATGTGATGCAGAAGCGTCGCGGTCTCTCCTGCGCCTGCGTCCGAGGATTCGGCTCGCAAGCGAGGGGATCACGGTGCTCGCCACAATCAGCGAGAGCACGACCGAAACCGAGATCGCCACGGCAATATCGCGGAACAGCTGGCCGGCTTCGAGTTCCATGACCAGGATTGGCACGAAGACGAGCACCGTGGTCGCGGCCGAGACGAACACCGCGCCCCAGACGTGCCGCGCGCCGTGGTAGGCAGCCTGCAACCGCCCGTAACCGCTCTGCCTCAGCCGGTAGATGTTCTCCAGCACCACGATCGCCGCATCCACCACCATGCCGACGGCGAAGGCGAGACCCGCGAGCGAGATCACGTTGATCGAGCGCCCGAGAAGCGCCATCGCAACGAACGAGCCCACGACCGAGACCGGAATCGCGATCGAAACGATCAGGGTCGCGGAGAAGGAGCGCAGGAACAGCAGCAGGATCAGCGCAGCCAGCGCGCCGCCGACAAATATGTTCTGCTGTACCAGATCGATAGCGGAATTGATGTAGACGGTTTCATCGTAGACCTGTTCGAAGACGAGCCCCGCCTGCGGGATCGCCGCAGCATTCAGTTCCGCCACGGCTTCCTTGATGCGCGCCATGGTCTCGATCACGTTGGCGCCGGTTTCGCGCACCGCGTTGACGGCCAGCGCCGGCTCGCCAAGCTGGCGAATGCGAGCCACGGGATCCTTGTGGCGGTAGGCGACCGTCGCGATATCGCCCATGGTGACCCGACCGAGCCGGCCTGAGAGAGGGTCGCTCTCCGAGCGCAGCACGACGCCGGCGACCCGCTCCGGCGTGTTGAGCTCGCCGTCGGTGCGCACTACGTAGCGGCGCTTGCCCTCCTCGACGTCGCCGGCGGAGATTGAAGCGTTGGACCGACGCAATGCGTCCGCAATTTCGGTCACGGTGAGGCCGTAGCGCGCCATCCGGTCGGGATCGACGGTGATGCGGAGCTCCCGCTTGGTGCCGCCGAACATGTTGACGCGCGCCACGCCCTGCACGCGCTCCAGGCGCTCCTGGATCACGTCTTCGACGAAGTCGCCGTAGGTGTGGATCGAGCGCTCGTTGCCGGGTTTGCGCGAGAGGATGAACCATGCGATCGGCTGGTCCTCGGAGCCGGCGGAGCTGATCACCGGCTCGGCGGCATCGTTCGGCTTGTCGGGCACGCGGTCCAACCTGTTGGCGACCAGCACGAGCGACCGGTCCATATCGGTGCCGACGGCGAATTCCAGCTCGATCTCGCCCACGCCATCGTCGGCCGAGCCAATCATGCGATTCAGCCCTTCGAGGCCTTTGAACACCTCCTCCTGCTGGGTGATGATCTCGCGCTCGACCTCGGCGGGGGCTGCGCCGGGCCAGAAGGTTTCGACGGTGAGGACCGGCTTTCGGACATCGGGCGTGAGCTGGATCGGGATCGTCTGCAGCGCGACGAGGCCAAACATGACCACCATCAGAATCGCGGCGACGACCGCGATCGGCCGATCGATGGCCAGCCTTATGAGGTTCATGGCGAGAGCGCGCTCCTAACCGGCCCCGCCGACGGTAATCGACTGGCCCGGGCGCAGGCGCTCGTTGCCGCGCACGACGACGGGCTCGCCGGGCCCGAGGCCGCCCAGCACCTCGAAGCGGCCGCCGACGGCAGCGCCCAGCTGCACCGGCCGAATTTGCGCCTGTCCGTCCTTGGCGACGTAGACGAAGGCCTGACCCTGATTGCGGACGATGGCGTCCTTGTGCACCGTCAGCACGTTGCGGCCCCGCCCTGCGGGTAGCACCAGCGTCGCCGACTGGTTGATCGCAAGCGGCTTGTGCAGGGCCGAGAAGCGGGGCGTGAAGCGCACCTGACGGGTGCGGGTGAGCGCGTTTTCCTCCGGCACGACGGTGCGCACGACCGCCGTGTGCTCGCTCCCGTCGTCGAGCA
>JAPPNV010000409.1 GCA_028818565.1 Rhodospirillales bacterium | reverse complement strand
CGCCCACCACGATGATCGAGTTGATGGTGAACTCCAGCATGCCCTGGCTGAACAGCACTTCGTTGTAGTTCTTCGTGATCCGTGCCCATTTGAAGTCGAGGGTGGGCGGCACTTGCGCCAGAATTTCGATGCGCTTCTTGGTCGACAGAACTCCGAGGTAGACAATGGGCGCGATGCCGGCGAGCCCGAGCATGATCAGCACGAGATAGGCGAACGCCCTGCCGATCTTCCGCTTCATTTCGCGTATCCCGGCCGTATCTGGACGAAACGGAGCAGGACGATCGTGCCCACCGCGAGAATCAGCAGCATCATGTAGGAAGCGGCCGCGGCGTAGCCGTAGTTCTGCCACTGGAAGCCGTTCTGGAACGAGAAGAAGCTGAGCGTCGTCGTGCTCCGTGCCGGCCCGCCGTAGCTCAGCCCGAAGATCAGGTCGAAGGAGCGGAACGAATCAACCGCGCGGAAGACCGCCGCGAAGACGATTGCCGGCATCAGGAGCGGCAACGTGACGAAGCGGAACGTGGCCAACGGCTTGGCGCCGTCGACGATGGCCGCCTCGAAGACCTCCTGCGGCAGCGCCTGCAGACGCGCGTACACGATGATGAAGACGAACGGTGTCCACTGCCAGGACTCGACGAGGATGAGCGTCGGCATCGCCATCTCGATGGAGCCGAACCAGTTCGGCGGCTCCAGGCCGACCGCCTCGATGCACCAGTTGACGAGCCCCCAATCCGGATTCAACAGGGCCCGCCACATCACGCCGACAACGATGGGCGTGATCAGCATGGGCAGCACCAGAATGCCGCGCACCAGCCATGCGCCCCTGAGCTGCAAATTGAAGAACATCGCGAGCGCGACCCCGAGCACGACCTGAATCGCCAGGGAAGCGCTCACCATGACCGCGCTGTTCTTGGTCGCGTTCCAGAAATGAGGATCGCGCAGCAGGTCGCCGTAGTTTCTGAGGCCGACCCAGTCTCCGGTGCCCGCTGCCGCGGTCAGGTCCGTGAACGAGAGGCGCAGGCTGTAGAAGAGCGGAAAGATCGCGAACGCCGCCAGATAGAGCAGGGTCGGCGCGAGGAGCAGCCATACGACTGTCCCCGGCCGATCCAGCTTGCCCAGCTTGGTGCCGAGACGCTCGCGACTGGCGGGAGTCATCCCGCGATCGGGTTACGCGCGGTGTCGATCTCTCTTTGGCCTATGCGAGGTGACCCGCCTTGCGCAGAACATCCTCCCACTGGGCCTGCACGTTGTCGCACGCGGTCTTGGCGTCCTGCGCGCCGATGAGCGCCGCGTTGAACTCGACGTTCATCATGGCGTTCATCTGGAAGAATTCCGGGATACGCGAGGTCGGAATGGTCACCGCGTTCTCGATCGCCGACAGCGCGTGCTCCAGATAGGGGAACGTCTCGAGCAGCTCCGGATCCTTGAAGGCCGAGGTGCGGTTCGCGTCGATGTTGTAGGCCTCGATCGAGTAGCGGTTGATCCGCTTGTTGGTGACCCAGGTCAGCGCCCGCCAGGCGGCGCCCCTCTTGGCGGGATCGATATTCGCAGGAATGCCGACTCCCCAGCCGCCCTGGATTGCACTCGGCATATGCCCTGGCCCCGCCGGCACGGGCGCGGTCCCCGTAACATCAGCGACCAGCGAGTTCTCCTCGTTGAGGACCGGCCCGGCAATGGTCGACCAGAAGATCATCTGCGCGATCCTGCCGGTGGAGAAGCCGTCCACGTTCTCCGCGAAGCCATATTGCGTGACGTTCTTCGGCGCGTAGGGCAGGTAGTCGATAAGCATCTGCAGCGCGTTGATGCCCTCCGGCGAGTTGATCTGCGGCATGAAGTTCTTTTCATTGGGGTCGCCGCTCATCAGGCTGCCGCCGGTGGTGATGAAGCGCGTGTACCAGTCCACCGTGGCCAGCGAGAAATCGTTGGCGCCGATGAAGCTGCAGCCGGCCACGTCGTCGCTGTGCAACGCCTGGGCGGCCGCCATGAACTCGTCCCAGGTGCTCGCCGGCTGCAGGCCGGCCTCCTCGAACAGGTCCTTGCGGTAGAAGTAGATGACCGAGCCGGAATGGAGGCCCGGAACGCCGTAGACGTCCGTGCCCTTGCCGACCGTTCCCGTCGCCATGTCGTAGTAGCCGACATTTTTCATGGCAGCCGGAATGAAGTCATCGAAGTCCCAATCGGGCGGCGTCTCGGCCGGGTCGTCGATGAACTCGTTGAGCTGCATGAAGTAGCCGCCGCCGACCTGTTGCGTGGTCAGGAATCCCAGATACTCGATCAGCTCGAACGACGACTGCTCGGCCTTGAGGTTTTGCAGCGTCTTCTCGATGAGCGGGCCGAGGGCGGGCGCCGAGACCACCAGGTCGATTCCGGTTTCAGCCTTCATCTCGGGCAGCAGATCGTCGAGCGCCCGGTGATCGTTCTCGTCGCCGGTCATGAGGATGTTGATCTCGGTCCCGGCATACTTCATCGGGTCGTAGTCGGCGGCGAATGCGCCGCGAGTGCCCAACAGGCCGGGAAGCGCCGCGGCTGTGACACCGGCAGCGCCCGCGCCCTTGATGACTTGACGGCGATCCACTCCGCCGAGGATGCCCTTGCCGGGATTGCCCTTCTGGCCAGACATGGTCCGTTTTCCCATGATGTCCTCCCCTGGATTTTTGTTGTCGGCGCTTATGCGCCGCTCATGGCGAACGCTATCACCGAAAGAACAGGGGAGTCACCCGATTGCGGCTCGTGGACCGGCCGCCGCACTCCGACTATGCGGTCATGTACCCGTCGTCGCACATGATCGTGTGGCCGGTCACCAGTTCCGACGCGTCGCTCGCGAGGAAGATCGCAGCCCCGATCAACTCGCGCGGCAGGCCGACCCGCGGTCGGATCATGCGGGCCTTGATGAAGTCGGCGGTGAACGAGGTCGTCTGCGCGGCCTTTCTGGTCATCGGGGATTCCATCAGCGTCGGTCCGATCCCGTTGACGCGGACGCCTCGTTCGCGCCACTCCAGCGCCATCACCTTGGTCACCTGGGCAACCCCGCCCTTCGACGCGAGATAGGCGCTCGACAACGGATAGGCGATGAAGGAGCCGATCGACGCCATGTTGATGATGCTGCCCTTGCCCTGCTCGAGCATGACGTTGCCGAACGCCTGGCAGCACAGATACGTGCCCTTCAGGTTCAGCTCGATGATGTAGTCGAAGCGCTCCTCGGGGAATTCCTCGGCCGGGCTGCGGTGGGCGCCGCCGGCGCTGTTGACGAGGATGTCGACGCGCCCGTGCTCGCGCCGCACCGCGTTCGCGACCTCGATGCACTGGCTGCGCTTGGTCACATCGAGGGGGACCACCACGGCAGTCCCACCCTGCTCGTCGATGATCGCCTTGGTCTCGGCTGCGCCCTCTTCGTTGATATCCGCGACGACCACCGTGACGCCGCACTGCGCGTAGCCGATGGCGATCGCCTGGCCGAGTCCGCTGCCGCCGCCCGTGATCACGGCCACCCGGCCAGACAGGTCGAAGATATCGCGCGCGTAACCAAGGGGGACGCTGGTGTCATCCGACGACATCGGCACCTCCGGAGTGCGTGAAGAGTGGGGCGACCGAGCCGCATCCCGCCGGAATACTCCGGTGCCGGACGGTACCCATCGCGCCCGAAAGCCTGTATCAAACCTTGGATTGGCGACGGTAGTGGGGCGCTCCGGCGCGGTCAATGCGCGGGGGCGTGCCGATACTGGGTAGGGAATCCCGATGGGCGCGATCGGTCTGAGCGGGATCAGGAAGGTCTTTCCGGACGGCACGGTGGCCGTCAACGACGTGGACCTCGAAATCGACGACGGCGAGTTCGTCGTGTTCGTCGGGCCTTCGGGGTGCGGCAAGACCACCCTGCTGCGGCTGATCTCCGGGCTCGAGAGCATGACCGCCGGCGAAATTCGCTTCGACGGCCAGGTCATCAACGACGTTTCGCCGCGCGAGCGAAACATGGCCATGGTCTTTCAGAATTACGCGCTCTACCCGCACATGACCGTGCGCCAGAACATCGCCTTTGCGCTGCGCGTGCGGAAGTTCCGCCAGGCCGAGATCGCCGAACGGGTCAACGAGGCGGCGCGCATTCTCGATCTCGACCAGCTTCTCGACCGCAAGCCGAAGCAGCTCTCCGGCGGTCAGCGGCAGAGGGTGGCCATGGGGCGGGCGATTGTGCGACATCCGGGTGCGTTCCTGCTCGACGAGCCGCTCTCCAACCTGGACGCCAAACTGCGGGTGCAGTTGCGCACCGAGCTTCGGCGCCTCCACGAACGCCTCGGCGTGACCACGATCCATGTCACCCACGATCAGGTGGAGGCGATGACGCTTGGGGACCGCGTCGCCATATTCTCGGAGGGCTCGCTCCAGCAGTACGACACCCCGCAGGCGCTCTATCGCCAACCGGCCAACATCTTCGTGGCCGGCTTCATCGGCAGCCCGGCGATGAACTTCATCGAAGCGGTGCTCGCCGGGAGCGGCGCGGAGGCCGCAGCGTTGATAGGCGGCAACGAAATCACGCTCGGGCCCCTGTCGCTCGGCGACGGAGCCGGGCCCGGCGATCGCGTGCTCTTGGGCGTTCGACCCGAGCACCTGGGATGGCAACGCAGCGAGAAGGGCGGGCCGGGCGTCCTGCAAGCCCGCGTCGAACTGGTCGAGCACATCGAGCCTGAGGCCCACGTTTCCGCATCCCTGGTGGACCCGGCCGTCGTTGTCCGCACCGCCGACGAATTCGTTGGGGGCAGCCAGGAGGACGCAGCGGCACTGGCGCACGACGATACCCGTTTCCTCACGCTGCGGGTGTCTTCGGATGAGGTGCCCGAACGCGGAGAGGTCATCGACTTGACCATGGACGGCGATCGCATCCGCCTGTTCGACCTTGCGACCGGCAACAGCCTTGGCCACAAACACGAGCCACGGGGTCCGCAACCAGGACAGGCCTGACCGGCCAGGAGTGCGCCTGTCTCCGGATCAAAGAAGGCGCGGACCTTGAGATCGTAAACAACGCGCTCGCGCTCGCCGGCCAGCGATTGGACCAAGCAAGAGTGATTTGGTCTAATCCCCGGCGTGACTCGCCTTCCGCGTCGCTTCACGGGCGCGGAAAGGGGGATCAATTGCGAATTCTGGCGGGCGAGAGCCCGGGCAAGAGAAGGGAGATGTGACGATGAAGAGGTTGACGAGGAACGTCGCGTTCGTTGCGCTTTGCGGCGCAGCAGTCGCCGCAGGGGGCATCGCGCTCGGGACGACGCCGTCCGAGGCAGGGACCGAGCTGCGCGCGATGACCTGGGAGGGCTACACGGACCCGAGCGTGATCGAGGTCTTCACCGAGAAGACCGGCTGCACGCTGGTGCCCACCTACATCGGCTCGAACGACGAGATCACCGCGAAGATGGCGGCGGGCGGCGGCGGCTACGACCTGATCTCGCCGGCGGTGGACAATGCCCAGCTGATGGCCGGCATGGGAGTCCTGGAGCCGCTCGATCCGGCCCGCCTCAAGCACTTCGACGAGATCTACGCCTCCTTCCGCGATCATCCGGGCGTGCAGTCGGACGGCAATATCTGGTCGATGCCGATGGCCTGGGGCTCGATCCCGCTCATGTACCGCACGGACAAGTTCGAGACCCCGCCGACCTCGGCCGCGGTGCTGTTCGACCCGCAATACGAGGGCAAGATCGGTATTCAGAACGTCAAGACCAGCATGTATCTCACCGCCCGGCTCATGTACGGCGCGGACTTCGACGTCTACGACATGACCGACGAGCAGCTCGACGCCGTCAAGCAGAAGATGATCGAGCAGAAGCCGCTCGTGCGGAAGTACTGGTCGTCCGCCGGCGAGCTGGTCGAGCTCTATGCCAACGGCGAGGTCTGGGTCTCGGAGACCTGGGGCGGCTACCAGGTGAGCCAGCTGAAGGAGATGGGCATTCCCGTCGCCGAGGTGCTGCCGGACGAGAAGGCCGACGGCTGGCAGGACGTCTGGAACATCGTGAAGGGCAGCGAGAACATCGACTGCGCCTACGAGTGGATCAACTTCATCTCGGGGCCGGACGGCCAGTGCGGCATGGTGCGGGTCGCCGGCTATTCCGCCGCGAACCCGGTGGCCGTGCAGGACTGCCTGACCGACGAGGTGAAGCGGGACCTCCACCTCGACGACCTCGACTACGCGGAGGGGCTCGACTTCTGGAAGCTGCCGCCGCGCATCGGCAAGTACGTCGAGACCTGGAACGCGATCCTGGCGGCCGAGTAGCCGTCAGTGCCGCCTGCCGGCTGCCGTGAGCGATAGAATTGGCGGCAAGCCAAGAGCGGAGCACCGTGTCGCTGGCGGAGGGTGACACGGTGCTCCTCGCAATTTGAGGGTATTCGGATGCCCACCCTCGTCATGCTCCCGCGCGGGGCGCCGACGGACGAAATCCTGGAGGTGCTGGCGCGGGACGGGTGCGTCGTCCTGGACAGGCTTGCAGACGCACCGACCATGGATGCCGTCGATGCCGATCTCGCCCGGGATATCGCCGACACGCCCACCGGTACGGGCGAGTTCGTGGGCCACAAGACCAAGCGCACCCACACGGTCCTGGTCAACTCGCCGACGGCGGGCGAGCTCGCCCTCCATCCCGCAATCGCGGCGCTCAACGACGCGGTGCTCGGCCCCTACTGCGCCCGCTACCAGCTTTCGTCGGCCGCCGCCATCACCATCGGGCCGGGAGAGACGATGCAGGAGCTGCACCGGGACGATCTGGTCTATCCCCTCTCTCACCCCAGCGAGCGGCAGAGCGTGGTCACGGTCATCTGGGCGCTCACCGACTTCACGGCGGCGAACGGGGCAACGCTGGTGGTGCCGGGCAGCCACCGCTGGGACGACGAGCGCAAGCCCACGCTCGCCGAGGCCGCTCAGGCCGAAATGCCGCGAGGGTCCGCTGTCTACATCCTCGGCTCCACCTATCATGCGGGCGGTGACAACCGCGCAGGCGACGCGCGCTCGGGCCTCCTCTACGGCTATTGCCTGGGCTGGCTGCGCCAGGAGCAGAACCAGTACCTCGCCGTGCCGGCCGATATCGCGCGCACCCTGCCCGAGCCGCTGCAACGGCTGATCGGTTACGCCGTGCACGAACCCTTCCTCGGCTGGCACGATTTGCAGGACCCGATCGAGCTGCTCCGGGGCTACGAGGACCAGAGCGCGGGCGCGCGCGACCTGATCCCCGAAGGGCAGGATGCTGCGGTTCAAGGGGAGCGGGTCAAGCGCTCCTAGTCGTCCCCTAGCGCTCCCGCCGCCGTTCAGCCGGCTGGATCAGGATCACCGCCGAGACCACGATCAGGATGATCGAGACGGCGATGATCACCGTGCCGATGGCGTTGATCTCCGGCGTGATTCCGCGGCGAATCGCGGACCAGATGTACATCGGCAGCGTGTTGTCGCGGCCGGTGAGGAAGAAGGTCACCGGGATCTCGTCGAAGGAAAGCGTGAAGACCAGGAGCGACGAGCCGATGATGGAGGTCTTGATGTTGGGCAGCGTGACCTTCCAGAAGGTGCGGAGCGGGGTGACTCCCAAATCGGCCGAGGCCTCGATGATGCGCCGGTCGAAGCGCTCCAGCCTCGCGTAGACGCTGGTGATGACGATGGCGGCGAAGGCGGTGCCGTGGCCGAGGATCACGGTGGTGAGGCTGAGCTCCACGCCGAGCTGCGAGAAGAAGCTCAGCATCGAGACGCCGGTGATGATGCCTGGCAGCGTGATCGGCAGGATCACGAGGCGGCGGAACACGGTCTTGCCGGGGAAGTCGTAGCGGCTCAGCGCCAGCGCCGTCGGAATGCCGATGGCGAGGCAGATGGCGAGCGCGCAGACCGCGACGATCAGGCTGTTGCCCACCGCCGCCAGCAGCTGCGGGTTGGTGAAGGCCTTGACGTACCATTGCAGCGTCCAGTCCCCGAAGGGCAGCCGCATCACCTTGTTGTCGTTGAAGCTGAAGATCATCAGCGTGGCGATGGGCGCGTAGAGGAAGGCGAGCACGCAGCCGGTGACCACGGCGAGCGCGCGGTAGCTCAGGTCGCGGTCCGAACGCGGGCGCCGGCGCGGCCTTTGCCGCACCGCGCCGCTCGGCAGGTCTCGGTCGAGGGTTGCCACGGCCTAGCCCAGGTCCAGCCGGCCGGCGCGCTCGAACCGGTCGGAGGCGGTGATCACCGCCAGCACGATGAAGAGCATGATCATCGAGAGCGCCGAGCCGAACGGCCAATCCATCGCCTGGCCGAACTGGGTCGAGATCACGTTGGAGATCATGTTGGAGTAGGGCCCGCCCACCAGTCTCGGCGAGATGAAATCGCCGAACGAGAAGCAGAAGGTGAAGGTGAAGCCCACCAGAATGCCCGGCACCGAGAGCGGCAGCGTGATGCGCAGGAAGGTGCCGATGCTGCCGACGCCGAGGTCCTTCGAGCCCTCGATCAGGCTGCGCGGGATCTTCTCCAGCGTCGCGTAGATCGGCATCACCATGAAGGGCGTGAAGATGTAGGCCATGGTGATCACCATGGCGAACTGGTTGTAGATGAGCACCTCGATCGGCTCGTTCACCACGCCGACCCAGATCAGGAAGGTGTTCAGGATCCCCTCGGTGCCCAGCACGATCTTCCAGGTGTAGACGCGCAGCAGGTAGGAGACCCAGAGCGGCACGATGGTGGCCACGTAGATGATCGTTCTGACCCTCGGCGAGCGCACCTTGAAGACCAGGAAATAGGTCAGCGGGTAGGCCAGCGCGAAGGTCACGATCGAGACGAAGATCGAGATCTTAAGACTGCGTAGCAGGATCGTGACGTACTGCGATTCGGCGAAGATCTTCAGATAGTTGGCGATCTGGAAATCGGGGACGTGGAAGGGAAACTGGGTCCGGTAGAAGCTGATCATCAGCATGATGATGTAGGGCACCAGCAGGACCACGACCCACCAGATCACCGGTGCGGAGACGAGGGCGGCGAATTCGAGCCGGCGCCGCCGGGCGTACCTCATTCGGCGTCGTCCGCCGATGCGTCGCCGGGGCCCGTGAACAGGATCACGCTCGCCGGGTCGAAGCCGAGGGAGACCGTGCCGCCCACCGGCGGCAGCGGCATCTGCTGGAGCCCGGTCTCGAGCTGGCGGTGCACGTTGAGCAGCCGCTCGGCGCCGATGTCGATGGCGAGGCGCACGGAATCGCCGTGGAAGAAGACATCGCGGAGCTGGCCGGAGAGGCTGTTGAACCCGCCCGGCAGGTCGCTTCCGCCGCCGAGCACCACCTTCTCGGGCCGGATCGAGAGCGTGACCCGGGCGCCCACCGCAGGTGCCGCGCCCTGGAGCGCGACACTGATGTCGGCGGCGCCGCAGCTCACCCGCGCGGTGCCGTCCGCCGCCTCGGTCACGGTGCCGGCGACCATGTTTGACGTGCCGAGGAAGTTCGCGACGTAGGGCGTCCCGGGCCGGTCGTAGAGCTCCGTCGGCGTGCCCGCCTGCACGATGCGGCCTACATCCATCACCACGATCCGGTCGGACATCACCAGCGCCTCGGTCTGGTCGTGGGTGACCATCATGAAGGTGAGGCCGATCTGGTCGTGCAGGCGCTTCAGCTCCACCTGCATCGATTCCCGGAGCTTGGCGTCGAGCGCGGACATCGGCTCATCCAGCAGCAGGATCTTCGGCCGCCGGATCAAGGCGCGGGCGAGGGCCACGCGCTGCTTCTGGCCGATGGAAAGCTCGGCCGGTCGGCGATCCGCCTTGTCGAGCAGCTCGATGGTGCGGAGCGCGTCCTCCACCTCGCGCGCCGCCTCGCGCCGGCTCATGCCGGCGATCGAGAGGCCGTAGCCGATGTTCTGAGCGACCGTAAGGTGCGGGAAGAGCGCGAAGTCCTGGAACATCATGTTGACCGGCCGCCGGTAGGGCGGGAGGTCGGTCACGTCGCGGCCGTCGAGCACGATGCGCCCTGCATCGGGATACTCGAAGCCCCCCACCATGCGGAGCGTGGTGGTCTTGCCGCAGCCGGATGGCCCGAGGATGGTCAGGAACTCGCCTTCCTCGACCGCGAGCGTCACGTCGTCCACGGCGCGCACCCCGCCGCGGAACGTCTTTGTGACATTCTGGATTTCGAGGATGGCGGCCATGGCGGGACGTGCTCGTTCGTGGGCAGGCGGAGCATACGCCAGAACGTGCGCAGCCTGAATTCGCCGCGAGAGGGCCGGATGCGGCGCCGTTTACGCTTCGGACGACGGCCTCTACACTCCCGCGAAACCGAGCCAGGAGGGGGAGGTTCCGTGGCCGCTCGCTGGAACGACGGAAGCCGATTTGCCGGCCGCGTCGCCATCGTGACCGGCGCGAGCGGCGCGCTGGGGGGCGCCTGCGCCCGCGCGCTCGCCCGTGAAGGGGCCAGCGTCGCCCTGGCCTATCGCAGCGGCGCCGAGGCGGCGGCCGAGGCCGTGGGCGAGATCGCGGCCGCCGGCGGCACGGCCCACGCCGCCCGTCTGGACATCACCGACGTACACTCGGTGCAGGCTTTCGTCGACGACGCGGTGGCGCGCTACGGCGGCATCGACGTGCTGATCAACGCCGCAGGCCGGATCGACGCGGCGGACGCCGTGCGCTTCGCCGATACCGACCCCGACGCATGGGATGCCCTCTTCGCGGTCGACGTGAAGGGCACCTTCCTCATGTGCCGCGCCGTCGTGCCCCACATGGAGGCGCGGGGCAGCGGCGCCATCGTCAACTTCGCGGGCTCCTACGGCAACGGCGTGGACCAGGAGAACATGGTGAACTCCGTCGCGGTCTCCTATTGCGCGGCAAAGGGCGCCGTGCGCGGCTTCACCGCCTCGCTCGCGCGCGACCTCGCACCCCGCATCCGGGTCAACGCCGTCTCGCCGGGGCCGATCCAGGCGAACTGGGATGCCGATTGGGGCATCCCGGCGGAGCATGTCGAGGAAGCCGTGCACATGACCCAGCTGAAGCGCATGGGCATGCCGCAGGAGATCGCGGAGACCGTGCTGTTTCTCGCCTCCGACGGCGCCGGCTACATCACCGGCCAGATGGTGCTCGCCGACGGCGGCTGGACGCTGGCTGGGTAGAGGCCGAGGAGCAGGACAGATGGCACTCGAAGCGATCGACCTCGCCGCGTTGATCCCCGCCGACCTGCCCGACGGCCGCGACGCGGTGGCGGAGGGCCGCGCGCTGGGCCCCACGATCGAACGCGCGACCTCCCTCTATTGCGAGGAGAAGGGCGTCGGCTCCGAGCGTGAATGGCGCGAGAAAGCCAGAGCCCAAGGCATCCCCTGCACCTGCATGAACATCGGCCTTGCCACCTGGGACGACACGCGCGAGGCCATGGGGTTGATCTACGAGGATGCGCTCTCGCGCGGCGTGCGCCCGCCGGACCGCTTCAATCTGCTGGCCGAGCGGCGCATGGGGCTGCCCAAGGAGCTTCGTGCCCAGGCCCCGCAGGAGACCGGGCCCGTGCTCTGGACCGACCAGCACTGGTGGGAGATGACCCACACGGTGCCGATTCAGCCGGAGGCCGCCGACAACATGATCGGCGGGCCGGGCTCGGTCGACAACGTGGTGAACGCGC
>JAPPNV010000459.1 GCA_028818565.1 Rhodospirillales bacterium | reverse complement strand
TCTTCACGGGGCCTCTTCACGGGGCCTCTTCACGGGGCCTCTTCACGGGGCCTCTGTTTGAGTGCGTTAGGGAGGGAGGCCCCAAGCCCATGCTCGGCAAGAACAGGTATCTGCCGCTCGCAGCGTTGGCAGCGTTGACGCTCGCGACATCCGGTTGTCTGCACGACGATGATGACGCTCCTACAACCGATATGCCGGACATGGAGCAGCCCATGGGTGGCGACGGCGACGAAATGCTGCCACCCGATTCTCACGCCCAGGCCCTGGCCAACGTCATCGACCTCGTTGCTAACGATGGCAGGCGGAACGACGACGGTGAAAACGTCGGCGGGTATTGGTATCGCGATCAAGTCGGTGATCATGATGCCGTGGTCGCCCGAACCTACCGGGACGGTGGCAACCCGAGCATTCGCCTCTCCCACTCCGCGACCGGAGAGCTTCAATACAACGTGTGGATAGACCAGCGCGTCCGGCTTCAGAACGACCCGTGGACCCGGGCCAGCCGGTCCGTCGCGACCTTCTTGGACGCGGAGGAGCTGGAGGGAGTGACCGTCGCCACGCGCTCGGTACCGGATCACGGTCTCGGATCGGAATGGCAAGTAGCGGAGTTGACCAACGACTACGAGGGCGCGGGCACATTCGATGTCTACGTCGTGACGGACGTGCAGCCGGGCGATGGGGCATCGGAGCCGAGCGCCGACATCGACAGGGACGACTACGAAATCGAGATTACGGAGGCTCCTGCGCTTCCAGCCGACCAGGACTACCTGGTGGTCTGGACCCCGGCCGGCAGCACTCTGGAAGGCTCGCTGAGCGGCGAAGCGGGAGTGTTTTCCTGCGCCAACGCGGCGGGCTGCTGGTTCCTGGACGACCGTAATGCCGGGGGGTACCACGCCGGCACGCCCGGGATATCCTTTGCCGCAAATGGCGGAGCCGCGCGGACTGTACCCCACAGGGAAACCGGTACCGCGCCGAGCGCAGACTATCTGGCGTTCGGCCACTGGCTGTACGAGCCGGCCGATGCCACCGCTGCCGATGACTATGAGTTTGGCGTGTTCGCGAGCGGCGGCGATGCGTTCGACGTCTCCGCCCTGCGACAGTTGACCGGCACGGCGATCTATCGGGGCGACGCCGTGGGCATGTATTACCTCAACAGGTCCTCGGACCGGCCTGATACCGGTTCCTTCTCCGCCTCTGTGGAAATGACGGCGGACTTCGGCTCGGACACGGAGACGGGAACGATTGCAGGAGAGGTGAACGGCTTCGTGTTCGAGGGCGAGACGGCTTCGTCGGTCCTTCCGGATTCGGTGACGCTGACGGCGAGCCCCTACAACAGCATATTCGAGGGCTTCGGCGCCGAGCCGGGGACGACCAATATCTTCGACGCCGGCTATCGCGACGGGGCGCCCTACCCAGGAGGCTGGATCGGCGGCAGGGCAGGTGTTGGCGAAGAAGAGCAGCATTGGACCGGTTCCAGCGGCTCCTGGGTTGGCGCGTTCTACGGAAACGGAGCCACATCGACCGATCAGCCCACATCGGTGGCGGGCACGTTCGGCGTCTATCTGTGGAACGACGGGGGTGACGGCGGCCTCACGGGCTCGTTCGGGGCGCATCGGTGAGCGGCGGTAAAGACCGGGCGGCGATCCTGGACTGAGGTGCGGGCACCGCTGCCGTCGCTCCACCTCCTGTGCGAGCCACCGCCGCTACCGCTTTCGCCGGCGTGGCAGGTGTTCGCTGGCCCGCACGGGCGGCCACATGCGGGCTTTGCCCTGCGCAGCAGATGACGCTGGTGAGAGGGCCTGCGGGGGCGCCCCGAGGGCTGTCCCTGCCTGCTCTTCTTCCCCGGCTGCATCGACTCCATGGGGCCGCTCTGCCCAGCAGAGATCGAGAATTCCAACGTAAGTGAGAGGGGGACACCGTCGGCGGCTTGCTGGCGGCTTGGCTTCGAGAATTCCGGCGCGATCGGCGCGACGACCATGAAGGTTTCAGCGGCAGTGCCGATGCTTGCAACCGTCGCCGTCGGCGATAGGATGCGATTATGTCAGTAGCGTTCGACACGCTCAGGGCGGCGCGGAAGCTCCGCGACGAAGGCGGCTTCGACGAGAGGCAGGCCGCGACCCTGGTCGACATCTTCGCCGAGGGCATGACCGAGACCCTCGTCACCAAGGCCGATCTGGAGAAGACCGAGGCGTCGCTGCGGGCCGAGATCGATACCCTGCGAGGCGACCTTGAGAAGACCGAGGCGTCGCTGAGGGCCGACCTGGAGAAGACGGAGGAAAGGCTGGAGGGCAAGATGCGGGAGCTGGAGCAGCGCATGACCATCCGCTTGGGTGCGATGATGGTGGCCGCCGTGGCCCTCATTGTCGCGCTCATCAAGTTGGTTTAGTCGCTCTACACTCACTCTTGGCTCTGAGGCGCCGAAGACCGCCCCCCGTCCCAACTTGAGCGACCTTTACATTTAGTCCTTAACTGTCTGCCACCGCGCACTGTCGCGCGGCGCGAAGCGCGGCCTGCTCTTCCTCCCATTCCGGCCACGAGCGGCTGCTCTCGCCGGTCCCCCGGCAGAAGTGGCATTCCTCCGTCCGGAAGCTGGAGCGAAGGCGCACATCGGCGAAGAGACGCGCGAGCAGGACGATCCGGCCGGAACCGGCGCAGAGCCGGCAGCGCGTGGCGGCCCCCTCGGGCGCGGCCTCAGCCCGCATCGTCCCCGGACCCGGACGGCCACTCCCACGGCATGACGTCGGCGGCGATACTGGAAGCCACCAGCGCAGACGCCTCGTGCACGGAGTCCCGCGCCAGATGCGCATACCGCGCCGTCGTCTGAATCTTCCTGTGGCCCAGCAGCTTGCCGATCATCGTCAGGTCTTCGCCAAGTGCCAGGGCGCGCGACGCAAACGAATGCCGCAAGTCATGAAGCCGCACGTCGTCAAGACCCGCGCGCTTCCTCACCGGATACCAGTAGTAGGCAAGGTGCGTCAGCCGCGTGCCGGGCTCCCGGCCTACGATCACCCACGGGTTGTCCGCCTCGCGGGGTATGCTCTCGAAAACCCGCACCGCAGCGGACGACAGCGGAACAACCCGGGGACCGGTCTTGCTATCGCGAAGCTGCGCCTCCTTCCGATCCAGCGCCAGGTCCTCCCAGCGAAGGCCCAGAATCTCGCCGCACCGGCAACCAGTCAGCATCAGCAGCCGGATCGCCTTCGACGCATGAACCGGAATACGCTCCTCCGCCTCCACCTCGTCGAGCGCTTCGCCCAGGCGATTGAACTCGACCTCGGTCAGGAAGCGCTCGGGCCGGCGGGTGCGATACAGCGTCACGAAGCGGCAGGGGTTGTTGCCTCCGGGCACCAGTCCCCAAGCCTCCGCGCGGTTTAGCATCCGCGAAAGCGTGCCCACCGCGTCGTTGGCGGCCACCGGCGTCTTGCGCAGGCGGTAGTGAAGCTCGGCAACATGCTGGCGCTCGATCGCCGTGATCGGCATCTTGCCCAGCATCGGCAGGATGTGGCCCTCGATGATCCGCCGGTAGCCGTTGACCGTGAGAGGCTTGCAGCGGACCTCGACGTGCTCGCGGAGATACCGCTCGGCAAGCTCCGCCACCGTCGTCCCGCCGCTCTTGTCCCCGCTGCGCCCGACGTCCTCGCCCTCCCTGATCCGGGTCAGGAGCGCCGCCCCCTGACGCCGCGCCTCGTCCGCCGAGATCATGCCGTGTCGGCCGAGCGTGACCCGCCTCGTACCCTTGCGGTTACGAGCCTGCACCATGTAGGCCTTGGTCCCGTTGGGATAGACACGAACCCCGAAGCCTCCCTGGTCCCGGTCCCAGTAGATGACGTCCTTTCCGTCGGCGGAAAGGCCGTCGACCACGCGGTTCGATAGCGCTATCCGCTTCTGTCTCGCCATGGCGCGATACCCTCTCCGCTACGCCGTCGCCGCAGGCCGCAGGTCATCGGCATCTTCGTGCTCGATTGACCCCGCAGGGCGCACGGTGGACCCGTCGATGCTGCCGCCTACCCGATCCGCCGCCACCTTCTCCGCCTCCTGCGACAGGTGCGCGTAGCGCGCCGTGCTGCCTACGTCCGTGTGGCCGAGAAGACGCCCGATCATCGGAAGCGCCAGGCCCTCCTTGAGCGCCCGCGACGCGAACGAATGCCGCAGGTCGTGGATCCGTATGTCCTTCACCTCCGCCTGATCCCGCACCTGGTGCCAATAGGGCCTGAGATCCGCCAGGTGTCGTTTGGGCGTTTTGCCCGTGAACACCCAAGGGCTCCCCCGCACCCGCTTGACCCCCCTCAGCACGTGCAGCGCCGCCGGCGACAAGGGCACCATCCGAGCTCCAGTCTTGGCGTCGCGCAGGCGAATCTCGCCGGACTTGCGGTCGATATCGCTCCACCTGAGCGTCAGGACCTCTCCGTGGCGGCACCCGGTGAGCATCAACAGGAGCAGGGCCGCAGCAGCCCGCGCCTTTGTCGGGCTCTCCGTCTGAAGATCGCGTAGCGCCAGCCCAAGCCGCCGATACTCGTCCTCCTCGAGAAATCGCTCGCGACGGCCCTCCTTGTAGCGCAGCACGTAGCGGCACGGGTTGCCGTTGGGCGGCGCAAGGCCCCACGCCTCGGCCAGCGCGTACATCTTGGACAGCACCATCAGCGCCCGGTTCGCCGCCCGAGGCGTCTCGCGCAGATCGAAGTGGAGCGCCACCACGTGCTCGCGGTCGACCGAGGGCACCGGCATCTTGCCGAGTGCCGGCAGGATGTGGTTCCTCAGCGAGCCCTCGTAGATGCCTTGGGTGTGCGCGTTGCAATGCACCCCGACGTGGGCCTCCATGTAGCGCTCGGCCAGCTCGGCGACGGTGAGTATGCGCTTGGGCCGGTCCTCCTCGGGCAGCGGGTCTTCGCCCCGCTTGATGCGGTTGATGACGGTGATCGCCTGCTTGCGCGCCTGCTCCGCCGTGATGTCTCCGTGTCTGCCGATCCGGGTCCTCTTGATGCCGGCTGGTCCCCGGCTCTGGACCACGTAGACTTTGTTGCCCGAGGGATAGACGCGGACGCCGAAGCCGGGCAGGTCGCGGTCCCAGCAGACGAGCTCTTTCTCGGTGGCGACGAGCTGGTCGACGGTGGTCTTGCAGAGAGCGATTTTGCTTCGCCTGGGCATCGGCAAGTCCTCGGTTCGCGGTTCGTCTTGAACCGCCTGAAGCGCCGTCCGTCCGACATCACTACGGAACTCGGTGACATCCAATTGCTGCGTATCGAAGCGTACGTTTGACAAGGTGTCAAGAGGGATCGAGGGTCGGATGATCCGATCCAGTGTATTGAACTAGCTACACAAATCGCACTCCTGCGTATCTATGCGTAGCTTTGCGTAGGAGGTCGTAGATTCCCTACATTTGGCATTGCACAAGAGGAGAGCCTCGGAGCCATGAAGAAGACGAAGCTGACTCGCAGTTTGATGGCGGCGTGCTCGATCGTCGCCCTTTCCGCCGTCATGTACGGCTGCGTCCACAGCGGTGGCGATGACACGGCCAGCGACGACATGGACGTAATGGAGCCGCCGCCGCCGACAGCGTACGAGGCGGGGAAGGCAGCAATCATGGCAGCCACAACGGCGGCAGATGCCCAGGCGGCCTACGACGCGGTGGACCAGAGTATGGTTACCGGCGCAGAGGCCGCGAGCCTTCAGGCGGCGCTCGCCAGCCAACTGATGACGCTCGCGACGATGGCCCGTGAGGCAGCGCAGAAGATGGCGCTGTCGGATGCTGCCGGCATGATCGACACGTCCGACCTGTCGACCCAGGATTTGGTGGACGCGGCCCGGACAGCAATCGCTGGCCTTCGTGGTGCATTGGCCAACGCGGCCGACGTGAGCGAGGCCGACAAGGCGATGTACCAGGGGATGCTGGACGCCGCCGTGATGGCCGTGGATACGGCGCAGGGCGGGATCGACACCGCGACGCGCCGGATGAACCAGATGGATGCACTGTCGAGTGCTTCCATGACGCTCCAGGCCGCCCTCACGGCACTCGCCGGCCAGGCGCCCACGCAAGATCAAATTGACGCTGCCAGCGCGGCCCTCGCCGCTCTGAACAGTGCGATTGACGATGCCGCGGACCTGACCGCCGACGAAACGGCCACGTATCAGAGAGAGGCGGACAATGCGGGGGCGCCGATCAGCACTGCGCAAACCTCCCTCGACGATGCCGAGAAGACGGCCCAGGATGAGGCCGACCGCATAGCGGCCGAGGAAGCGGCGGCAGCCGCAGCGGCCATGGCCATCACGGCCTCGAAGCTGTATGCCGGCATCGGCGCCACTCCCTTGCTGGCAACCGCGCGGTCCGCTGCCTATGGCAGCGGCGACAACGCCGCCGACATCGCGGTGACGATCGATGGTGGTACCCCCGTCAACCTGTCGGAAGACGACGATGCGATGGTCGACGACCGCCATGGTTGGACAGGCATGATGTTCACGGCCGAGCCCGACGGCGACGCCGGCACCTACGAGTCGGTCGTCTACTCGCATATCGGCGAGGATATGGTGACGGAGGGGCAGGCGTTCAACGTGGCGTACACGCTCGACGCGACGACCGGCGAGACAGCGAGTGTGACTACACTCACTGGCCATGCGACGAGTCGAGTTGCCAGCCCGAGCTTCGACCAGTCTGCCGGGCAGAAGACGTTCAAACCAGGCGACAACGATGTGAGAATCATGCTTGCTGGCAGCTACCAAGGCGTGTCCGGCATGTACTATTGCACAGCTGCCGATCGCGCCGTTGGTTGCTCGGCTACCGTAGCCGACATGGGATTCACCCTCGCCGGCGGGACGTGGACGTTCAAGCCGACCGATCCTGCAGCCAAGCTCATGGACACGAGCGCGGCGGACGACGTGTATGCTTCCTACGGCTGGTGGCTCCACAAGTCCGAAGACGGCGAGACCTTCACCGCAAGCGCGTTCCATGCCTACAGGGGCACGGACGCAGGCACGGTCGGCATCGCAGACTTGCGGGGGACCGCCACGTACACGGGCGGCGCCGCCGGCAAGTACGCTCTCCGCAGCTCGACCGGCGGAACCAACGACGCCGGCCACTTCACTGCGGACGTCATGCTTGAAGCCACCTTCGCCGAGGATCACGAGATCTCGGGCACCATCGACAACTTCATGGGTGCTGATGGCATGTCGCGTGACTGGTCGGTCGCGTTGGGTGCGTCGGTGATCGCTGACGGCGGAGCCATCGCCGGTGATCCCGACGATAGCACTGACACCGATCCGCAGATGACGACGTGGACCATCGGTGACACGGCCGCTGATGCCGCCGGCATGTGGTCCGGAGATCTCCGTGAGCAAGGCGACGACGGCATTCCGGGCATCGCGACCGGCACGTTCTACTCGACATACGGTCTGGACGGCCGGATGGTTGGCGCCTTCGGCGCGAACGAGTAGTAGCCGACTTCGCCAGGACCGGGTCAGGTTCCCCATGAGAACCTGACCCGGATCCTCTGGGGCTCTTACAAGGGTGGCGCACGCACGACGCGCCACCCTTTCTCTTTCGGGCAGCTCTGCTCGTCCGGCATCGCGAGCGTGCGGACACGCAGACACGGTCAAGTCACTCACGGGACACGCGAATGGAGCCGTCTGTTTCTCCTCTGCCTGAATCGGGGCCTTCCATCAAATACGTCATATGCTTCCGCGTTCTCGCGGCCGCCATTTGCCTGCTGCTGACCCTGCCTGCCTGGGCTGCCGAGGATGCGCCCGAGCCGCCGCCTGCCCCCGTGGAAGACGCCGCCGCCACTGGCGACGCGCAGGCGCTGATCGACGCCGGGCGCTTCGAGGAGGCGATCGTCGCGCTGCGGCCGTTGCTCAGGCAGGAGCAGATCGATCCCAACACGCTCTTCCTCTACGGCCTGGCATCGTTGCAGGCCTCGCAGCGGCCCAACCGCACGGACGACGAGCGCGAGATCCTGCTGAACGAGGCCATCGCCGCCTTCCACACCATGCTGGTGGAGGCGCCCGGCCTGGTGCGGGTGCGGCTGGAGCTGGCCCGCGCCTTCTTCCTCAAGGGCGAGGACGACCTGGCGCGGCGCCACTTCGAGGCGGTGCTGGCGGGCGGCGTGCCGGAGCAGGTGGCCGCCAACGTCCAGGGCTTCCTCGCCGCGATTCGGGCGCGCGACCGCTGGAGCTTCCATGTCGGCGCGGCGCTGGCGCCGGACTCCAACATCGGCGCGGGCTCCGAGGAGCGCACCATCTACATCCCTGTCTTCGGTCAGACCCTGCCCTTCCAGCGGGACGCGGAGGAGCTGACCTCCTCGGGCGTCGGCGTGGCGCTCTGGGGCGGGGCGGAGTACCAGGTGCCGCTGGCGGAGCGCTGGCGGCTGCGCGCGGGCGGGCAGGCGTCACGGCGGGAGTACGAGGGCTCGCAGTTCGATCAGCTCTACCTCGGCACCCATCTAGGCCCGCGCTGGCTGATAGACGGGAACACGGAGGGGAGCCTGCTGGCGAGCGCGCGGCAGCGCTGGGTCGGCACCGTGCCGGACAATCGCGAGCTCGGCGCGCGGCTGGAGGTGGCGCGGCGGCTCACTCCAAGGGTGACGGCATTCGCAAACGCTTCCTGGCACGACCGGCGCTACCGGACGGAGAGCGACGGGGACGGGCCGGTGTGGGACGCATCGCTGGCAGGCTCCTGGGTGGTGACGCCGACGGTGCGGGCGCAAGTCTCGGCGGGCTACGGGCGGGTGCAGCCCGAGCGCGAGCGAGAGCGCAACCGCAGCCGGTGGGTGGGAGCGGATGTTTCGGTCATCCTGCCGCTTGGCTTCACCGTGGGCGCAGGCGGCGAAGTGCGCTGGACGGACTTCGACGACGAGTGGATCCCGTTTACGCCGCAGGGCGAGGACCGGGCGGACCGGACGCGGAGCCTGCGGGCGTCGGTCCACAACCGGGGGCTCACGGTCTATGGCTTCAGCCCGCAGCTTGTGGCGGTGTATGAGGAGCGGGAGACCAACGCGCAAGCTCACGACTACCAGCGCACGCGGGGGGAGCTGAGGTTCGTGCGGCAGTTTTAGTTTTCTGACGGAGACGTTTGAACGCATTGACGGGGTGCCCCCTGCACGTCATGGCCGGGCTTGTCCCGGCCATCCACGTGTTTGCGCGGCGTTAGATGGGTCTGGCTGAGCGAGATGCCCGGATCAAGTCCGGGCATGACGAGAGGAGCGGCCGGGTTGGGGCGGGCCCACGGTCAACACGAAGCCATGCGAACGTCAGAAGCAGGACACTAGCTACACATTTCCCTCAGACGCCGGGCGCGAGCCCTTTCATAACCCTCAACGGCGGGCGCTCGTTCCACTCGCTTGCCTACGCGCCTAGCGGCGCGCGGCCCGGTCGGGCCGTCCGGACCTGCGGTCCGGCCCTTTCGATGGCAGACACCTCGTCGGTCGCCGATCGCGGGGCGCGGTCTCGCCGTCCGGACTGCTTCGCGGCCCCGTCCCTGCCATGGCCGACTCCGCGTCTTTTTGCCTGCCACATTCTGGGAGCCCTGTGCACCAATCCATGGTTGGATGCACAGGGCGGGCGGGGCATGCCAGTATCGCGGCATGCAGGACGAAAGCAGACGGAGCCCTTCGGGCGCGGCAATCGGGCGTTCCTCGGTCGAGCGGCTGCCGCCTCCGGTCCGCGAGGCCGTCGACGCAGCCATCGCCGACGGCGCCAGCATCGACGAGCTCGCCGCACTCATTCGCGAGAACGGCGGCGATTGCTCGCGTTCGGCGGTCGGCCGCTACGCCAAGCGGACGCGGGATTTGATCCGCCGGCGGCATGAGGCCGGCCGCATCGCCGAGACATGGCGGCGCACATCGGAGAACCCCACTGAGGAGCGCACGGGTCTCGTCGCGATCGAGGGGCTGTGGGCCTTGGCGCTGCTCTCCGTGGCCGATCTCAGCGGGCGCGAGGAGCCGGTGGGGACAGAAGAGCTCGCCCGCCTCGCCCTCGTTCTCCGCCGCCTCGAGAGCAGCGAGAAGTTCCGCAACGAGCGGGAGCGCGCGGCGGCGAAGGCCGTACCCAGGCGCGGCCTTTCGCCCGAGGCCGCCGCCGCCATCCGCGAAGCCATCCAGGGAAAGCCTGACGATGAGTGTGACGAGCGTTAGTACTCAGGCACCCTTGGCGAATGCGCGGCAGGCCGCACCCGCGGCCCTTCGGGCGCGGGCGACATCCCACTTATCCCACTTATCCCGCTTAATCCCGGCGAATCCCGCATGGAATTTTGGATTGGCCGTCTCGCCCGGGACGCGCGCTCGGCATGCGCGGAGGCTGGAATGCGGGCAGGCTACCGCCGTTACGGTCCCCCGGTGCAGGCCCCCGGAGCCGTCTCACGCGCTCAGAGGGCGAAGTCTAGGGATGTGCCGGCCCGGTGAAGCCCCCGATCCCGGTGGGATGCGCGTCCGGCCTAACGATTGCTGCAAAAGGCTTGGGCGCGCGATCGCGCAATTGCGGCCCGGCAATCGGGGGGTTTCGGTCGGCGGATGCCCACCTATATGTGGGACATGGGCACAGGCGATGGGGCCGGTGCGACACAGCGCGCGGGATGAGGGAGGCATTCCGCCCAGGAGCGACGAGGCCGGCTCATGCAGCCACCGAGAGCGAGAGCGCCGTCATGAGCCGGCTGGACGGGTTCGATCGCATCCTGGCCGCGCTGATCGACACCATTCGATCCGGCGTCATTCAGCTCGACCGGCGTGGGGGCATCGTCGCGGCGAACGATTGCGCCGGGGCCCTGCTGCGGCGGGGCGAGGGTGTCTCCGACCAGGGCGGCTGCCTCCACGCCCGCGCGCCGGCCGACGACGCCCGGCTCCAGGCGCTGCTCGCGCGCGCGCTGCCCCGCACCGGCGGCCCGGGCGCCGGCGGCTCGATGCTGGTGAGGCGCGGGCTCGACGAGCCGCCGCTCGTGCTGCACGTGAGCCCCGTGGGCGAGGGGGGCACGGAGACCGACACGGGGCGCGTTGCGGCGCTCGTGCTGGTGGTCGACCCGGGGAGCCCGGCGCGGATCGATCCGGCGCTCGTGGCGGCGGCCCTCGACCTCACGCCGGTGGAGAGCCGCGTGGCGGTGCAGCTGGCCGAGGGCATGACCGTGCGCGACATCGCGCAGGCGACCGGCCGCGCGGAACACACGATCCGCTGGCACATGAAGAACATCTTCGCCAAGCAGGGCATCGGCCGGCAGTTCGAGCTGGTGCAGCTGGTGCAGTCGCTGGCCGGTCGTCCGCAGCCGCGGCGCTGACGCGCGCCGCGACTGCGCCCTGCGCCAACCCGGTTACCGACAGCTCCACCAAATCTCGTGCCTCCACACCGTGCTTTGGAAACGCATAAAAGACCGCAGTTTGCGCGGCTCTTGACGTGCGCTGCCGTCGGGGCATTGGGTGACAGACGGCCCGGCCGCAACGCGCCGGGGACCGTAACGGCGGTAGCCTGCCCGCATCCCGAGAATCTGGGAAAAGAGTGCTCCGCACCCCACCTTGTATCTCGTGCACTGGCCGTCGGGGTTATTCTGACGGCGGTGGAAGCGGGCGGGAGACATTGGCGCCGGCGCGGAGCCGAGTCCTGGGGCCGGTCGGGTACTGGTATTCGCCGCCGCCCCGCAGCACGAGGCCCACTCCCGAGCTGGTCAGCTCCTCCTCGTCGCGCTGGAAGGGAAGGGGCTGTCCGAAGACCGGGATATAGATGGTGCGTTCATCGGAGCCGGCGCCGATGTTGGTGCGAAGTGCGCCAGGCTAACTGGTGCGAGTGCAGTTGGTGTAAGTCCAACAGGAA
>JAPPNV010000140.1 GCA_028818565.1 Rhodospirillales bacterium | reverse complement strand
AGTCAGCCGCGAAATCAGATTCGTTGGAAGTATGGGGGCCCGATACCGCTTACGGAAGAGCGTGGGAGACAGCCTGTCGAGCCGCAACGCTTCGACCAGCACGGTGACCGGGGTGAGCAACGCCCGCCGTGACCCGCGCTGGTCGGTGCCGTCGGCATTGCGCACACGCAAGCCCAGCATCCAATCCTCGCCGAGCGCCGCAGCTTCCGCCAACAGCGCCGGAACCGCCCCACGCCTGAGGCAGCAGTCCGGGTTCAGCAGCAGCAGGTAACGTCCCCGCGCCCCTTGCGCGCCGAGGTTGCAGCCCCGCGCGTAGCCGATGTTGCCATGACCGGTGACGAGGCGAAGACGCGGCTCCGTCTGCGCCCGTCGGGCGAGCGCCGCCGCTTCCACCGGTGAATTGCCGTTGTCGACGAGGATGAGTTCAGCCACTCCTTCCTGATCGGGGGCGAGCACCGCGTCGATGGCGTGCGCGAGCACGGGCCCGGTCCTGTACGACACCATGACGACGCTGACCTCGCCGGGCGGATCGTCGCGGCAGGCGGCTACAGCCCCTTGCGGAGCTCGGCTCAAGTCCGTCATCGAGCTTTGGCGCATGGCTCCGGGACAGCGGCGCTGCTCCCGTCGAGCTTGCCCGCGAGCCGCAGCAGGCGTTGGCCATAGCTGCTCTGGCGCAGACGATGGCCGAGCGCGACGAGCTCTGTGTGATCGATCCACCCGTTCAGGTACGCGATCTCCTCCGGAACGCCGATGCACTGGTTCTGGCGCTTCCAGATGATGTGAACGAAGCTCGATGCCTCCACCAGGCTGTCGTGGGTCCCGGTATCGAACCAGGTGAACCCCTGGCCCAACCGTTCGACCCGCATGTCGCCGCGGTCGAGATAGCGCCGGTTGACGTCGGTGATCTCCAGCTGGCCGCGAACGCTCGGTTCGATCTCCCCGGCGATCTGCACGACGTCGTTGTCGTAGAAGTAGAGCCCGGTGACCGCCCAGCGGGAGAGCGGCCGAGTGGGCTTTTCCTCGATGGCTGTGGCGCGCCCGCTCTCGTCGAAGGCGACGACGCCGTAACGCTCGGGATCGGGAACCGGTTGAGCGAATACCGTAGCGCCCTCTTGACGGTAGGCGGCGCGGCGCAGCTTTCTGCCCAAGCCGTGGCCGTAGAAGATGTTATCGCCGAGCGCGAGGGCGCAGGTGCTGTCTCCGATGAACGCCTCGCCGATCAGGAAGGCCTGGGCGAGCCCATCGGGGGTCGGCTGCACGGCATGACGCAGCGCGAGGCCCCACTGGCTGCCGTCGCCCAGCAGATCGCGGAAGCTCCGGCTCTGCTGCGGCGTGGTGATCACAAGAATGTCCCGGATTCCCGCCATCATCAGGACGCTGAGCGGGTAATAGATCATGGGCTTGTCGTAGACGGGCAGAAGCTGCTTGCTGACCACGCTGGTGATCGGGAAGAGCCGCGTGCCTTCACCGCCGGCAAGGACGATGCCCTTCATGCCGCGTCGCGACGCCTCAAGATCGATTTCGCGAGTCCCACGGCGGTTCGCTTCACGGCCCCGGGCGCCTACCGCGCGCGCCGCTGCGTCGCGCGCAGGTACCGCTCCAGCGCGTCCTGCCACGTCGGCATGGCGCCGAACGCCGCCGCGACCTTGGCGTTGTCGAGCGCGCTGTAGCGCGGGCGAGGCGCGCGCGCAGGGCAATCCTCGGAGGCGCGGGGCACCACCTCGGCCGCCACGCCTGCGCGGCGGACGAGCTCGCAGGCGAACTCGAACCAGGTCGCCGAACCGGTATTGACGACGTGATAGGTCCCGGGCGCGCAACCGTCCGTCAGCATCCGCACCGCGACGCGCGCGACATCGGCGGTCGCGGTCGGGGACGTCGTCTGGTCGTCGACGGCCCGGAGGCGCCCCGTCTCCCGCGCCGCTCGGATCATGGTCTCGACGACGTTTTCGCCCTTGCCGCCCGCTCCCGCCACTCCGAACAGGGAGGCCGTGCGAAGAACGACGACATCGTCGGATTCGAGGCGCGCGCGCATTTCTCCCATCGCCTTGGAGGCGCCGTAGACATTGACCGGCGCAGTCGGGTCGTCCTCCCGGAGCGGCTGCCGCCGCGCCGCGTCGCCGCCGAACACGTAGTCGGTGCTGACATGAAGGAGCCGAGCCCGCCTGGCGGCGCAGACCCGCGCCATCGCCTGCACCGCGTGCAAGTTGACCGCGAACGCGCCTGTGGCGTCGTCCTCGGCCAGGTCAACCTGGGTGTACGCCGCGCAATTGAGCAGGGCGTCGAAGCGCAAGCCGCCGAGGAATCGTTCGATCGACCCAGGTGCCGTCAAATTCAGCGTCTCGCGCGGGATGGGATCGAGGTCGAAGGGGTCTCCCGATTGCGCGTGCGCGCGACGAACGTCGTGCCCGAGCTGACCATGCGGACCGAACAGCAGCACCCTCCGACGCATCGGTTCAGATCACCCGAACCGCAAGCCCTGACGCTGACGGTCTTCGAAGCCGCCGTCGCGGATCCCCTGCCACCACCAGCGGTTCTCGAGATACCAGCGCACGGTGAGATCCAAGCCTTGCTGCAGATCGACGGCAGGCTGCCACCCCAGCTCTCGGCGCACGCGGCTCGAATCGATGGCGTAGCGGCGGTCGTGTCCCGGGCGATCCGCGACGAACTCGATGAGATCGGCGTGGGGAGGATGGGGGCTCTCGGGCATCAGCGCGTCCATCCGAGCGCAGATCTCCCGCACGAGACGGATGTTGGTCATCTCCGCATCCGCCCCGACGTTGTAAACCTCGCCGGGCGTTCCCCTCTCCAGGATGAGCTCCAGGGCGCGGGCATGGTCTTCGACGAAGAGCCAGTCGCGCACGTTTTCGCCGTCGCCGTAGACGGGGATGGGTCTTCCCTCCAGGGCGGCCAGGATGACGACGGGAACCAGCTTCTCCGGCATCTGATAGGGGCCGTAATTGTTGGAGCAATGGCTAATCACAATCGGTAGTCCGAAGGTCCGGTGCCACGCTCTCGCAAAGTGGTCGGAGGCCGCCTTGCTCGCCGCGTAGGGCGAGTTCGGCCGATACGGCGTGGTCTCGGTAAACGCTCCGTCGTCGCCGAGGGAGCCGTAAACCTCGTCGGTCGAGACATGGAGGAAGCGAAAGCGCTCTCGCGCCGCCCGCTCCAGGCCGTTCCAGTAATAGGTCGCGGCCTCGAGCAGTGTCACCGTCCCTTGCACGTTGGTGGTGACGAAATCCACGGGGCGGTCGATCGAACGGTCAACATGGGATTCGGCGGCGATGTGGACCACAGCATGCGGCCGCGCCAGGGCCATGATCCGGCGCACGGCGCGGCGGTCGCGGATATCGGCGTGCTCGAAGCGGTGATTTGGCGCGTCCAGTGCTGTGCCGAGGGTCTCGGCGTGCCCTGCATAGGTCAGCAGGTCCACGGTCACGACCATGTTGCCGGCTGCCAGCAGCCGCCGTACCACGCAGGAGCCGATGAAGCCCGCCCCGCCGGTCACCAGTATTCGTTTCACGCCGTCTCCCCTGCCGCCGCAGTTGGTCACCGCCCGTTCGCGCTATGCGAACGGGCTCTCGAGTTCCGCGAGGCTTGGATGTCCCCGATCCCTTTCGGAGAGCAGGGCCTCTTCCGCCGGCAGCGGCCATTGGATACCCAGGGTCGGATCGTTCCACAGCAGGCCTTTGTCGTAATTCGGCAAGTAGTAATCGCTGACCTTGTAGAGAACCTCCGTATCGGCCTCCAACGTCATCAACCCGTGCGCAAAGCCCACGGGCACGAGAATTTGATTCCACGCTTCAGCGGAAAGAACGACACTCACGTGCCGGCCGTAACTGGATGAAGACTGTCGCAAATCCACTGCGACATCGAAGGCCGCTCCGCGTATCACCCGCACCAGCTTGTGCTGAGCAAACGGCGGTGCCTGAAAGTGCAACCCGCGTACCGTTCCCCTGTACGCAGAATACGCATGGTTGTCCTGCACAAAGTCGATTTCGAGCCCTGCCTCTGCGAACTCCTTCTTTCTGTAAACTTCTGAAAAGTACCCACGGTGGTCGTAGTTCTTTCTGGAAGTCAGAATTTTTACGTCGAGCAGTGACAAACTAGCCATGTGCATTGCCGCCTGTTGCAATCTGCTAAGATCCGGGAAATTCGCGCTCGATCAGCTTGAGTACGCGATTGACACGTTCGGGCCATGAATTTTCCTTGAGCACCTTGCGCAGGTGCGGCAGATCCCTCGCGAGCGGTTCATTACGGAGGCACTCGTCGATGGCACGCACGAACTCGTGCGGCGACCGCGCGACCCGTACGAACTCGCCGAAATCCCCGATATTCTCTATCGCCGTAGAGACCACCGGCACCAGCAGAGAATGATAGACATAGAGCTTCAGGGGATTCATGTGTCTCGTCAGTTCATTATCCAAGTGCGGTACGATTGCCACGTCGAAATGCCGGATGTAGCGCAGCGCTTGCTCGTAGACCCGAACTCCCAGGAAATTGACGTTGTCATAAATTTCCAACTCCCTGATTTCATCGCCTTTGTGCATGGAGCCGATAAAGACGACATTCCAACGAGGACGCTCGCTTGCGACAGCCCTGAGCAGGTCGAGGTCGATGCGCGCGATATCCAAGTTGCCCACGTATCCGATCACCGGACCCGTGAGACGCTTGAGCTCTCGCGGCTTGGGCCAGTGCTTCGCGTCCTCTTCCAGGAGCTCCGCGGCGTTCGGCAGCAGATGGATGTTGTCGGAAAGCCCGTGCATGCGCCGAAACACGCTCTGGCAGTTGGTCAGGGCGAGATCGCTACCCGCCAGCACCTCTTCGTAGTTGCGACTCAGCTGGTCCTTGCACTCTTGAGTGACAATCCAGGTGCGCTCGTCGTCGATGACGTCGGCCACCACGATGTCCGGGTCTAACCGCTCTTCAATTTCGGAATAGAGAAAGTTTACGGGACAGACCCAGAGAACGGTCCGCCGTTGCCCGATCCGGTGGCGCTCGAAAAGCCGCCCGAGAAAATCGAGATAGTCCTCTTCCGCTGGAAGCACATGGTTGAACGCCCTTGAACCGCAGCGGTTCGAGAAGTGGATGAAGGTGTTGAACCAAACGTTGCCCCGATCGGCGAGCCCGAAACGCCTTCTCAGGGTCTCGCGGGCCACCAGTCGTGCGTGGCTGTATCGTCCGCCACGCGTTGCCTTGGACATGAGACGTGCAGAACGGAAAAAGTTTACCGGAGCGTCGAAGTGGAAGATTCGGGCGACCCTTGGGTCTCGCGCCAGGTACTTGACCAACATGTCCTGGCGCCTGCCGTAAATCCCGCTGTCGTTCTGCTTCCAAAAAAAGACCACGTCCAAATTGTCGTCGACGTACGATCTTTGCGTTCGCAGTGTTTCCCGTTCAGCTCTGCGCCGAACTGCTGCCGCCCTTGCAGCGACAGCCGCCGCCGGGTCGCCGGGCAAAATGACTTTGGGAACGACTTTGCGAGGCCTTGTCGTGATGGGAAAGGCGCTTCGTTGATAGTCGACAAGATCGCGGAAGGCATCCGGCACAGGCTTTGGGCGGCCCGCCCACGCCTCGACCAACTGCGTCAGCTTCGCAATATTGCCCGAATAGCTGTAGGCCCCAAGAAACTCGGCACGGTTCTCGATGGCTTGCTGCTTTCGGGTCCCGTAGTTCGAGAATATTTCGTCGATCTTTTGCGCCGGCGTTGCGTTTCCCAGCAGTTCCACCAGGCCGTCGTTCGCGGCATCGATCAAGGGCGGCACATTGCTCGCGACCATGGGGACGCCCATTGCCAGCGCATCGGTGAACTTGGCGGGGATCTGAAAGGCTGACGTCGGGTCATCTTCGTCCTGAAGAAGAGGAACCAGGTCGGCGGCGGAGAGATAGCCGGGCAGGTCGGAGAACGAAACGTCGGGCACCAAAGTAGCCCGGCCCGGGTCGACGCCCTGAAGCAGACTGGCGACGGTGCCATCGGCGGGCGAGCCGACGACCAGAAGCTTGTACGTCGTTCGATCCAGCTCGCTTAGCGCGGCGGCGAGCTGCGAGAGCCCCTTGTGCTTGCGTGGGGTGCCTGCAAACAGGATGACCTTGTCTTCAGGCGCGAAGCCAAGCACGCGGCGAATCGTTTCGCGAGGATATATGGTCGGGTCGAAGTCGGACCCATCCCGAGCATGGGGCAGAACGGTGCCGCCGTACCTCGCCTTGAGCTGCTCGTTCGATACGGTAATTCCGTCGACCCACGGGATCAGCGACTCACAATATCGGGTCCAGGCTTCGCCATATGGAACGTGCGTATCCAATGTGTCGTTTCCAATTCTCAGTTGCTCAAGAGTCAAAGGGGAGTCATTCTCGAAGAAACTGAGCTCGTGGTCGTCTATATCGAGAATAATCGGCCTGTTTCTCTTCATCTTGGCCAGAATTGCCAGCTGCAGACTCGCAAGCCTCGGCTTCGATACGTAAAGCACATCGCCTTCAATATCCGCGCTAATATCCTGCATTGTTCCGAAATAAGCGGGGAAATTCCCGCCGGGAAAGCTCTTGATCGTGACGCGATTGCAATCCCGCAAAGGCTCCCAGACGTCCTTGCCGAAATCAGGGAAGATCGCGCCAATCAGCTCAACATCGTATTCGTGTCGCAGCATGTCGGAGAGCAAATAGGCTCGTCCCAGGGGGTTATGTGCCAGATCCCACGCGATGACGCTTATCTTGAGTCGTTTCTTGTAAGGGCTTGGTTGAGGATAAGGAGATTTTCCTACGGCATGCTGACTCCGGCTTTCGCGAATGATCTCCGACACGCGCTTCAGTGTTTCGATAGAGGTGGCACCTTGGCGCGAGTGGACTCCTGCACGCGACAGCCGCCGCGGGCCCAGCCGAAATAGTTGTCTGAGGACTCTGCGGAGTTTGCGTCGACACCACCTGAACGTGCGGGACACGACCCGAAGTGGAGCGGTGGCCTTCCAACTGGTGGAGTCCAGGAGGTCGCGAATGGTGGCATCGCGGGCGCCTATGGTTGCCTCGTGGGCCTTGATCGTGGCTGCGTGAGCCTCGATTGTCGCCCGAAGGGTCCGGATCGTCGCCTCACGGCCGTTGCAGGTCGCCTGTCCCTCGTTCCGCCCTTCTGACCGCGCTACGTTATTGGCGCCGGCTCTGGACCGATGCGCGTCGAGTACAAGAAGCGCAGACCTGGAGCGAGGCTCGTCGAAGCAGTTCTTACCGGTTCTTGAGGGACTCAAAACGGATTATCCCAGGGACGAGGGAAACATTATAGGACGCGCATAGTGCACAAGAATAGCACAGGCGGTCAACAGATATTAATTTGGAAATTGTGCATCAAATGCTTCACTGTATAGTTGTGACGTGAACCAATAAAACTACGTGTTTTCTCGGTATATGCGTAGCACATCGTCGATCGACCCAAAACACTTGACCCGTCCCTTATCGAGAATGACGCCCGTGGAACAAACTCGCTGGAGCAGCGAAGTGTTCTGCGAAGCGAGCACCAGTATTCCGGCGCGGTCGACGAACTGCTCGAGCCGGCGCTTCGCCTTTTCAACGAACGCTCGATCGCCGAGACCCAACCACTCGTCCATTAGCAAGATCTCGGGATCGAAGCAGGTGCACGCCGCGAAGGCGAGCCGGAGCCGCATGCCCGCCGAATACGTGTGCACCGGCATCGCCAGGTAATCGCCGAGCTCGGTAAACGCTGCGATCTCATCCATGCGCGCGCGCACCTGATCCGGCCGCAGTCCCAGGAACAGGCCCCGGTTCATGATGTTCTCGTAGCCGGTCGCTTCGCCATCGATGCCGAGGGACACGTTCAGAAGCGACGCCGTACGACCGCGGCGCTCAACGCGGCCGCGCGTCGGCTCGTAGGCGCCCGCAAGCACGCGCAGCAGCGTCGTCTTTCCCGCGCCGTTGGGGCCGACGAGGCCGACGCGGTCGCCGTGCTCCAGTGCGAGACTCACATCCTCAAGCGCGCGCACCCGCAGCCCCTTGGCGGCGCCGTGCGCGATGCGTCCGCCCGTGCCGCGATGCAGCAGTCGCTTCTTCAGGGACCGCGCGCCGGGACTGTAGACGGGGAAGTCGACCGTGACCGATTCGAGCTGGAGACTGACCACGGTGCCTAGACCCAGTATGCGATCCGACGACGGTAACGACAAAAGAGCGCGAGGGTCACGAGCCAGCCCGCCGCCGTCACGATCAGCACCGCGATCCAGGAAACCAGTTCCGGCACCTCTCCCAACAGCGGCGCTCGCACCACCTCCACCAGGTGGAAGAAGGGATTGACGTGCAGCACCAGGGGGCGGCCCGGCATGAACTCCGGCATCCAGATGATCGGGGTCACGAAGAAGCAGATTCGCACGATGCCGGTCATGATCGGCGGCACGTCGCGGAAGCGTGCCGACACGATGCCAAGCAACAAGCCCGCCCAAATGCCGTTGAGGCAAAGCAGCAGGAGACCGGGCAGGGCGAGAAGACCGGTCCAGCCCGGCCACACGGCAAAGGCAGCGGCCACGACGACGAACACCGCGGCGTTGTGAAAAAGAATGATGAGGTGACGCCAAAGCAGGCGATACACGTGGATCGAGAGCGGCAGGCCCACCTGCTTGATGATGCCTTCCGCGTTGATAAAGGCATTGCAGCCGTTGGTGATGACTCCGGAGATCAGCGTCCAAACGATGAAGCCGAGCGCAAGGAAGGGCACGTAATCCGCGCTCTCCACCTCGAACAGCATCCCGTAGAGGGTTCCCAGCGCTCCCACCAGCGCGCCCATGCTGACGGTGAGCCAGAAGGGCCCGAGGACGGATCGCCGGTAGAGGCGGCGGATGTCCTGCCAGGCGAGCAGGTGCCAGAGATGATGCGCTCGCGCGCCTTGGGCGAGATCGAGCAGCGCCAGAACCGCTTGAGACGGCGCTTCGATGCGACCCCGCCGCCCCGCGGCGATCCGCCCCACGGGCCTGCTCCGCATGCGCTCAGCGATTTGCGAAGTGACGGACCCCGGCCGATGCACACGACCCTTCGTGTCCATTCACCGTAAGCGACGGGAACGCCTTGCCGAGCACCTGGCGAATCCCGTTCAGCCGGCGCTCGTCGAGAAAGGCTAAGTACACGAAATCCGCCTCTCCGGTGACGGGATCGGCGCATGGAACGCACAGGAACCTCGTTCCCGGACTGGTTTCGGCAAAACGATCGATCAGGTCTCTCCCGTACACCCGAAAGTGCCCGTGGGGACGATCCGGATAACCCCACTCCTCCGTGACGGCGCGCGTCCGAGGAAGCGGCACCGTGAATTGGAATAGTCCCCAGGGCGTTAGAACACGCATAATTTCCCGAAACGCGCGACGATCATCCTCGATATGCTCCAGAACATGATTGCAGATGACAATGTCATAACTGCCGGACAGGCGATATATATTCTCCAAGTCAAGAGAGTTTCTCCTTTCATAGACCGAGACTTCCAAGGAATCGAACCAATCCTTGTCTACGGACGGATCAAGACTGAACTGAATCGCTTTGAGACGGCGCAGCTCCGCCCCGACCAGGAGGCTCCAGACGGCGCGAACCGTGCGATGTCGCTCCAGGGATCCGCAGGACGCACAGGCGGGCAACGTGCCGCCGCGGCTCATCCGCCCTCCGGGTCCCCTCTCGAACGCCGAACCACCGCATACGTTACACTGGACCATACAACGTCAGAATTTTCAGAGTTTTAGTAAGTGTAACGAACTCCTTATAAGGTGTACATGGTGCCTGATATAATCCGAGCTAAAGTGTGGGAATAACCTAGGGAATATCGCGCGTCTTCTCCAGCGTTCCGGCGCCGTACCACGCACAATACGGGATTGTATCGAGAGGGTAAATTGGCCTTCTGATCAAGGTCATGACCTGCGCCACGCGGCCGCGCAGGCGGGCGCGGGCTAGCGCGTGTAGCGCGCCCAGAGCGCCGCCGGGTCGACGCGCTTCTCGTGCCTGGCGGCGGCCTCGGCGATCTCAGCCTCGCTCGGGCCGCCGCGCTCCAGCGCCTGGAAGGCGCGCACCACGGGGCCGGCGCGGTTCGCATGGCGCTTGGCGGCCATGCTGATGGGCTCGTGCAGCGCGCCCGAGCAGTGAGCGCAAGGCCAGGCGAGCCTCGCCATCAACTCGGCTGCCTCGCCGCTTGGGAAGCGCTCCAGCAACTCCACCACCGTCGTCGAGCCGGTGATCGGCGCGGCCGAGGCGCCCGAGGCTGACATGCGGCCGAATCCTACTCCGCCGCCTGCGCCATGGGCTCTATCTCAGCCGGCATGCGGATCGCATCGCGCGGCAACTGGTAGCGCGCGAAGGGCAGCACCGCGACCTTGGCCTCCGGCCCGTGACGGGCCATCGCGGCGGCGAACGCATCCTCCAGCGAGGTACCGGCCTCGATTCCGATATCGGCGGCCATCTCCAGGTTCTCTTCCAGCGTGACCACGTGGAGGTGCTTGCGCACCATGACCTCGTAGATCGGCACCCAGATGCAGCCCGCCCACATCTCGATGGTGCGGCTGTGGATGTCGCGGTAGACGCGCTCCAGGTTCGCGGGCGAGGGCGGCATGTAGGGCTTCATCAGGTCCATGAGCGCGAGGCCCGGGAAGTCGCCCAGATGCGTGCTCACGCCGGGGGACGGGCTGCAATAGATCAGCGTGCCACCGTCCTTCACCAGCAGGTCGGAGGACATGCAGCCCCAGCCGGTGTGGAAGAACAGGTGGTCGGTCGGCGCGAAGACGCCGCAGATGGCGATATCGGCCGGCCCGCCGGCGGGGCGATCGTAGGCGTAGATGCCGTTGAAGAAGCGGATCGCCTCGCGGTGCGCGTCCGGGTGCGCGCCGAAGTTGATGAAGCAGAGACGGCCCCGCGTATCCAGCACGCTGTTGAGCGTCGCCGAGAGCCGGCACATGGTGGCGGCCTCGTCGATGTCTGTCCGCATCGGGCCGGCCAGGGCGCCGTAATGGGTCTTGGGCGACATCACGAAGGCGCAGTGGTTCGATTCGATGGTCTCGTCCGAGACAACACCCGGCAGGATCAGCTTGCCGCCGCCGCCGGCGCCCCAGTGGTTGGACTGGGCCTGACCCATGGAGAGGGTCACGTCAGACTTCGCGACCTCCTTGTGCAGCCAGACCGGCGTCCCGCCCGTGGTCATGCCGATGAAGACGTATTGCTCGGGATCGCGCGGCTCGTTCTGGAAGAAGGGGATGCCCAGCCGCTCCATGCGCGCAAGGTTCTCGCGGCCCAGCTTGAGCTCGGTGTCCCGCTCGGACATGGGGAAGACCTTGCCGTTGGCGCAGACCACGCGGGCGTCCCTGACGCCGTGCGCCTCGATGGCATCGAGCACCGCCGGCAGCAGCTTGGGCGTGGGCGTGGGCCGGAACTGGTTGTCGATGATGATGGCGAGACTCTTGTCCGGCCCGATCATCTCCGAGAACCGAGGCCCCGAATGCGGCGACTCCAGCGCTTCCGCCGCAGCCTCGGTGGGGTTCGTGACGGGCCCAGGCTCATCGGGGAAGAGCGCCGCCAGCAGGTTGACCTCGGGGATATCGAGGGTCAGCGTCTCCCGATAGACCATGGCCGGATCGTCGGCCGAGCCGATGGTCAGCGGATCGAGGGATTCGTAGGGAATCACCGCGCGATAGGTGTCGGACATCGCCGCCCTCCCGTGTTTGAGCAGGCCCAAGGCCGCGAAACTGGCATTCCCACGCCAAGCCGAGTGTAATGGAGCGAGGCAGTTATGCACAGGGCGCCCGGTCGGCGGGGTGCCCGCCACAGGGGGGGAATGCGACATGGCGGCCTATCCACGGCTTTTCTCGGAATGGAAGATTCGCAACACCACGATCAAGAACCG
>JAPPNV010000196.1 GCA_028818565.1 Rhodospirillales bacterium | reverse complement strand
GTCTTCGAGCTCATGGTTTCTCCCGCTGTCGCGTGTTGCCGGCGGGCGGGCGCCCTGCCGTGAATCGGCGGCGATGATAGCGGCGGGTCGGAGCAACCGAAAGGCACCGGGCGCTTGCCGACCGCCGGCCGATAGGCGACGCTCGCGCCCGCCTGCGGGCGGATGAAGGAGAGGACGGGATGGCACCGCCGCCGGAACGCCCACCCATGGATTACGGCAGTGCCGGTGTGGATGCCGATGCCGTCGAGGCCGGACTCGCCGGGCTCGTGCGACATGTGCGCGGCACCTGGCCGGCGGGCGAGAGCGGCCTCGGCGCGATCAAGGTCGGGCTCGGCTATTTCGCGAGCGTGCTGGATTTCGGCGGCATCGGCGTCGCGGTCTGCACCGACGGGATCGGCACCAAGGCCCTGATCGCCCAGATGATGGACCGCTACGATACCGTTGGCATCGACTGCGTGGCGATGAACGTCAACGACCTCGTCTGCGTCGGCGCCCAGCCGATTACCCTGGTGGACTACATCGCGGTCGAGCACGCGGATCCTGTAATGCTCGAGGCCCTTGGCGCGGGCCTCGCCGAGGGCGCGCGGCGCGCCGGCGTCTCAATCGCGGGCGGCGAGATCGCCGCGATGCGGGATGTGATCAAGGGCGCGGTGCCGGAGGCCGGCTTCGACCTGGCGGCAACGGCCGTGGGCCGGGTCGCACTCGACGCGGTCAACACAGGCGCTGCGGTGCAGCCGGGCGACAGCATCGTGGGCATCGCCAGCAGCGGCATCCACAGCAACGGCCTGACGCTCGCACGGCGGGTCTTCTTCGAAAGTGCGGGACTCACGGTGGACGACCGCGTCGCGGGCCTTGGCGAGACCGTGGGCGAGGCGCTGCTCCGCCCCACCCATATCTATGTCCGCGAGGCGCTGGACCTGCTGGCGAGCGGGGTGCCGGTGCATGCGCTGGCGCACATCACCGGCGATGGCTTCCTCAACCTGACCCGCATCGAGGCAAGAGTCGGCATGCGGCTCGACGCGCTGCCCGCACCGCCGCCAATTTTTGCCGTTCTCCAGCGTCTGGGCGGGATCGAGGACGCGGAGATGTACCGGGTCTTCAACATGGGCATCGGGTTCTGTGCCATCGTGCCGCCGGAGCACGAGTCCCGCGCCATCGAGATCCTCGGCGGAGACGGCAAGGCGTGCCAGCGGATCGGAAGGGTGGTGGAGGACGCAGAGGAGCGCGTCTGGATCGAGCGGGCCGGGCTGGTCGGCCGCGCCGGCGAGGGCTTCGTGAGAGAAGACGCTGCGCCGGCACCCACTGGGTGAAGTCCAAGACGCGGCGTGGCCGGATTCGGTCGCAATTCCGCTAGTGGAGCGCGGCGCGCGCGCCCACTGTGGGCCGCAAGGTGCAGCCATGCCCAAACAGCGATAGATTCTCACGGATGGAATCGGCTTCAGACGGCGGCAAACCATGACGAAACGAAGCGGTCGCCGCAGCGGGGGGCGCGCGGCGCGGCGCGCGGAGCGGACCGGCGGCGGGATCGAGCAGCTCCGCTACATCACCCGCGACATCCCCTCGGTCGGGCTGCTGACCGAAGAGGGGCTGGCTCTGATCGAGGAGAACGCGGACACGATCCTGGAAGAGATCGGGATCGATTTCCGCGACGACGCGGAAGCCCTTGAGCTGTTCAAGGATGCCGGCGCCGACATCGACGGCGAGCGGGTGCGCTTTCCGCGCGGTCTCGCGCGCCATCTGGTCTCGACCGCGCCGTCCACCTTCACCCAGCTCGCCCGCAATCCTGAGCGATCGGTCGAGATGGGCGGCCGCAACACGGTCTTCGCGCCGGTCTACGGCCCGCCCTTCATCTACGACATCGAGAAAGGGCGCCGCTACGCCCAGCTCGAGGATTTCCAGAACATCGTCAAGCTCGCCTACATGACGCCGGCCATGCACCACTCCGGCGGCACGGTCTGCGAGCCGGTCGACGTGCCCGTCAACAAGCGCCACCTCGACATGGTCTACGCGCACATGCGCTTTTCGGACAAGCCGTTCATGGGCTCGGTCACGCATCCCGAGCGCGCGGCGGATTCGGTGGAGTTGGCGAAGATTCTCTTCGGCGCGGACGTGGTCGATTCCCAGGCCGTCATGGTCAGCCTGATCAACGCCAACTCGCCGATGACCTTCGACGCGACGATGCTGGGCGCGCTCAAGGTCTACGCCCGCTCGAACCAAGGCCTGCTGATCACGCCGTTCATCCTGGCGGGCGCGATGGCGCCGGTTTCGGTTGCGGGCACGATGGCGCAGACTTTGGCGGAAGCCATGGCCGGCATCGCTCTCGGCCAGCTTTGCCGGCCGGGGTCGCCGGTGATCTTCGGCAGCTTCCTGAGCTCGATGTCGATGCAGAGCGGCGCGCCGACCTTCGGCACGCCGGAGGCGACGCTCGCCATCTTCGGCCTCGCCGCGCTGGCCCGGCGCCTGGGCGTGCCCTTCCGCAGCGGAGGCGCGCTCACCGCATCGAAGCTGCCCGACGCCCAAGCCGCCTACGAGAGCGCGAACACGTTGCTGCCGACCGTGCTCGCCGGCACCAACTTCGTGCTGCATGGCGCCGGCTGGCTCGAAGGCGGGCTCGCGAGCGGCTACGAGAAGTTCGTCATGGACGCCGACCAGCTCGGCATGATGCAGGTGCTGGCGAACGGCTACGATCTGTCTGCCAACGGTCAGGCGCTGGATGCGATCCGCGAGGTCGGGCCCGGCAGCCACTATCTCGGCTGCGCCCATACCCAGGCGAACTTCGAGTCCGCCTTCTACCGCTCCCCCGTCGCCGACAACTCGAGCTTCGAGCAGTGGCAGTCCGACGGCTCCAAGGACACGATGCAGCGGGCGCACGATCTCTACAAGTCGTTGCTGGCATCCTACGAGGCGCCCCCCATCGACCCCGGCGTGGACGAAGCGCTCAGGGAGTTCATCGCGAAGAAAAAGGCGTCCATGCCCGACGCCTTCGCTTGAGCTAGCCCGCACTTCTCACCACGGTCATGGTCTGCGCGGCGCTGTCCGGTTCACAGAGCAGGAAAGCCGCGAAGCGCGATGTGGGGCATCGGGCGAGGGGCTTGACGCACTCTGTGAGCCGGAGAGCGCCGCCCTTCGGGTCGCGCCCAGGCGCCCGCCCGCGTCGTCGCGGGCCTCAACCGTAGACACCGTTACGCTTTTCGGCCCGCTTCTAGTGGATCGAACGCCTGGATGCGACGCAGACCGCGACCGTGGTGAGAAGTGCGGGCTAGGACCGACTGCGGCGGCGATTGCGGCGGCGGCCGGCCGAGGCCGGTGCTGCCTGCGCGGTGGGCAGCGTGACGTGCTGCGGCAGGTGGACGTAGTTCGCCGTGCCGTGGGGGATCGCCATGGCGTCGACGAAGTGACGCTGGAAGGCGGGCTCGACGGCGGTCTCCACCTTCTCGATCCCGCGCACCACCGCCTCGATCTCCTCGCGCGCCGCGCAATCGAGCAGCGCGATCAGAGCGCCCGTGCCGGCGGCGTTGCCGGCTGCGCTCACCTTGTCGAGCGGGCAGTCGGGGATCATGCCGAGCACCATGGCATAGAGCGGGTCGATGTGGCTGCCGAAGGCGCCGGTCAGCACGACCCGGTCGACGGTCGCGATCTCGAAGCGGTCCATGAGCAGCCGTGCGCCGGCCATGAGCGCCGCCTTGGCCAGTTGAATGGCGCGCACATCGTTCTGATGGATGGAGATTGCTGGCTCGCCGGGGTGGAGCAGGTAGCGGAAGGTCCGCCCTTCCTCAATGATTCGCGTGGTGCGTGCCTGGGCGGTGCCGGCGATGGTGCCGTCGGCGAGCAGGATGCCGGCCAAGTACATCTCGGCCAGCGCCTCGATGATCCCCGAGCCGCAGATGCCGGTGACGCCGGTGGCGGCCGTGGCCTCCCCGAATCCCTCCTCGTCGGACCAGAGGTCGCAGCCGATGACCTTGACCCTGGCCTCCAGCATGTCGCGGTCGATGCGCACCCGCTCGATCGCGCCAGGTGCCGCGCGCTGACCGGCGGTGATCTGCGCGCCCTCGAAGGCCGGGCCCGTGGGCGAGGACGCGGCCAGCAGCCGCTCGCTGTTGCCGAGCACGATCTCCGCATTGGTGCCGACATCGACGACCAGAACCGTCTCGTCCGCCCGGTGCGGGGCTTCGGAGAGCACCACGCCCGCCGCATCGGCGCCGACGTGGCCCGCGATGCAGGGCAGGACGTAGACGCGCGCGCCCGGATTGACGTCGAGATCGATGTCGCGCGCCGGCAGAGTCAGCCCGCCGGAGGCTGCGAGCGCGAAGGGCGCGCCGCCCAGCTCGGTCGGGTCGATGCCGAGCAGCAGGTGGTGCATGATCGGGTTGCCGACGAAGGCCGCGTTGAGAATGTCGCTGCGTGCGACACCCGCTTGGTCCGCAACCTCGCCGATCAGCGCGTTCACCGCGCCGCGCACGGCCTCGGTCAGCTCGGCCTCGCCGCCGGGGTTCATCATGACGTAGGAGACCCGGCTCATCAGGTCCTCGCCGAAGCGGATCTGCGGGTTCATGCGCCCGGCGGAGGCCACGACGGTGCCGCTTGCTATCTCGGCGAGATG
This sequence comes from Rhodospirillales bacterium, assembly GCA_028818565.1. Lineage (GTDB taxonomy): Bacteria > Pseudomonadota > Alphaproteobacteria > UBA828 > UBA828 > WTGU01. Next base: position 7,340 of record JAPPNV010000196.1, on the reverse strand, counting down.
GCAGGCGATGGTGGTGGAACCGATGTCGAAGGCCGCGCCATAGGCCTGCTCGTGGAAGCCGGGCCAGGCGGCGACGATGCGCGTCGCCCGGTGGACCGCCACCGTCGCCGACCATTCGCCGTCGCGGAGCGCGCGCTGCAGGCCTCGCAGAACGTGCAGGTCGCATGTGAGGTCGTCGAGGTTCCACTGCGCGCCGAGCGCATCGGTGAGGCGTTCGAAATCGCTGCGCGGGTTGTGCATGTCGGGTTCTGCGACCTCGACATAGTGCAGCCGGATCGCGGGGTCGATGGTGTAATCCCTGGCCTCGGCGCGCTTCCGCACGACCTGCTTGTGGACCTGGCTCTCGGGCGGCACATCGATGACGACATCGCCCTCGATCTGCGCCGAGCAGCCTAGCCGGCGGCCGTCCACGAGGCCGCGGCGGGCGGCGTAACGGGCCTCCTTCTCGCCGGGCGGGCTCAGATGGCCGGCCGCGCTCTCGATCCCGAACTTGGCGAAGCTGCCGGTCCCGGCCTCCACCTGGCAGCGGCCGCAAAGGCCGCGGCCCCCGCACACGGAATCGAGATCGACGCCGATGGAGCGCGCCGCGTCGAGGACCGATGTGCCGTGGGGGAACCGCCCGCGCTTGCCGGACGGCGTGAAGACGACGAAGGCCGATTCGGTCATGCCGTCACGCGCTGACGGCGGCGCCCTCCCGCCGGCGCCGGCGCCCCTCGCGCCGGCCGCGCCTGCCCTCGCTGCCGTTCGCGCCCGCCGGCTCGCGGAAGCGGGTGAGCCAGCGCGCGCAGTCGGGATCGTTGCCGTTCATCATGTCGGCGGCCATGACCGCGGCGATCTCGGCCTCGTGCAGCGGGTTCATGATCGCGGATGTCAGCCCCGAGCGCGCGGCCATGCTGAGGAAAGCCGCGTTCACGCTGGGCCGGTTGGGCAGGCCGAAGCCGATGTTCGACGCGCCGCAGGTGGAGTTGACGCCGAGCTCCTCCTTGAGCCGGCGCATGATGGCGAAAGCCTGCACGCCCGCCTTGTTGATGGCGCCGATGGGCATGACCAGCGGGTCGACGACCACGTCCTCCTTGGGGATGCCGTGATCCATGGCGCGCTCGACGATCATCTTCGCGATCGCGAAGCGCTCGTCGGGGTCTTCCGAGATGCCGCTCTCGTCGTTGGAGATGGCGACGACGGCGCAGCCGTACTTCCTGACCAGCGGCAACACCGATTCCAGCCGCTCCTCCTCACCGGTGACCGAGTTGAGCAGCGGCTTGCCCTGGTAGACCTCCAATCCGGCCTCGAGCGCGGCCACGATGGAGCTGTCGATGGAGAGCGGCACGTCCACCAGCGATTGCACCAGCTGGATGCAGTCGGCGAGGATCCTGGGCTCGTCGGCGAGCGGCACACCGGCGTTGACATCGAGCATGTGCGCGCCGGCCGCGACCTGGGCCAGCGCGTCCCTCTCCACCCGCGAGTAGTCGCCCGCCGCCATCTCCGCCATCAGCAGCTTGCGGCCGGTGGGATTGATCCGCTCGCCGATGATGCAGAAGGGCTCGTCGAACCCGATCGCCACCTCCCTGGTGGCGGAACTGACGATGGTGCGTGTCATGGCGCTCCTCAATCCTCGCCGGCTGTTGCCGCCGTTTCCATGAATCCCGCGAGCTCGCCGTAGCCGACATGGCGATGGACGTAGCCGAGCCCCAGCCGGCCGGCCGCCTCGCGGGCCTTGGCTTCCAGCGCCTCATCGCGGACCTGGGAGATGTAGACGCAGTTCGTGTAGTTGCCGAAGTAGTCGTCCCTGAGCTCGGGCCAGCGGTCCAGCCCCAAGCCTTCGATGATCAGCCGGTCGAAGTGGCGCACCATGTAGTCGGTCAGGAAGAACTGGGTCGGGTCGTCGTCGGTGATGGCGGCGAACGCGGCCTGGCCGGTGTAGAAGGCGTAGCAGTGCGGCCCCTCGATGCGCTCCACGCCTTCCTCTTCGATCACCTTGTCGAGCAGGCCGCCGGTGCCGCAATCGCCGTAGGCCACGAAGATTGCGCGGTAGTCGGACCTGTTCGCCTGGATTTTCGCGCGCACCGCGTCTGGAATCAGGTGCGGGCGGTTGTGCAGCTTGGCCGGCAGGCAGGTGATGTCGAGATGATCGAAGCCGTTGGCCGCACGGAAGTCGACGATCTCGCGCGCGAGCGCGCCGCAGGCGATGACCAGGGCACGGGCCGGCCCGTGGGACGCGAAGGCGGCCTCCTCGTCGACCGAGAGGTCGGTGTGCTCGGGCGTCGCCATCGCGGCCGTCCTGGGCTCTCGCGCCGACTTCAGGCGGCGCCCGCGGCGGCTTGCAGATTGTGCCGGCGCTTCATCAGCTCCTTGGCCGTCTCCACCGTGATCGCGGCGTCGGAGCAATAGGCGTCGGCGCCGACCGCAGTCGCGAACTCCTGGTTCAACGGCGCGCCGCCCACCATCACCACATAGTCGTCGCGGATGCCCTTCTCCTTCATCGTGTCGATCACGACCTTCATGTAGGGCATGGTCGTCGTGAGCAGCGCCGACATGCCGAGGATGTCGGGATCGTGCTCCTCCAGCGCCTCGAGGTAGTTCTCAACCGGGTTGTTGATGCCGAGGTCGATCACCTCGAAGCCGGCGCCCTCCATCATCATGGTCACCAGGTTCTTGCCGATGTCGTGGATGTCGCCCTTGACCGTGCCGATCACCATCTTGCCCGCGCGCGGCGCCCCGGTCTCGGCCAGCAGCGGGCGGAGAATCGCCATCCCGCCCTTCATGGCGTTGGCGGACTTCAGCACTTCGGGCACGAACAGGATGCCGTCGCGAAAGTCGATGCCGACGATGCGCATGCCCTCGACCAGCGCGTCGGTCAGGATCGTGTAGGGCGCCCAGCCGCGCTCCAGCAGGATGTTGACGCCCTCCTCGATCTCCTCCCTGAGGCCGTCATAGAGGTCGTCGTGCATCTGCTCGACGAGGTCGGCGTCGCTCAGCTCGCTGAGAATAATTTCGTCGTCCGACATGGCCACTGTCCTGATCCGGGCGTTGACGGCGTCGGGCTATCGCTCATCGGCACCGCACGCTCCCATTGCAGACCCGCGTTGCGAGCATGCGCGCGGCACCTTAGCCCGGTTTCTCTTCAATCACATGGGGGCGGACAGTTTGTCCCAGACGCGACATTAGCTTGCTGGCCTGCGACAAAGCCCCATGATCGGCCGACCATGCCGCCCTGACGCGGTGCAACCCTGCCTTGGAGCCTGTTACAGAGACGCCGATCCCGGCAAGTCGGCATCGACCGCGCGGAATGGAGGCGAGCCGCTGGTCTGCCGTTTCGTGTCACGCGGCGCGTGCCCGAAATGCAGGCGGAACGACTTCGAGAAGTGCGATGCCGAGACGAAGCCCGTGGCGAGCGCCACGTTGGTCACGGACATACAGGTCTGCTGCAGCAAGGCCCGGGCGCGGTTGAGTCGCATTTCCAGGTAGTAGCGGCTGGGCGTGCAGTTCAGGTACTTGAGGAACAAGCGTTCAAGCTGACGGGTCGAGAGGCCGATTTCCTGCGCGAGTTCGGTCTGGCTGAGCGGCGCCTCGATGTTCTCCGACATCAGGTTGATGGTGGAGAGAAGCTTGGGCTGGCTGACCGCAAGGCGCAGGCGCAGCGCCATCCTCTGGTGGTCGTCCTCGCCCCTGATCCGCTCCAGCACCAGGGCCTCCGAGACCGCCGCGGCCAGCTCGTAGCCGTGATCGCGGTTGATGAAGCTGAGCATCATGTCGGAGGCCGCCATGCCGCCCGCGCAAGTGTAGCGGTTTCGGTCGATGACGAAGATGTCCTCGCTGACATCCACGCTGGGGAAGTCCTCGATGAAGCCCGGCAGGTTCTCCCAATGGATGGTGCAGCGGTAGCCGTCCAGAAGCCCGAGGCGCGCCAGAATGTGGCTGCCCGTGCAGAGAGCGCCGATGTTCGTGCCGCGCCGCTCGATCTGCCGCAGCCAGATTGCGAGCCGCGGGTCCTCGAACAGGTGGGTCTCGATGCCGCCGCAGACGAAAACGGTGGACAGGCGTTCGGCAGCACTCCCGATCGACAGGTCCGCGGCGACGCTGAGCCCGGCGGACGATGCCACGGCCTCGCCGTCCATGGAGACGGTGCGCCATTCGTAGAGGGTCTGGCCGCTGACGTAGTTGGCGAGCCGAAGCGATTCGATCGCGCTCGAGAGCGCACCGAGCGAGAACTTCGGGACCATCAGGAAGCCGAATTGGCTTCCGGGGTCGTTGGTCCTCATCGCATCGACGCCGGTCAGGCGCCTCCCCGGCCGATCTTGCCATGCACGCACGGCGTACTATTCCAATTACGACATCACCCGGCGGATGGAGCAACAGGTTTCTGATGCCGGGGCGGAAACGGTCGGGTCGCTATCGCAGGCGCCCTCGCCCATAATCCGCGCCGCCATGGCCCCGCCCGAGAACCGCCCTCACCCGCCCGGCCGCCAGCGCCTGCGCGGACGGCTGCCCCGCATGACCGCATGACATCGTGATGGTGGTTCGATGTTAGAGAGCGCGGCCGCCTGGGGCGCGGGCTGCGCGCTCGCCTGGGGCCTCTCGGATGTCATCGCACGTTTCGCCGGCCGCTCGGTGGGCGTCCTGGTGGCGACCGGCACGATGATGACGATCGGCGCCGCGATGATCGCTGGCATCATGGCGGCGACGGGCGTGCCATTCGACTGGCGCCTCGACGGCATCCACTGGCTCTTCGGCATCGGCGCCGGCACCGTGATCGGCTCGCTCCTGTTCTATCACGCCATCACCCACGGCCCGGTGTCGCTCGCCTCGCCGGTGGTGGCCTGCTACCCGGCGATCGCAGTGCCGATTTCCGTCGCTCTCGGTGCCCGTCCCGACCCGCTCCACTGGGGCGCGATGGTCGCCACCATGGGCGGAGTCTGGCTGGTGGCGCGGGCCACGGCGACCGGCGATCGCGCCGAACCGGAGTACGCGCCCGCCGTGATCCGGCGCACGATCCTCTACGCGCTGATCGCTGCGGCGACCTTTGCCGCCTCGCTCACCGCCGCCGACCACGCCGTCGAGATATACGGTCCCTTGCAGACCGTGCTGGTGGTCCGCCTCATTGGCCTCGTCGGGATCGGGGCCATTCTGCTTGCCCGGCGCGAGCGCGTGCGCCTGCCGGTGCGGGCCTGGCCGATCCTGGCTGCCTTCGGGCTGCTCGACACGCTCGGCCATCTGCTGCTCTACACCGGGCTCGATCTCCCCAACGGCGAGTACGCGATCGTTGCGAGCGTGGGCTACACGGTCGTGACAGTGGTGCTCGCGCGGATCTTCCTGCGCGAGCCGGTCTCGCCGCTGCAATGGGGCGGGGTCGCCATGGTGGTCGGCGGCGTCGGAATCCTCGCCGCATTCGGGTAGTTACTTTGTCGCTCACGGCGGCCGGCCTTCAGCCGGCGCCTCCGCGTCGCGCGTCCACGCGCGCGGGCGCGCGAGGGCGCCGCATAAGCGGCGGGCCGCAGTCGCGGCCTGTCGCGGGTCCGTCACGGACGGACCCGCTCTTACGTGCAAAGATGACTCGCCGAAATTCGATGCATCCCAAATGGGCTAGGGTAGGCGATGGGCCAGACTGGAGGACGCGGCGATGAACGAAGAGGGTGCGCTACCTGTTGTCCAGGACGAGGTCGTGGCGCCGGGGGCTCCGTGGTCCGCCCGCCTGCAACGGGGCCAGGTGTTGCGCATCGTCGACCTGGAGGGTGAACAGGGCGTCGATTTCCTGTGCTACGACGCGGCCGATCCGTGTGAGCGCTACTACGCGCCGAACACGATCAAGAAGAGCGGCGCCCTTCGCCTGACCACGGGCCATGCGCTCTACTCGGACCGGGGACGGGCGCTCTTCACGATCATCGCCGACTCATGCGGCCATCACGATACCATCGCCGGCTGCTGCAGCGCCCCCAGCAACGCCATGCTCTACGGCGTGGAAGGCGTGCCGGGTTGCCGCGAAAACTTCCTTACCGCCCTGGCGGAGCACGGCCTGGGCTGGACGGACATCGTGCCCAACGTAAACTTTTTCTGCGCCGTGCCGGTTTATGACGGGGGCCGGCTTGCGGAGCGGACCTTCGTCGACGGCCCGTCCAAGCCCGGCGATCATGTCGACTTGCGGGCCGAGCGCGACGTCCTCGCGATCGTCTCCAACTGCCCTCAGGTCAACAACCCGGCTGCCGGGGGCCGACCGTCCCCGATCCGTTTGCAGATTCTTGGAGCCTAGTTGTTGCGTCCCGCAGGAAGGCGCGAAGCGGCGTGTTGACCGCCTCCGGTGCTTCGGCGAGCGCCATGTGCCTGAGGCCCGGCAGGATCGCGAGCCGGGAGCCGGGGATCAGCCCGGCCATGGCCCGCGCCATGGCGGGCGTGTTGCCGGGATCGTCCGAGCTGGTCATGACGAGTGTCGGACAGGCGATCCGCTCCAGGCCTTTGGCGAGCTCCGCGTCGCCCTCGGCGAGCACCCGGTAGATCTGCGGATAGACGGCCGGGTCGTTGCGCATGATCCACGCGCGAACCAGCGCGATGGTTTCCGGCGCCTCGGCGCGGAATGCCGGCGTGAACCAGCGTTCGAGGGCGGGCTCCACGTTCGCGGCGGGCCCGTGGGCCTCCGTCTGACGCACGCGCGCACGGACCGCCTCGCGCGCGGCGGGGCTGCGATCGTGCGGCGAGTTGAGGATCGCAAGCGCCGAGATCCGGTCCCCGTGATCCAGCGCGGCGCGGCGCGCAATCATGCCGCCGAGCGAGAATCCCACGACAGCCGCCCGCTCGATACGGCAGCGGTCCATGAGCCCGAGCAGCTGGCGGGAGAACATGGCGAGGTCGGGCGTGCCGGCGGGCGGCGCGCTCTCGCCGTGCCCCAGCAGGTCGTAGGTCAGCACGCCGTAGCGCGGCGTGAGCGCCGGGAGCTGCCACTGCCACATCGCGCGGTTGAGCCCGAAGCCGTGGATCAGCACCACCGCAGGCCCGTTGCCGTGCCGCTCCCAGGCCGTGCCGCCCGCGTCGCCCGCCGTCATGCTCGCCAGCCGGTTGTTGCCGAGAGCGCCCGCGCCGTCACGCGAACGCGGGCATCACCTCCTCGATGAAGAGCTGCAACGAGCGCTTCTGCTCCTTCATGCCGAGGCCGAGGCTCGCGTAGTAGGTGAACTGGTCGACGCCGAGCGCCTCGTAGGCCCTGAGCTTTTCGATCACCTCGCCCGGCGTGCCGAACATGAGGTTGTCGTGGAGCATGCGCGGGTCGTACTCGCCCCGGTTCTCCAGCTCCGAAAGGGGGATCGTCCGCGGGAAGCCGTTGGCGACGTCGCCCAGGTTCTTGAACAGGTTCT
>JAPPNV010000361.1 GCA_028818565.1 Rhodospirillales bacterium | reverse complement strand
CCGCATCCCGAACGCCAATCCCTCGCGTAATCGACGCCTATCAGGGAATCGAGGGTATTCCATTCCACATCCGGACGAGCCGACGCCCATCGCGATTTTCGGACGCGGCAAATGCGTCGCCGCGAGCCGTCCAAGAAGCGCATCGCCGAACGCAGGGCATCCCAGCGGTCGTCCTTGGCGCCGGCGGGCGAGAACCGGTCGAGCTGCTGCGGGTTGATCGTGTGCACCGCGAAGCCGCGCTCCATCGGGGTCTCGACCACCGGCCGGTGCGGGACGAAGCGCTTGACGGTGCCCTAATCGAAGCCCGGCCCGGGCCCGGCGAGGAGGCGGCGCAGCTCCTCGATGGTGACATCCGGGGTGTCGGACAGCATGCCGAGGATCGGCGCGCTATGCGCCTCGATGCGACCCGAGCGACGGTCGCCGCCCACAGCGCGCGGGCCGGGATCGCCCTCCAGCCGCGCCCGCCGGCGCCAGCGGCTGACACTCGCCGCACTCACGCCATACCGGGCCGCGACCGGGCGGTGGTTCAGCCCTGCGGCAACCGCCGCAACCACACGAACGCGAAGGTCAAGGGATAGTGCTCTCGACCTGTCCGCCGGCCTCCTCCCCGGCAGACAGCGTCAACCGCGAATCGCAAGACCTTGGGAAATCACAATCGATTCAACCAGGCGGGACAAGGCTCCAGCGAACGCAGCGCCGAGGCGCTGACTGACGACCGGAACAGCGGCAGGTCCTCGCCCGCCGCGATCCCGGGCGGGGTTGAGCGGGGCGGCGACCTCTACCCGCCGCCCCGTCCCCGGCAACGTTGGGCGGCTGTTACTTCCCCTGGACCAGATGCCGCCACGGACGGTCCACGCTGAACCAGTAGTCGAACCGCTCCTTGATGAAGCCGTTCTCGGTATTCAGCATGATCCAGTTGTTGAGCCAGTTGAGCGTGTCCACGTCGCCCTTGCGCATCGCGAACGCGCCCGGCCAGCGGCGCAGCCCCTGCTCGCCGAACGGCTTGTGCAGAACCTCGGGATTGTCGACCACGTAGTAGCTGATCTTGGGCTCGGAGGAGACGAAGGCGTGGGCATTGCCGTTCATCACGTCCTGCACGGCCTCCTGGTCGTCGTCGAAGCGCAGCAGCTCGGCCTTGGGGAAGCGGGTGCGGACGATCTCCGCCGGCGTGGCCGCGCCGCGCCGCACCGCGAACTTGACCTCCGGCTTGTTGAAGTCGGCGAAGGACTTGAAGTCCCCGGTCAGCTTCTTGTTGGCCAGCATGCCCTGCTTGCCCCAGCGATAGGGGATCGAGAAGTTCACCTTCAGGTTCCGGCTGGATTTCAGCTCCATGCCGGTCATGATCAGGTCGAACTTCCCCGTCAACAAAGCGGGGATGATGCCGGCGAACGGGGTCGGCACGAACTCGATCTTGACGCCCATGTCCTTGGCGACGCGGCTCGCGATGTCGACCTCGAAGCCGATCAGCTCGCCTTTCTTCGAACGCATGCCCGAGGGCACGAAGGTGGAGAGCCCGGCGCGCAGAACGCCGCGCTTGAGCACTGTCTCGATGGTGCTGGAGCCGACGAGCTCCTGGCGGACCGAGGCCGCATCCGAGGCAGAGCTCGCGAACACCAGCGCGGCCAAGGCTGCGGAAACGGCGGTCATTTTCTTATTCATCGTTGACTCCTCCCTGTGAGATGGATGACCGTTACTTCCTTGCCGACCCAAGGGTAGTCCGAATAACGCAAATTGTAACGGGTCCTTGGCCTGGGGAGATATCGGGATGAACGAGACCGCTGCGGGACAGCCGCACATCTTTGCCGGCCGACAGCAGGCTGCGGACGTCGCCGAGGACGCCGACCTGACCCGTGTCGGGCCTGGAACGCCCTGCGGCGAATATCTCAGGCGGTTCTGGCAGCCGGTGGCCATCTCATCGGAGCTGGGCGAGCTTCCCCTCAAGGTCCGCATGCTCGGGGAGGATCTCCTCCTGATCCGCACCCAGAGGCGAGAGGTGGGGCTGCTGGGGCGCCACTGCTGCCACCGCGGCACCTCCCTCGAATACGGGATCATCACCGACGAAGGGATCAGCTGTTGCTATCACGGCTGGCACTTCGCGGTGGATGGCACCATCCTGGACACGCCCAACGACCCCGAGAGCCGGATCCGCCACCGCCTGCGCCAGACCGCCTATCCCACCCGCGAATACAAGGGCGTCATCTTCGCCTATCTGGGACCGCCCGAGGCGGTGCCGGCGTTTCCCCGGTTCGACACCTGCGAAGACCCCGAGACCGAGCTCGTTCCCTTCTCCATCCACTACCCCTGCAACTGGCTCCAGTGCCTGGAAAACACCCAGGACCCGGTGCACAGCGTGTTCCTCCATACCCGCATCAGCGGCGTGCAATTCGCCGAGGCTTGGGGCTCGCTGAACGTCCTCGACTTCGTCGAGACCCCGATCGGGATGATGACCGTCAATTCCCGGCGCTGGAAGGATCACATCTGGGTCCGCACCAACGAATCCAACATGCCCAACATGAACCAGGTGCCGGTGCTGTGGCAGGACGCGGAGACCGAGAAGAGCTTCCAGAGGGTCAGCAACACCCGCTGGTTTCGGGCCACCGATGACGTCAACACCGAGTGGATCGGATGGCGGCATTTCAACGACGATGTCGACCCGGACGGTCGCGGCGACCGCAGCCGCATCGGCAAGGGCATGATCGACGTCATGGGCCACTCGGAGACCGAACGCCCCTACGCGGAGCGCCAGAAGTCGCCGGGCGATTTCGAGGCCATCACCGGGCAACGGCCCATCGCCATCCACAAGCTCGAGAACCTGACCCGCACCGACCGCGGGGTGACCATGCTACGGCGGATGATTCGCCAGGGCATCCGGGCGGTGCGGGAGGGCAAGCCGTTCCCTTCGCCTTCCGATCGGGCAGACGAGGTGGTGCCCACCTACAGCCAGGACACGATCATCCGCATGCCGCCGACCGGCGGCGACGACCGGGCGCTGATGCGGGAGGTGGGCGACAAGGTCGCGCGGATCAATCTGGACACCGCGAGTCTCCCGCCCGAGGAACGCAAGAAGGAGTTCGCCCGGCGGGTGGGTGAGATCGCCTGAGGGGCGGCCGAGAGGGGAGAAACATCCATGCGGGTCGAGAACCGACTTCGGGAGCTCGGGATCGAGATTCCCGACTTCGAGTCCGAAGGCTATTACGGCGCGACCGTCTACGGCACCATGAAGCCCTATCACCGGGTGGGCAACGTGATCCACCTGTCTGGACACATGCCGCTGGTCAACGGGGAGGCGGTCCTGCCGGGCCGGGTGGGCGGGGACCTCACGCTGGAGCAGGGCTACGAGGCGGCGCGCATCACCGGCATCAACGCGATCGCCGGGCTGAAGCAGGCGCTGGGCGATCTGGACCGGGTGGCGGCCATCGTCAAGTCGCTCAACTTCGTGGCCGCGGCGCCGGACTTTGTCGACGTGAACCTTGTCGCGGCCGGTCTCACCGACGTCATGGTGGAGGTCTTCGGCGAAATCGCCATCTGCCCGCGGGCCACCATCGGCTGCCAGTCCCTGTCGGGCAATTGCTGCTTCGAGTCCTGGATCGTCGCCGAAGCCCGGGATTAGGAGGCGACAGGATGAGCGAACGGACGATCACGATCGGCGCGGCGCAGATGGGGCCGGTCCAGGCGGGCGATGCGCGCAAGCCCGTGGTGGAGCGCATGGTGGCGCTGATGCGCCGGGCCAAGGAGCGGGGTTGCCACCTGGTCGTTTACCCGCAGCTCGCGCTCACCACCTATTTCCCGCTCCTCTACATGGAGGACCAGGAGGAGATCGACGGCTTTTTCGAGACCCGGATGCCGGGCCCCGACACCCAACCCCTGTTCGACGCGGCGGCGCGGTTCGGTATCGGCTTCTATCTCGGCTATGGCGAGATCGCGGGGGAGGGCGAGCACCGGCACCGCTACAACTCGGCGGTGCTGGTCGACGGCACCGGCGGGATCGTCTCCAAGTACCGCAAGGTGCACCTCCCGGGACACGCGGATCATCGCCCGGCGCAGCCGTTCCAGCAGCTCGAGAAGCGCTACTTCGAAGTTGGAGATCTCGGCTTTCCCGTCGCCCGGAGCATGGGCGGCAATATCGGTCTCTGCCTGTGCAACGACCGTCATTGGCCCGAGACCTACCGGGTCATGGCCCTGCAAGGGGTGGAGCTGGTCCTGCTCGGCTACAACACGACGCTCAGCGATACCGCGGGACGCGAGACACCCGAGACCCGGTCGTTCCAGAATGCGCTGAGCATGCAGGCCGGCGCCTTCCACAACAGCGCCTGGGTGGTCGGGGTCGCCAAGGCGGGCCGCGAGGAAGGGGTGAACATGATGGGCGGCAGTCTGATCGCCGCCCCCACCGGCGAGATCGTCGCCCAGGCCGAGACCCTCGGCGACGAGCTGGTGGTCGCCACCTGCGACCTGGGCGCTCGCGATCACTACAAGGCCACCCTGTTCAATTTCGCCAAGCACCGCCGGATCGAGCATTACCGCATGATCGCGGAACGCACCGCGGCGCCCGAAGCCTAGGCGTAGGTCGCGCCTTGCGGGGAGGATCGAACGGCATCGGCAAACCCGGCGAGCCGCCACCGCGCAAGAGCACCCCGCTTCTGGGCCGACGCTCGCCCCTCATCGACCTCGGCCAATTCGCACTCTTCGGGGCGTTCTTTATCTGGCTGATCCTGCGCGGGGCCGACTCCCTCGAATACAATTGGCAGTGGTATCGCGTGCCGCCATTCTTCTACCGGGTCGTCGACGGCGACCTGATCTGGGGCGAGCTCATCGTCGGGCTGGGCGTGACCCTCGAGCTGGCGGCCTGGTGCATTGTGTTCACCCTCTTGACCGGGCTGGTGACGGCCATCCTGCGGATGTCCGATTCGCTGATCGGCCATGCGCTCGCGACCACCTATCTGGAGGTGATCCGCAACACGCCGCTGCTGGTTCAGCTCTATCTCTTCTATTTCGTGTTCTCGCCGATACTCGGCATCGACCGGTTCTGGACCGGCGTGCTGTGCCTGACCGCCTATGAGGGCACCTTCGTCGCCGAGATCGTGCGCGCGGGAATTCTCTCGGTCGACAAGGGCCAGTGGGAGGCGAGCGACTCGATCGGCCTCTCGCGGCGTGACAGTTACCGCTACGTGGTCTTGCCGCAGGCGATCCCGCTGATGCTGCCGCCGCTGACCGGACAGATCGTCAACCTGATCAAGCATTCGGCGATCGTCAGCGTAATCGCGGTCGCCGACCTCACCACCCAGGGGCGAAACGTGATCTCGGATACCTTCCTGAGCTTCGAGATCTGGTTCACGGTGGCGGCCATGTATCTGGTCATCACGGTAAGCCTGTCGTCCTTCGTGACCTATCTGGAGCACAAGGTGAAGGTGGAGTCGTGAACGGCGCATCCGGAGGCAAGCGGCGCCTGCACTGGCTGGACCTGGCGGTCCTGGCGGGCGTCGCGGCGTTTGCCGTCTATATCGCCTACCGGGTGGATACGGTGCTTGTCTACAAGTGGGACTGGTCGGTGATCCCCGCCTATCTGGTGCGCTGGGACGACGAGGAGTCCCGCTGGGTCACCAACCTCCTCGTCCAGGGTTTCCTGACCACCATCCGGCTGGCCTTCTGGGGAACCATCCTGGCGGCGCTCATCGGGCTGGTCATGGGCCTGTGCCGGGTTGCCGACAGCCTGTTCCTGCGCATGGTCTCCCGGCTCTACGTGGAGCTCATCCGCAACCTGCCGCCTCTGGTGTTCATCTTCGTCTTCTATTTCTTCATCTCCAGCCAGATCATGCCGCTGCTCGGCATCGAGGAATGGATCTACTCCGCCTCGCCGGGCACCCTCGAAGTCGTCTCGGTCCTGTTCGGCGATCCCAAGCTGCTCGTCAACTTCACCTCGGGGCTGATCTGCCTGTGCATGTTCGAAGGCGCCTATCTGACGGAGATCGTGCGCGCCGGAATCCAGTCCATCCCGCGGGGGCAGTGGGAGGCGGGCACCAGCGTCGGTCTGTCCCGCTACCAGCTCATGCGCTACGTGATCATGCCCCAGGCGATCCAACGCATCGTGCCGCCGCTCGCCAACCAGTTCATCACCCTGATCAAGGATTCGGCGATCGTGTCGCTGATTTCCATTCAGGAGCTCACCTTCATGGCGATCGAGGTGGGCACCTCGACCATGCGGGTGTTCGAAATCTGGATCACCGTGGCCGGCATGTACTTCGCGATCTGCTTCGGCATCTCGCTGGTGTTCCGCAAGATGGAAGCGCGGATGGGACGGCATCGGGCGTGACCCGACGATCAGTGCGAGAGAATCTGGCCCAAAAACAGCTTGGTGCGGTCGTTCGCCGGATCGGCGAAGAATATGTCCGGCCGTGCCGCCTCGACGATCTCGCCCTCGTCCATGAACACCATCATGTCGGCAACCGTGCGGGCGAAGCCCATCTCGTGGGTCACGACCAGCATGGTCATGCCGTCCTCGGCGAGCTCGATCATGACGTCGAGCACTTCTTTGATCATCTCGGGGTCGAGCGCCGAGGTGGGCTCATCGAACAGCATGATCTTGGGCTGCATGCAGAGGCTACGCGCGATCGCCACGCGCTGTTGCTGACCACCCGAGAGCTGACTCGGGTACTTGGCCGCCTGCTCCGGGATGTGCACCCGCTCCAGATAGTGGAGGGCCAACGCCTCTGCCTCAGCCCTGGCCATCTTGCGAGCCCGGACGGGCGACAGGGTCAGGTTGTCGAGCACGGTCAAGTGGGGGAACAGGTTGAACTGCTGGAACACCATGCCGATGTTACGGCGCACCTCGAGCAGGTTCTTCATGTCGTCGGTAAGCTCGACGCCGTCGACGACGATCCGGCCGGCATCGTGGGCCTCCAGGCGGTTGATGCACCGGATCATGGTCGACTTGCCCGACCCCGAGGGGCCGCAGACCACGATGCGCTGGCCCAGGTTCACAGACAGGCTGATTTCGCGCAGCGCCTGAAATTCTCCAAACCATTTGGAAACCCGGTCGATCTGGATGATCGGTTCGCTGGCGGACCGCTCGGCCATGAACCGGCTCCGGCTGGTTGCCCGACTCGAATGTTAGTTCATGGGCAGTTGTCTCGCCAAACCGACGGCCGGCCCGAAGATCCTTTCTCTTGCAGATAGAGGCCCAAGCGACGGCGCAGCCGGTGGTCCGAGAGCAACAAGAAGAATGCTCTGGCGGTGCGGGTGGCGTGGGCCCCGGGGTCGGACGGTGTCATGCGGGAGTCTTGACCGGGGTGCGGGCACGGCGGGGACGGTTCACCGGTCGGGCGCACTGCCGAGAGGCCGCATGCGGCGGCAATCGCGCTCGATGCGTTCGAGGCGGCTTGGGTGACCGATACCCGGCGATCCTGCGGGGCTGGCGACGAGCCTGGGAACATTGGCCAGCCTTCGGCGGTTGATCCGGCTTGAATGGCGCTGCATTGACGATTTCTCCGCCAAGCTGGCCGCCCGCCTCCGCTCTGCCGAACGGCCAGCTTGGCATGACAATCGGTCGTCGAAAGTCGACAGGGATAGGATTTTCGCGACAGCTTCTCTAATTTTGCCTCCCGGGCATACAATGGGCGGGTTCGCCGACGGGCGCCGACGCGATCGATATCGAAACGGCTGCAAAGGCAGGCGGGTGCCATGAAGGTCTATCTGGGCTACACCCGGGAAGAGCTCGACAGGCAGTACGAGCATCGCCACACGGTGCCGGACGCCGATGAATTCATATCCGCCCACCGGGCAGCGAGCGAACGGGTGCGTGCGACGGCCGATGGCCGGTTCGACGTATCCTACGGGCCCGGCGAGGATGAGTTGCTCGACATCTACTTCGCCAAGGGCAAGCGCCCCGCCCCGATGGTCGTGTTTTTCCACGGCGGGCGGTGGGCGATGGGAAGCAAGGCGAGCAATTGCGAAGCGGCTGAGATGTACACCGCGAAGGGGCTGAACTTCGTCTCGGTCAACTACAGCTTGCTGCCCAGGGTCACCTTGGATGTGCTGATCCGCCAGTGCCGGGGCGCCGTTGCGTGGTTGTGGCGCCGCGCGGGCGAGTTCGACGCCGATCGCGACCGTATTTTCGTTCACGGAAAATCAGCCGGCGCGCATATAGCCGCCATGGTGGCGGTCACGAGCTGGGGCGCCGATTACGGTCTTCCCGCCGATGTCGTCAAGGGCGGGTTGCTGGTCAGCGGTATGTACGATCTCGAACCGGTGCGGCTGACGTTTCGCAACGAATGGCTCAGGCTGGACGAGATCGGCGCACTGCGAAACAGCCCGATCCACCTGGTTCCCCCCGACGGGTGCGACCTGGTCGTCGGCGTCGGATCCCGGGAAACCGAGGAGTTCCGTCGCCAGCCGCGTGCATTCGCGGCGGCGTGGCGGGCCAAGGGGCTAAGCTGTCGGTTTGTGGAAATGGAGGGTTACCATCACTTCTCGATAAACGACGCGATGAACGAAGCGACCAGCGCGCTCGTCTCGCCGTTTCTCGAAATGATCGCGAGCACGCAAGGTGAGCGGGCGCGGGAGCCGGCAGGCTCGGCGTAGCGTCGATATCGCAGCCCGACCGGGTCGTTTCCCGATCGGGCATGCCATCCGAAAGAAGGAGGACGCGACAATGCATCTTCACAATTCCGCCAGACATCTGGGCATCGCCATCGGGGCGCTTGCACTCGTCGGTGCGTCCTGGGAAGCGACGGCGCAGGCCTATTTCGCGGGCAAGACTATGGAGCTCGCGGTCTCACGCGGCAGCGGCGGCTCACAGGACAGGATTTGCCGCTTCATGGCCTCGCATCTCGAGCGCATGCTTGCGGGAGGACCCAGAATCGTGGTCAAGAACCGCAAGGGCGGCACGGGCGTCGTCGCCACCAACTGGCTCTATTCCCAGGCGCCCAAGGACGGTACCGCGCTGGGCTGCTTCCTGCCGGTACGCAACTACCAAGCATTTTTTTCCGGCACCGCGAAGAAGCGCGGACTCGTGGCGGACATGACGAAGCTCGTCCCGGTGGCCGGGACGCCCGTCGTCGCGGTCAGTTACGTGCGCGCCGATATCGGATCCGGCATCAAGGGACCCAAGGACCTCAAGGGAGCGCCCGCCTTCAAGACCGGCGGCCAGTCGATCACCAACACCAAGGACATCACTTTCCGGGCCGTCTTCGACCTCGCCGGCATCGCCTACGACTACAAGACCGGATACCAGGATAGCAGCGATGCCTGGGCCGCGGTGCTGAGGGGCGAGGTCCACCATCACTCCTCGGGCCTGCCCCATTTTATGAAGGTGGTTTTGCCCACCGGGGTCAAGACCGGCAAGGTGACGCCCATCTATTACGACAGCGGCATCGTCGTCCCCGGTCTGGAGCCAGCCGTCCCGACCGCGGAATTCATTCGCATGCATGGCGGCAAGCCGGAAGGACCGCTGTGGAGCCTGTATCAGACGAGTCGGGCCTGGCGGGTGATCTATCTTCCACCCGGCGTGCCGGAGACCGTGGTCGCCGAGATCGAAGCCGCGTTTGCTGCGATGCTCGGCGACAAGGCGTTCATCGACGCGCACCGCAAGAGCTATACGGTGTTTCCGGCGTGGGTCGCCGGCCGCAAGGCGCTCGACAGGCAGCTCGTTTCCGCCTACCGGGCTCTCGGTCCTTCACTGGTCAAGTTCCGCAAGGACTACATCGACAAGGCGAGGCGGTAACCGCGGCGACTTCCCGCCCGTCTCGGGGGCCACCGGCCCGGCGCGCCACCGGGATGAACGGATACCGTGCCCGTCCTTGACGCAGCGCTGGCGGGAATCGGCGCGCTCTTCCTGTGGCCGGCGATCGGTTACCTGCTGCTGGGCATATCGATCGGCATCGTGGTCGGCATTCTGCCCGGACTGGGCGGGCTCTCCGCGGTCGCCATGCTGCTGCCGTTCTCGTTTCTGCTCGACGCCTACAGCGCCATGGCGTTTCTCATGGGCGTATACGCGGTAACGACGACGGCCGACACGATTGCCTCGGTGTTGCTCGGTGTGCCCGGCACGTCGGGGTCCCAGGCAACCATTCTGGACGGCTACCCGATGGCCAGGAAGGGCGAGGCCGGACGCGCCTTCGGCGCTGCCTATACCGTCTCCATGGCCGGCGGCGTGGCCGGCGGCGTGCTGGTGGTCGCCAGCCTGCCGCTGGTACGCGAGCTGGTCCTGTCCGTCGGGAGCCCCGAGTTCTTCATGCTGGGCGTTTTCGGCCTCCTGCTCGTGGGCGCGCTGAGCGGCGGCTCTCCGCTGCGCGGGATCGTCGTCGTGCTGTTCGCGCTGGCGCTCGCGATGGTCGGCACGTCGCCACAGGAAGGACTTCCGCGCTACACCTTCGGCGAGGCCTATCTCCTCGACGGGATCAAGATCGTTCCCGTGGTTCTGGGGCTTTTCGCGCTCCCGGAATTGCTCGATCTGTTCGTTCATCGGACGAGCATCTCGCGGGCCGCGCTGGAGTCCGCCCGCGACATGAAGGAAGGCGTGCTCGACGCTCTTCGGCACTGGTGGCTCGCCCTTCGCTCGATCTGCATCGGGGTCTATGTCGGCATGATCCCCGGCCTGGGGGCGACCATCGTCGACTGGATGGCTTACGGCCACGCCGTCCAGAGCGAGAAAAACCCTGAGCGCTTTGGTAGCGGAGACGTACGCGGCGTCATCGCGCCAGAGGCTGCCAACAACGCCCTCAAGGGCGGTGCGCTGGTCCCGACGCTCGCGATCGGCGTGCCCGGCAACGCGCCGATGGCGCTGTTTCTCGTCGCGCTGACGACGCACGGGATCTCGCCGGGCCCGGACATCATGGGCAATCGG
This sequence comes from Rhodospirillales bacterium, assembly GCA_028818565.1. Classification (GTDB taxonomy): domain Bacteria; phylum Pseudomonadota; class Alphaproteobacteria; order UBA828; family UBA828; genus WTGU01. Next base: position 1,191 of record JAPPNV010000361.1, on the reverse strand, counting down.
CTCGATGTGCTGTTTGCGCTCGTCGGAGCGCTGGTCATCGCCAACGTGGTTGCCGCCGGCCTGCTGCTCGTGGCGACACCCTATCTGGCTCGAATCGCCCAGATACGCGGCACCATCATTGTCGCGGTCGTGGTGGTCGCGGCACTGATGGGAGCATGGATGTCGACCCATAGCATGGGTGATTGGATCGTCCTGATGGTTTTCGGGGTTGTCGGCTATGCGATGAAACGCTGGGGCTGGCCACGCGCTCCGATCGCTCTCGGGCTGGTGCTCGGCCCGCTGCTCGAACGCTACCTGCACCTCTCGATCAACGTCTATGGCTTCGAATGGCTGATGCGGCCGGTGGTGCTGGTCATCTTCGCGCTCGCCGTCTGGGCGCTCTACGCGCAGTTCCGCCGCGATTACCGGCGGGGTCGACGATGAGGGCGGGGACCCGGGCCGATTTGGTCGTCTCGGTCGTTCTCGCCACCGTGTTCGTCTTTCTCGTCGTCGAGGCGGGCGCGTGGGATTACCGTTCGGCCCTGTTTCCGCAAGCGATCGGCGTGGCCGGGTTGGCAGCGGTCGGGGCACTTCTCGTCGTCCCGACCGTCGCTCGGCGGACCCCGGATCGGGCCTCCGGGAGCGCGGTCACCGACGAGCCGCCGGCCGAAAATGGCGATCATGTCCGGGCCTTCCGCCTGCTCGCCTGGATCGCCGCGGTGATCAGTCTGTCCTGGCTGCTTGGACAGATGGTCGCGATGCCGCTGTTTATGCTCGGTTTCCTGCGCTGCGAAGCCGGCTTAAGGTGGCTCACGGCATCGTTAGCCGCCCTGTTCACCGGCGGGTTTCTATACGTGGTGTTCGATCGGGTTCTGACGGTTACTTGGCTGGATGGTGCGGTATATCAATGGGCGGCCACAGCGCTGTGACGGGTCGACTTTGGAACCTGCCGGGTTCGGATCGAACCGTGGGCTTCGTTTCCTTCGTGATGGCGGGGCTCGGTCCCCCGCTGTCCGGTATGGCTTTCCGAGGCAGGCTGCGCCGCACTTCTCCCATCCGTGATCCGATCTACGCACCTGCCCCGCGCAGCCCCTTTCCCGGGGACGCGGACGCTCATGCGTCAACCCGAGGATCGGAAGCCGTTGACGGGTTATGGGACTGCTTCCAGAATGATCCGCACAGATCTCGACGGTCGGCTCCCGGTGCAGGCGT